>NZ_JBSPUD010000013.1:0-121621 GCF_056861525.1 Stenotrophomonas sp. 82F1
GTCCAAGCGTGGCAACGCCAGCCTGCGCCAGATCCTCTACATGGCTGCCATGGGCCTGACCCGATCGAAAGGCGGCAAACCCCTTTACACGGCCATCCGCGAACGCGGCCACAGCAGTACCGCCAGCTTCAACATCCTGGCCAGAAAGCTGGCCAAGATCGCCTGGGGCGTCTTCAAGAGCGGTCGGGACTTTGATCCAGCCATGCTGAAAGTGGGTCAAGCCTGCTTCCAGCAGGCTTGACCACAAACATAGGATCTCGGCTCTACAGAAAGAAAAACGGCGGGGTTTCCCCCGCCGTTTTCTGTTGCTTACTTCAGGCCGCGGAACTTCAGCAGCGGTTCCACCGACGGGTCCTTGCCGCGGAAATCGCGGTACAGGGTCGACAGCTCCACGCTGTTGCCGCGCGAGAGGATCTTGTCGCGGAATTCCTGGCCGTTGGCGGCGGTCAGGCCACCGTGTTCGGTGAACCACTGGTAGGCGTCATGGTCCAGCACTTCCGCCCAGAAGTAGGCGTAGTAGCCGGCCGAGTAACCGCCACCCCAGATGTGGTCGAAGTAGGTGGTGCGGTAACGCGGCGGCACCTGCGGCAGGTCGACCTTGAACTTCTTCAGTGCGCTGGCTTCGAAGGCGCCGACATCCTGCAGCGGCGCATCGGCCTTCTGCGTGTGCCAGGCCAGGTCGAGCAGTGCGGCCGACAGGTACTCGGTGGTCGCATAGCCCTGGTTGAAGCTGCGCGCCTTGAGGATCTTGTCGACCAGTTCCTGCGGCATCGCTTCGCCGGTCTTGTAGTGCTTGGCGTAGTTGGCGAACACCTTCGGGTCCAGCGCCCAGTGTTCGTTGAACTGCGACGGGAACTCGACGAAATCGCGCGAGGTGGCGGTGCCAGCGATCGACGGATACTTCACGTTCGAGAACATGCCGTGCAGTGCATGGCCGAACTCATGGAACATCGTGGTGACGTCGTCGAAGCTGATCAGCGCAGGCTGGCCAGCGGCCGGCTTGGTGAAGTTGCAGACGTTGTAGACCACCGGCTTGGCACCGGTCAGGCCGTCCTGTTCGACGAACACGTCCATCCAGGCGCCGCCGGACTTGCTGTCACGCTTGAAGTAGTCGGTGTAGAACAGGGCCAGCGAAGTGCCGTCCTTGTCGAACACTTCGTACACCTTCATGTCCGGGTTGTAGGTCGGAATGTCGGTGCGCGGCTTGAAGGTGATGCCGTACAGCTGGGTGGCGGCGTAGAAGACGCCGTTCTGCAGCACGTTGTCCAGTTCGAAGTACGGCTTGATCTGCGACTCGTCCAGATCGTACTTGGCCTTGCGCACCTGCTCGGCGTAGAAATCCCAATCCGAGGCGGCCACCTGGAAGCCACCCTTCTGGGCGTTGATCACCTTCTGGATCTCGCCGGCTTCGGCACGCGCCTTGGCAGTGGCGGCAGGCACGGTGTCGGTCAGCAGCTTCAGCGCGGCCGCCGGGGTCTTGGCCATCTGGTCGCCCAGCTGGTAGTCGGCGAAGGTGTCGAAGCCGAGCAGCTTGGCCTTCTGCGCACGCAGCTGGGCCAGGCGCTGCACGGTCTGCCGGGTGTCGTTGGCATCGCCGCGCTCGGCGCGGGTTTCCGAAGCCTTCAGCACGGCGGCGCGCTGGTCGCGGTCGCTCAGCGAGCCGAGCACCGGCTGCTGGGTGGTGTTCTGCAGCGGCAGCAGGAACTTGCCATCCAGCTTGCGGTCCTTGGCAGCGGACGCAGCGTTGTTGATCGCATCTTCGTCCAGGCCGGCCAGCTTGGCCTTGTCGTCCACCACCACCGCGGCAGCGGCGGTTGCAGCCACCAGACGGGTGTGGAACTGGGTGGAGAGCGTGGTCTCTTCCACGTTGAGCTTGCGCAGCGACGCTTTGTCGGCGTCGGACAGCTGTGCACCGGCGCGCACCAGGCCGTCGTAGTAATGCTCGACCAGGCGCTTCTGCACCGGATCCAGGCCCAGCGCCTCGCGCTGGTCGTACAGCGACTTCACGCGCGCGAACAGCTTCGGATCGAGGTTGATCTCATCCTGGTGCGCGGCCAGCTTCGGCGCCACTTCTTCCTGGATCTTCTGGCGGGCATCGTTGGTATCGGCCTGGACCAGGCCGAAGAAGATGCGCGACACGCGGGTCAGGGTCTCGCCGCTGCGCTCCATCGCCACGATGGTGTTGTCGAAGGTGGCCGGCTCGGCGCTGTCGGCGATTTTGCGCACGTCGGCCAGATGCTGGCGCATGCCTTCTTCGAAGGCCGGCAGGTAATCGCTGTCCTTGATCTTGTCGAACGGCGGTGCCTGGAACGGCAGGCTGCTGGCGGTCAGCAGCGGGTTGGTGGAGGCTTCGGCCGGCTGCTGGGCCGGTGCTTTCTGGGCTTCGGACACGGGGGTGGACTCCTTGCCGGAACAGGCCGCCAGCGCCAGGCTGATGGCGGCGGCCAGGACTACGGTACGCGACATGTAAAACGCTCCTTGGGCAGACGGTACGGGATGGCAGCCGTCCACCCTACTCCTGTCACGGGCGCCCGGCATGTGCCGGACGTGGCGTCTGCGCTGCCGGCAGCGGCCGGCTCAGACCGTGCCGCGGGTCTTGCCGATCCACGGCCGGTAGAACTCGCGGATGGCGGCCATGTCGGCGGCGTCATCGCCGGTCGGCGTGAACACCGGACCGATGCCGATGATCTTCTCCGGGTAGTGGAAGTACGCCGCCAGGATCGGCACGTCGGCCATCCGCGCGATCTTCAGGAAACCGGCCTTCCATTCCTTGACGGCCTTGCGGGTCCCTTCCGGGGTGATCGCGAACCACATCTTCTCGTTGTCGCGCAGCAGGTCCACGGCCTGGCCGACGGTGCCCTGCGGCGAGCTGCGGTCCAGCGGGATCACGCCCAGCTTGTGCAGCAGCGGACCCAGCGGCCACCAGAACAGCGAGGCCTTGCCCAGCACCTTCACCTTCATGCCCAGCGCGATCTTCGCCGCCATGCCCCACAGGCCGTCCCAGTTGGACGAATGCGGGGCGATGATGAACACCAGCCTCGGGATGTCCGGCAGGGTGCCGGTGACCTTCCAGCCGCCCATGCGCAGCGTGCAGCGCGCCAGCCAGCGCAGGAAACGGTTGGGTCTGACCTGCGGCATGTTCGGCGGAATGGCCGGCAGCAACGGCGTCGGGTTGTTCAAGCAATCACTCCCAGTCACGTGATGAGCGCCCGCGCTTGATCTGCGCGCGCCCGCGTTTGGCGTCCAGACGACGCAGTTTCGACCCGAAGGTCGGCTTGGTGGCCTTGCGTGGTTTGGGCACGCTCAGCCCGGCCTGGATGAAGGCCGCCAGCCGCTCGCGCGCATCCTCGCGATTGCGATCCTGGGTGCGGAACCGTTGCGCGTCGATGACCAGCACGCCTTCGCCGGTCATGCGCCGGTCGCGCCGCGCCAGCAGGCGCTCGCGCAACGGTTCGGGCAACGAGGGCGAGCCGGCCACGTCGAAACGCAGTTCCACCGCGGTGGAGACCTTGTTGACGTTCTGGCCGCCGGCGCCACTGGCACGCACGAAACGCTCGACGATCTCGCCGTCGGGGATTTCAAGCTGCGCGCTGATGGTGACCGGTCCGTTGCCCATCCGCGCATTGTAGCGGCAGCCGCGTTGCCGTGGCTGCCATCGCGCGCCGTATGCCGCCGATCAGGCACCGAACACGCCGCCTTCGCCTTTGCCGGGGGTATGCTTGCCGTCCCGTGTACTGCAGGACGCTCCGCATGATCCGCTTCGTTCCCTCCGTGTTGCGCCGCGCAACCCTGCTGCTGGTGCTGGCCGCAGCAAGCGCGCCGGTGCTGGCCGCAGCGCCCACCGATGGCGACATCAACCGCCTGCTGTCGGCCTCGCGTGCGCAGAGCATGATCGACACCATGCTGCCGCAGATCGAAGCGATGCAGCAGCAGCAGTTCCAGCAGGTGGCCGCACAGCGCCAGCTCAACGCCCAGCAGCAGGAACAGCTGCAGCGCATCCAGGCGCGTACCAGCCAGACCCTGCGCCAAGCACTGTCGTGGCAGCAGCTGCGGCCGATGTACGTGGACCTGTACAAGAAGACCTTCAGCAAGGAAGACGTGCTGGCCATGGCCGAGTTCTACGAGAGCCCGGCCGGCCAGAGCCTGCTCGACAAGACCCCGGCGCTGATGCAGAACGTGATGGTGGCGATCCAGACGCGCATGCAGCCGCTGTTCGCCGATCTGCAGAAGGATCTGGAAGCGATCGTCAACGAGCCGGAAAAGAAGTGAGGTAGTGCCGGCCGCTGGCCGGCAACCCGGATTTCCGTAGCGCCCGAGCCCATGCTCGGGCGGCGGCGCGCAGCGCCGGGAAGCGCAGCCGAGCGTGGGCTCGGCTCTACAGGTCCTGGCTCCAGCCGAACAGGTCCAGCGCCTTCTGGAACTCACCGTCGACCGGGGCCCGCACGTCCACCGTGCCGCCATCCGGATGCGGGAAGCGCAGCCGCTCGGCATGCAGCAGCATGCGGTGCACCCCCTGCATGCGGAAGTTGCGGTTGTGCCGGCCATCACCATGGCTGGTATCGCCGATCAGGTGGTGAGACAGGTGTTTCAGATGCCGGCGGATCTGCCGGAAGCGCCCCGTCTGCGGCTGGCAGCGCAGCAGCGCGTAGCGCGAACTGGCGAACTCCCCCACCGGCACCGACAGTTCGCCGGCAGCCAGACGCTGGAAATCGGTCACCGCCGGCTTCTTCACCGGCTTGCCCGGACCACCGTCCAGATCATGGTCGACCTGCCAGGCCTCCTCGGCCGGCCAGCCGCGGCAGATCGCCAGATAGTCCTTGCTCACCTCGCCGCCCATCAGCGCCTTGCCCAGCATGCTGGCGGCGTCGCGGTCGAACGCCAGCAGCAGGCAGCCACTGGTGGCGCGATCCAGGCGATGGACCAGGAAGATCGGCCGGCCCAGCTGCTCGCGCAGGCGATCAGCGAGGAAATCATCTTCGCCACGGGCCAGCTTGCTGTCGTGGACCATCAGCCCGGCCGGCTTGTTGACCACCGCCAGGCGTTCGTCCAGGTGCAGCAGCTGCAGGGGCGCGGTTTCAATCTCGACCGCAGCGAGGGTGTCAGGTTCGGTACTCACCGCGCGATTATAAAGGCCTGCCCTCTGTAGAGCCGAGCCCACGCTCGACTGCTCCGCGCGCCCGGCAATAGCGTGCCAACCAAGGTTGGCACCTACCTGTAAAGCAGTCAGGCGTTGCGCAGCGCCAGCAGCTCGCCATTGCCCACCGGCACCAGGCTGGTGGTGAACGCCGCATCGGCAGCCAGCAGGGCGCGCAGGGGTTCCATCTGCTCGGCATGCGAGGTGGCGTTGTCGACCACCAGCAGGCCGCCGGGGCGCAGCACCCGGCGCAGCTGCGGCCACCAGCCTGCGTACTGCCCGCGATCCGAATCCAGGAACAGCAGGTCGATGCAGCCCTCCACCGCCTGCGCCAGCCATTGCCCGGCATCAGCGTGGACCAGGTCGATGCGCTCACCCAATCCACTGCGGGCGAAATTCGCGCGGGCCATCGCCACCTTGTCGGCGGCGAACTCCAGCGTGGTCACCCTGCCATCGATGGCAGCGGCAGCCTCGGCCAGCCACAGCGTGGAATACCCATTGGAGGTGCCGATCTCCAGCACGCGGCGGGCATTGCCGAAACGCACCAGCACCGACAGCAGCTCACCGGTATCGGCGGTGATGTTGAGCATGCGCCGGCCGCGTTCGGTTTCGCACGCATCGTTGTGGCTGCCGAAGCGGGCCAGTTCATCCTTCAGTGCAGCCAGATCCATCGGCTCGATCTCCGCGGTACGGGCAAACGCCGGATGGCGATGCGCCAGCAGCATTCTCGCTGCTTCCAAAGCGCCTGTCCGCATCTGTGCATTGACGTCATCGGCCTCCGTGGAGCCGTTCACCCACTGCCGGCGGCCGATGCCTTGTCTCGCCGCGTTGTTGCACGGCAAGGCCTGGGCCGAGCGTCGACGCGTTTTCGTAATGTTCCTAGGCCCTTTTTCACCTGGCCATTGCGATAGTCCGCGCCCGCTGCAGTGCGTTCAACGCGTCTGCCGCATTTCCCCTGGATTCCCGCAAGGACATGGCCATGGCCCACGACATCCTGGCAATCGGCGCCCATCCCGATGACATCGAACTGGGCTGTGGCGGCAGCCTGGCCAAGCTCGCATTCGCCGGCGCCCGCATCCATGCCCTGGTACTCAGCCGCGGCGGGCGCGGCTGTCACGATGGCGCTGACCGCAGCGACGAATCGCATCGCGCGCTGCGGCAGCTCGGCGTCCGCCAGGTGCTGCAGCATGACTTCCCGGATACCTGTTTCCCGTCCTGCCGCAACGCCATCATCAGCGCGCTGGAGCAGGCCTGCGACGCCATCCGGCCACAGCGCGTCTACACGATGTGCGGCGAAGACCATCACCAGGATCATCGCACCGCCCATGAAGCCTCGATCGTCGCCTGCCGCAGCGTGCCGCAGATCCTGTGCTACGAGAGCCCAAGCACGCTGCCGCAGTTCGTCCCGCAGGTGTTTGAAGACATCAGCGTGCAGCTGGAACTGAAGATCCGCGCACTGCGCGAACACGCCAGCCAGGGTGATCGCCCTTACATGCAGGAAAGTCATCTGCGCTGCCATGCCCAGTTCCGCGGCCAACAGGCGGGTGTCGGCCCCAGCGAAGGCTTCGTGCCGCATCGGCTGGTGCTGTGATGAAAACCCTGCTGTTCGTGGCGATGTGCGTCTTCATCGTCGTGCGTCTGCTGGTCCACGCAACGCGCAGGCCCAGCGGGCAACTGCGCAGCATCGATGCGATCGTGCCGGCCTACAACGAAGCACCGTGCCTGCGACGCTCGCTCACCGACCTGCTGCAGAACCCCTACATCGCGCGGGTGATCTGCGTGAACGACGGCTCCACCGATACCACCGCGCAGGTGCTGGATGCGCTGCAACTGCAGTGGCCTGGTCGCCTGCTTGCCGTGCACCAGGCCAATACCGGCAAGGGCGGTGCGCTGATGCACGGGCTGCAGCATGTGACCACCGCCCAGGTATTCCTGACCGATGCTGACACACGCGTCGATCCACGCAGTACCGGCCTGGGCCACCTGCTGGCGGAAATAGAACGTGGCGCCGACGCGGTGGGTGGCGTGCCATCGTCATGCCTGCAGGGCGCCGGCTTTCTTCCGCACGTGCGGGCCAGCCTGAAGCTGCCGATGATCGTCATCAAGCGCAGCTTCCAGCAGTGGCTGGGCGGTGCGCCGTTCATCGTCTCCGGCTCGTGCGGGCTGTTCCGCACCAGCGTGCTGCGCAAGGTCGGTTTCTCCGACCGCACCCGGGTCGAAGACCTGGACATGTCCTGGTCGCTGGTGGCCCAGGGCTATCGGGTACGGCAGAGCATCCGCTGCGTGGTCTACCCGCAGGAATGCAGCACGTTGCTGGAGGAATGGCGCCGCTGGCGGCGCTGGATCGTCGGCTATGCCGTGTGCATGCGCCTGCATCGGCGGTTGCTGCTGACCCGCTTCGGCCTCTTCAGCATCCTGCCGATGATCCTGCTGGCGCTGCTGGGCATCGCTGCGGGGCTGCAGGTGGCATTCGGCGCCGCTACGGTGCATGGCCCCGCCGGCCTGGTGGTGGCGGTGGTGCCGCTGGTCTGGATCGGCATCGTGATGGCGCTGGGCCTGGTCAGTGCCGTGCACCACCGGCGCGCCTGGCTGGTACCGGCTGCAGCGTTCTCCGTGCTGTATGTGCTGCTGGCCTATGCGGTCTGGCTGATCCATGGACTGAAGGGGCTGTTCACCGGCCGCGAGCCGGAACGCGACAAGCCGACGAGGTATCCGCATGTGGTGGAATGACCTGGAAGCAATGGCCGGCGAACTGGCATCGCTGCAGCCCTGCCTCGATCCACGCGCGGACATATCGCCACAGGCCACGATACGCGGTGCGGTGCGCATCGGCGTCGGCAGCCGCATCTGCGATGGTGCCCATATCCAGGGGCCGGTGTCGATCGGACGCCACTGCCTGATCGGCAACGATGCGCTGCTGCGTGGTCCGCTGCGCATCGGTGACGGCACCCGCATCGGCTTTGCCAGCGAGCTCAAGAACACCGTGGTCGGCCAGCGGGTCAGCATCGGTCCGCAGTGCTTCATCGGCGACAGCCGCATCGACGACCACGCCTATCTGGGTGCCCTCGTGCGCACCAGCAACCACCGCCTGGACGGCGCGTCGATCGCCGTGCATGTCGATGGCCAGGTCATCGACAGCCAGCGCGACAAGCTCGGCGCGTGGGTCGGCGCAGGTGCGGCGCTGGGCGTCGGCGTGATCATCCTGCCCGGTCGCATCGTCGCACCGGGCAGCCAGTTCGGCCCGCGGATCACCGTGGAACGGAACCTGCCGGCGGGCCGCTATCGCCTGCTGCAACACCTGCATTCCCAACCCCTGGAGTAATCACCATGCGATTCATCAATCGTGGCGTACTGCCGTGCGCCCTGCTGCTGGCCGCCGCCAGCGCCCATGCCGGTGTCGACCGTGTTTCCCTGCAACTGGACCACACCGACTACAACGAAGGCTTCGGCAAGCGCGATGTGCAGACAGTGGATGTGGCAGGTCGCACCGGCGCCAGTCGCTGGCACCTGGGCCTGGCCCACGGCGAGCGCGATTACGGCAGCTCGCGCTACAGCGGAAACCGGGTGCAGGGTTCGTTGCACCACGACTGGTCAGACACCGTCACCACGCGTACATCGGTGATGGCGTCCAACGACGATTCGGTCTTCGTCAACCGCCAGATCAACCAGGACATCCTGTGGAAGGTGGCCAGGAAGACCGTCCTGAGCGTAGGTGGCAAGTACGCCGAGTACCACGGCAGCGGCTACGTCAATGGCTGGTCGATCGGTGCCTCCCACTACTTCCCGCGGGTGACGGCATCGGTCAAGCATGAGCGCCATCGCCAGTCCAACGGGCCTGATGGCCATGGCAGCACCGTGTCGCTGCGCCTGAAGGATCGCCAGGGCCATGGCTCGACCCAGCTGTGGCTGGGCAGTGGCACCTCGGGCTATACCGCGGACGCCGACCCGCTGCTGCTGCGCGAGCACGATGCCAAGCGCGTGTTCCTGCGCCGCAGCCAGCCACTGGGAGAGCACCTCGTGCTCGACATCGGACTGGGCAAGAACTGGCACAAGACACGCCTGGACCGCTTCCAGAGCGTGCATACGCAGGTGGGCCTGGGCTACCGCTGGTAATCCAGCCGGCGACGACGGTCCGCTGTCGTCGCCGTTTCAGCAGGCTGCGGTCATCGCCACCAGGCACGCGCCAGCGCGAACACGCCAACGGTACCGGACAACCAGCTCCACGCCGGCACGTCACCCCAGTACCAGCCCGGCGGCTGCAGCACGTACATCAATGCGGCAATCGCCAGCAGACCAACGCCGGTGATCGCCCCGACCGCGCGCTTCTGCAGCCGCTGCAGGCTGGCATCGAGTGCGACCAGATCGCGCGAGCGCATCGCCAGTTCATGGCGACCTTCCACCTGCTGGGTCAGCCAGGCGTGCACCAGGCGCGGCATGTCCGGCGCATGGGTCATGATTTCCGGCAGGCGCTTGCCGATCTCGCGCACCACGCGGCGCGGGCTGTAGCGCTCGCGCAGGATCTTCGCCAGCACCGGCTTGGCCACGGCCCAGATGTCGATCTGCGGATCGAGCTGGCGACCGACGCCTTCGATGTTGAGCAGGGTCTTCTGCAGCAGGATCAACTGCGGCTGCAGGGTCAACTGGTAGCGCTGGGCCACGCGGAACAGCTTCATCAGCACTTCGGCCAGCGAGATCTGCGACAGCGGGCGGGTGAAGTACGGCTCGCACACCGAGCGCACTGCCGCTTCCAGATCATCGATGCGCACGTTGTCGGGCATCCAGCGTGCCTGCACGTGCAGTTCGGCGATACGGCGGTAGTCGCGGTTGAAGATGGCCATGAAATTCTCGGCCAGGTAGTACTGATCTTCCTGCGAGAGCTGGCCCATGATGCCGAAGTCCAGCGCGATGAAGCGCGGGTTGTCGCGGCGCGCCGGATCGATGTCGACCCAGATGTTGCCGGCGTGCGCGTCGGCATGGAAGAAGTTGTCGCGGAACACCTGGGTGTAGAACACCCGCACGCCCTTGGCGGCCAGCGCCTTGCGGTCGATGCCGGCCTTGTCCAGTGCGGCGATGTCATCGGAGGGAATGCCCCATACGCGCTCCAGGGTCAGCGCGCGCTCGGCGGTATGGCTCCAGATCACTTCCGGCACGTACAGGTCGTCGGAGTTCTCCCAGAAGCGGCGCAGCACGCTGGCATTGGCGCCTTCGCGCTGCAGGTCGAGCTCGGCCGCCAGGGTGTTTTCGACTTCGGCCACCACTTCGCGCGGGCGGATCTTGTCGGCCCGCGGATGGGTGCGCTCGACCAGCGTTGCCAGCGAGTTGAGCAGGGCGATGTCGGCGTCGATCTGCTTCTCGATGCCCGGGCGCAGCACCTTGACCACCACCTGGCGGCCATCGGCCAGGGTGGCCGCGTGCACCTGCGCGATCGAGGCCGAGGCCAGCGGTTCGGTGTCGAAACTGGCGAAGGCTTCGCTGACCGGCAGGCCCAGCGCTTCCTCGACGATGCGGCGCGCGGCGTCGCCGTCGAAGGGCTTGACCCGGTCCTGCAGCAGGGTCAGCTCATTGGCCACATCCGGCGGCACCAGATCGCGGCGGGTCGACAGGATCTGCCCGAACTTGACGAAGATCGGCCCCAGATCCTGCAGCGCCAGGCGCAGGCGTGCACCGCGCGACTGTGCGGCGATGTCGGCTGAAGCGCGCGGCACGAACGGCTTGGCCAGGCGCAGCCAGCGCTCGGCCGGCGTGTCCTGCAGCAGGTCGTCGAGACGGTAACGCAGGATCACCCGGCCGATGCGGCTGGCCCGCAGCAGCGCCTTCATGCGGCACCCCGCAGGCGCTGCACGCGTGCGCCGAGGCGCTCGACATCATCGCGCAGTACGTCCACGTCGTCGTGGAAAGCATCCAGTTCAGCACGTGGCACCACGTCGCGCGATTCCTCGGTGATGAATTCAGCGGCACTGTGGGCCAGGTCGATCGCACCCTGGCGAGCGTGCTGCAGGGCACTGCGCAGAGTGTTGGCCACCTGCACGCCGAGCACGTCGCCGAACACACTGACGAACGGCTGCTGCCAGTCCGGATCGAAGCCCTTGGCCAGCTGCTGCAGGCGGCGCGCCAGCTCGGCGTCGCCGGCCACGCGTACGCGGCCCTTGCCGTTGTCAGCACCCTGGCGGGCACGCGCCAGCAGCGGCAGCTGCGCCAGCACACCGGCCAGGCTGCTGCGCACGGCCAGGTCGGCTTCCTGCGCATCCACCGGGCCCACCCGCAGCTGGTTGCCATCGACGCTGATGCGCATCGCCAGCGGCGGTGCGTCCAGGGTCAGGTCGATGTGGCGACCGTCGAGGCTGGCCAGTGCATGGCGGGTATCCGGATCCAGCGCCAGCGCGCGGTTCAGGGCGATCTGCAGCGCGCGGCCAGCGACCGGCTTGAGGGACTTGAGCAGGGAAAGAGCCATGTGTGCATTCTACCTGCGTGGGTGGGGGGCTGGGCCGGGCTGCCGCCCGGCACCCGCAGACGCAACGGCCAGGGCAACCGCAAGGTCAAACGCCGGCGTGCAGTGGGGAGGTGGGGTGGGTCCGGTTGCGGGGGACGCTGCAAGTACGTCCCTGTAAGCTCGGTCGCGCCATCCATGGCGCTCACGCCCCCGCAACCGGACCCACCCCGCCTTCGACAGTTTCCCGTGATCTGTCGGAACGGCGCGGGGTCGGCACGGGGTTGGCACGGGGTCGGATCCCGTTGCCGCGCAACGGGCTCTGACCCCACGCGCGACTGGATTTCTGGTTCATCTGTGCCTCACGCGGAAGGCCGATGAAGGTTCATGCTATGCAGCCACGCAACGCACAGGACATCGCACTTCCATGGCACGGACCCGGGTTGGCATCATCTTCGGTGGCAGGTCTTCCGAACACGAGGTTTCACTGCAGTCGGCGAAGAACATTCTCGATGCGCTGGATCGGGAGCGCTTCGAGCCGGTGCTGGTCGGCATCGACAAGCAGGGCCAGTGGCACCTGAGCCAGCCGGATACTTTCCTGCTCAATGCGGATGATCCGGCGCGGATCGCCCTGCATGCTTCCGGTACCGCGCTGGCGGTGCTGCCCGGTACCGAGCAGGCGCAGCTGCAGCCGACCGATGCGGGCAGCGCGCTGGGGCAGATCGATGTGGTGTTGCCGATCGTGCACGGACCACTGGGCGAGGACGGTGCGCTGCAGGGGCTGCTGCGCATGGTCAACCTGCCCTTCGTCGGCTCGCCGGTGCTGGGTTCGGCGGTGGCCATGGACAAGGACGTGACCAAGCGCCTGCTGCGTGATGCAGGCCTGCAGGTGGCACCGTGGGTGTGCATCCGTCGCCATGAAGCCGATGCGGTCGATGTCGCGGCGCTGATCGAAGTGCTTGGCCTGCCGCTGTTCGTGAAGCCGGCCAACCAGGGCTCATCGGTGGGCGTGAGCAAGGTCAAGGATGCAGCGGGTTTCGCCGCGGCATTGCAGACCGCGCTGCGCTACGACCACAAGGTCCTGGTGGAATCGGCCGTGGCCGGCCGCGAGATCGAATGCGCCGTGCTCGGCAACGAGCGGCCGCAGGCCAGCGTCTGTGGCGAGGTGGTACTGCACGACGAGTTCTATGCCTACGACACCAAGTACATCAACGAAGACGGTGCTGAGGTGGTGGTACCGGCCGCAATCGATGCGGCAACGCAGGCGCGTATCCAGCAGATCGCGTTGCAGGCCTACCAGACGCTGGAGTGCGCCGGCATGGCGCGTGTGGATGTGTTCCTGACCGCCGATGGCCAGATCGTCATCAATGAAGTCAACACGCTACCGGGCTTCACCCGCATCAGCATGTATCCGAAGCTGTGGGGCGCCAGTGGCGTGGACTACACCACGCTGATCACGCGCCTGATCGAGCTGGCGCTGGAACGGCACGAAGCCGATCGCGGATTGCACAGCGCCGTGCGGTAACCGCGCGCTGGTAGTGCCGGCCGCTGGCCGGCAACCCCGCAACTGTCGAGGTTGCCGGGCAACGGCCGGCACTACGGCTCAAGCGGTCATGTGCGCTTGCGGAACATCGAGATCACGGCCAGCACCAGGAACACCACGAACAGGATCCAGGCAATGTTGCTGGCGGCACCGGCAATGCCGGAGAAACCGAGCACGGCGGCGATGATGGCGATGACAAAGAAGATGACGGCGTAATGCAGCATGGTGCTCCTCGCAGGTGGTCGGCCGTGGGTGGCGTTGTGTCCATCCTGCGCATCTGCCGGTGTGCAACCGGTGATGGCGATCTCTGCGCGTAATGAAGGCTTCAGCGCGGTGATGCCGCCGTCATGATGCAGCCTTCAGCCGTCGCAGTCCTTCTTCGATGCTGACCTGCGGCACGTAGCCGAAATCACGACGTGCCGGCTCCATGCTGTACCAGTGCGGCGTGCACAGCTGCTCGGCCAGGAAGCGCGTCAGCGGCGGCTCGCCACGCAGGCGCAGCAGCGGCCACAGCCGCTCGCAGATCGCGCCGATGCGATACGCCGTCTTGAAGCTGATCGCCTTGTCCACGGTCGGTGCCCCCACCGCCTGCAGCAGCTTGTTGACCAGCTCGCGCATCGGCAGCGGCTCGCCATTGGAAATGAAGTACGCCTTGCCGGCGCAGGCCGCGCCCGGTGCCAGCGCCTCGAAGGCGAGGAAATGCGCCAGCGCGGCATTGTCGATGTAGGTGGTGTCGACCTTGTTGTTGCCATCGCCCACCAGGCGCAGGCGGCCAGCGCGTGCACGATCGGCCAGGCGCGGCACCAGCTGCTGGTCGCCCGGGCCCCAGATCAGTCGCGGGCGCAATGCCACGGTCGCCAGCGTGGCGTCGTTGGCCGCCAGCACCCGCTGTTCGGCAATGGCCTTGGTTGCTGCATACGGCGCCTGGAAGTCCTCGCCATAGGGCACGTCGTCCGCACCCAGTCCTTCCACCGGGTGCGTGGCGCGATGGGTCACGCTGGGCGTGGAGGTGTAGACCAGCTTGCCGATGCCATGCGCGCGGCAGGCGGCGATGACGTTGTCGGTGCCGACCACGTTGGCCTGGTGGTAGCTGTCATAGCTGCCCCACGCACCGGCCTTGGCGCCGTTGTGGAACACCGCATCGACGCCGGCCACTGCATGCAGCACCGCCTGCGGGTCGGCCAGGTCGCCGCGGATCTGGCCCACGCCCAGCGCCTGCAGCTCCGGGTAATGGCTGCGGTTGAACGCCAGCACCTGGTGACCACGTTCGACCAGTCCACGGCACAGCGCCTGGCCAAGGAAACCACCACCACCAGTGACCAGGATCTTCATGCGCGCTTCTCCAGTTCGGCGCGTGCCCAGACGGCGAGCTTCTCGCGGCCGATCTTGGCGTTGTGACGGATATCGACGGGGAACGACGGATGCATCAGCACGTGTTGCAGCTTCAGCTCGGGCAGTCGCGCGGCGGCCGTGGCATGCAGCGCCTCGCGCAAGGCAGGGCTGTCGGACTGGCCACGCTGCAGCTCCACGCACAGCACCGGCACCTGCGCACCGGCTGCGCCGACGCCGACCAACGCCGTGCGTGCCACCCCGGGCACGGTGTTGAACACCGGCTCGACCTGTTCGGTGTACAGCGGTCCGTGCGCGGTTTCGACGCGATGGGTCTTGCGGCCACAGAACCACAGCCGCCCCTGCGCATCGAAGTAACCGACATCGCCCATGCGGTGCACGATACGGACACTGCCATCGTCCAGGGTTTCGCTGATCTTCGCCGCCGCCGTCGCCTGCGGGCGGTTGAAGTAGCTGTCGGTGGCGGTCGGCCCGGCCACGGTGATCTCGCCGACCTCGCCCACCGCAAGCACCCGCACCTGTGACCAGTCCGGCAACGGCGCGTCGTCGATGGCGATGATGCGTACCTCGTTCGGTGCGACCACGCTGCCGACGCAGGTGCCGGCACCGCCCTCGGTGGCCGCGCGCGTACGCTCCAGCTCGCGCCCCTCGACCACTGCCACCGGCAGGCACTCGGTGGCGCCATATGGGGTCCAGAACTGCGCGTCGGCCGGCAACAGGCTGCGGATGGTGGCAACCACGTCCGGCGGCACCGGCGCACCGGCCGAGGTCACCCGGGTCACCGTCGGCAGCGGTCGACCATGCTTGGCCAGCACCCGCATCAGCGCAGGCGAGCCGAACAGCTGGGTCACGCCGAAACGCTGGATGGCGTCATGCAGGCGCCCCGGATCGGCCTGGGCCGGCCGGGTCGGGTCCATGTCCGGAATCACAGAGGTCAGGCCCAGCGCGGGATCGAACAACGCGAAGGGCGGGAAGGTCGGCAGGTCCACCCCGCCCGCCTCCATGCCGAAGGCGCTGCCCAGCAGCTGGATCTGGCCGACGAAGTGGCGGTGGCGGTAGACCACGCCCTTGGGCACGCCGGTGGAGCCACTGGTGAACAGGATCGCCGCGGTGTCCTCGCCATCGGTGTCGGCCAGCATCGCACCACGGTTGGCGCCAGCACGCTCCAGCGCGGCCAGGGTGGTACCGCCCCAGCCCAGGCGACGGCCGACGGTGACCAGACGGGTCGCCGAAGGCGCCCAGCGCAGCGCGAGCCGCGCCACGTGGGCCAACGGGATGCCGATGAAGGCCTGCGGCTGCGCCTCGTCCAGGCACTGCTTCAGCGCGCGCTTGTCGATGCCCGGATCGACCAGCACCGGCACCGCGCCCAGCTTGAACAGGGCGAACATCAACAGGAAGAACTCCGGCGACGGCCGCACCATCACCACCGTACGCACCCCGCGGCCGATCCCGTAGCCGGCCAGGCCGGCCGCCATCGCATCGCTGCGGGCGTCCAGCTGGCGGTAATCGAGGGTCACGTCGTAGGCCGCCATGCCGTTGCCGGCGCCGCGTCGGCCGGGGCAGCGGATGGCGATCTGGTCGGGGCGTTCACGCGCCAGCTCGGGCAGCCGCGCGGCGATGTTGCAGGATCGGTTCATCCGTTCATTGTCGCCGCTTACGGAATTTCTTGCGCGACGGCCGCCAGCGTGGAAAATCCGCATCCTCGTCCCTTTCCCGATGCCGCCCGAGGCGGCTTGCCCATGCAACATCCCTGCATGACCTGCGGCGCCTGCTGCACCCAGTACCGCGTGGCCTTCCACTGGATGGAATCGGACGAGGTCACCCCCGGCGGCGTGCCGCACCAGCTCACCGAGGTGCTCGACCCGCATCGCCTGTGCATGCGCGGCACCCATTCCAAGCCGGTGCGCTGCGTAGCGCTGGATGCGCAGATCGGCGTCTATTCGCGCTGCACGATCCATCCCAACCGGCCCAGCGTGTGCCGCGAAGTGGATGCGTCATGGGAATACGGCAAGGCCAGCCCGCAGTGCGACAAGGCGCGCATCGCCTATGGCCTGGATCCGCTGACCCTGGCCGATTGGCGCTGGCGCGACGAAGCAGGCAACGACGACGACCACCCGGACGACAACGGCAACAGCCCCTCGCCGCAGGCCCCGATCGCGGCGTAGTCCGGCGTGCCGACCAACGGTCGGCACCTACCCTCTCCTTCTCCCGGTGGGTGCCGACCGTTGGTCGGCACACCTCTTAGATCGGATTCGCGTCCAGGAACGCGCGGATTTCCGGCACCAGCACTTCATGCTTGTCTTCCAGCACGTAGTGACCGGCATCTTCGAACGCGTGTACCTGCGCCTGCGGCAGTGCGGCCTGGAAGCCCTTCAGGAAGTGGTGGTCGAACACGAAGTCGCACAGGCCCCAGCCGAGGAAGGCCGGGCGATCGGCGAAGGACGGCAGCGCCTTGCCGGCGCGCTCCAGCAGCGACCACGCCTTGTCGGCCGGCGACAGCGGGATGTCCTGCATGAAGCGGATGGTGCTGATGCGGTTGGCGTAGCTGTTGTACGGCGACACATAGGCGCGGCGCACGTCGGCCGGCATCTTCCGCTCCACGCCCAGCCACGACGCGCCGGAGGAGAACGCATTGAAGGTGCGGATGATCCACTCGCCGATCTTCCAGTGCCGCCCCAGCGCGATCTGCCACGGCATCTTCTTCGCCGCCGGCATCGGGAACGCGGCAGTGTTGAGCACCACCAGGCGCTTGACCTGATCGTGGTGCGACAGCGCCCAGCCGAAGCCGATCATGCCACCCCAGTCGTGCACGGCCAGGGTCACCGGGCCGGTGATGCCCAGATGCTTCAGCAGCGCATCCAGATCATCCACGCGCGACTGCAGCGTGTACTCGTAGCGGCTGTCGTCGGGCTTGTCCGACAGGCCCATGCCGATATGGTCCGGCACGATGCAGCGGTACCGGTCCGACAGGCCGGCCACCAGCGTGCGCCAGTAATAGCTCCACGACGGGTTGCCGTGCACCATCACCACCACCTCGCCGTCGCACGGGCCTTCGTCGAGATAGTTCATCGACAGGCCGGGGCGGACCTCGAAGCGCTGCGGGTGGGCGGGGTAACCGGGAAGATCGCGCATGCGGAGCACCTTGGAAGAATCGCGGCGCAGTGTAGAGCCGAGCCGATGCTCGGCTGCTCTCCGGTCAGGCCGCGGAAGAACCGCGCTGCGCGCGTGAGCCGAGCGTGGGCTCGGCTCTACAGGGAGTCTGGCAGAAGGGTCTTACCAGACCACTTCGGCCATCGAGCAGTTCAGGCCCGAGCCGATGCCCAGAAGCGCGATGCGGTCGCCCTTCTTCAGCTTGCCCAGCTGCTTGAGCTTGCTCAGCACGATCGGCACCGAGGCCGGACCGATGTTGCCGTGCTCGCCGAAGATGGTCATGACCTTCTTCGGGTCGATGCCGAAATTCTTGATGAACGCAGCGGTGTGCGGCTGGCTGACCTGGTGGATGACGAACTGGTCCAGCTCTTCCACGGCCCAGCCCAAGGCGATCTTGGCGGCGGTGAAGGTCTTCTGGGCCAGCTTGATGCCCTCGATCAGCAGCATGCGGGTGTCGGTGACCATGCGGTCCAGGTTGCCCAGGCACAGCTGGTTCCACTCGGTGGCCGAGCGGGTCACGCCCCCCTTGTAGCGCGGCGCGTCGGGGACCAGCTCCGAACGGGCCATCACCATCGCGGCCGCACCGGAACCGGTGGTCAGCGCCGCCAGCTCATTGCGGAAGTCATCGGCGGTGACGTCCGGCGCGGTCATCCGCTCCAGGGTCTTTTCGTACACCAGGTTGGCGGTTTCGCCATCCACCACCAGCGCGTAGTCGATCTCGCCGCGCTCGAGCATGCGCGCCGCGATGTCCATGCCGTTGATGAAGGCCAGGCAGGCATTGGCGACGTCGAAGGTCATGCACTCGTCGCTGACACCGAGGTTGCCGGACACGATGGAGGCGGTCGACGGCTCCAGGTAGTCACGGCTGACCGAGGTGTTGATCAACAGGCCCACCTGCGTCGCATCGATGCCTGCGTCTTCCAGTGCCTTGCGGCCGGCCATGGTGGCCGCGTCGGACGCCAGCACGCCGTTGTCCCACAGGCGGCGCGCGTGGATGCCGGCGATGTCGCCGAGGACATCGGTACGGATACCAAGGCGATCCAGCGTCGGCTGCAGCCGTTCGTTGATTTCCTTGGTCGTCAGCGTGTGCGGCGCATCAACGTGAGCCAGGCCGGCAATCGAGACATTCTTGAAGAGCATCGAGGTTAGCGCCAAGGCTCAGGCAAAGGGGGCGCTATTCTATAACCCCCCGGGCCTTCACCGCATCTTTACGAATTCAGCCTTGGCCGTATGGTGAAGGATTCAGCGCGGCGGGCACTGGAAAGCAGCGAAGCGCTGGCTGCCATCGGCCGGGGCCGCAGCGGCCTGCACGGCGTTGGCGCCGGTGGTCGGGGCCTCGTTGCGGGCCAGGGTCTCCAGCTCTTCCTGCACGCGCAGCGGGTTGCGGTTGTAGAAGCCGACCTTGCTCTTCACGGTCACCACCACTTCGCCCTTGGAGATGCACCCGGCCGGTACCGGGCCCGCCGGCAGCACGCGGGTCGCCTTGCCGGCCGGTTCGATCGGCACCCAGGTGCAGGCGGTGACGGTGAGCAACAGGGACGACAGCAGCAGAACGCGCATGGGCAGGATCCTGGAAGGGAATGTCAGGAGTGTGCCTGAACCGTCTGAATCAGGGATAGCCGGGACGGGGCTGCGGTAGCGCCGGGCCATGCCCGGCGGTTCTTCGAAGACGTCCAGATGCCGCGCTACGCGCTCGCCGGGCATGGCCCGGCGCTACCCGCGGCAGGCCTGCCCGCCGAAGCGGGCAGGCCTCCCCCTTATTTCTTGACCGGGTTGCCTTCGGCATCAATCACGGTCACTTCGCCCAGGTTCAAGGCGCGTACGGCCGCTTCGGTCTGCTTGAGGTCACCCACCACCACCCAGGTCAGCGCCTGCGGCTTGATCTCCGCCGCCGCCTGCTGCACCTGTGCCGGGGTCATCGCTTCGATCTCGGCCTTGCGGCGCAGCACGTAGTCGTCCGGGCGCTTGAACTGCACGATCGTGCCGATGGTCGCGGCCACCGCGCTGGCGGTCTCGTAGGCACCGGGCAGGCTCAGGGTCTGGATGTTGCGGATGCGCGCCACTTCAGCGTCGGTCGCCGGCTTGCTGCCGTTGGCGAACTCGGCGATCTCCTTGCGCATTTCGGCCATGGCCGGGCCGGTCTTGTCGATCTGCACCGGTGCCATCGCCATCCACGGGCGCTGGCCCACGGTGTTGCTGGCGCTGGTGCGGGCACCGTAGGACCAGTGCTTGTCCTCGCGCAGGTTCATGTTCAGGCGCGAGGTGAAGTCGCCACCGATCACACCGTTGGCGATGTCGAAGCGGGTCGAGCTGGCGTCGCTGGACGGCGGCACGACCTGGCCGGCGAACAGGTTGGCCTGCACCGCGCCCGGCTGGTCGATCAGGAACACGCGCGGGCTCTTCGGCAGTGCCACGGCGGTGGTGGCCTTGATCGTCGGTGCATCACCGGTGGCCTTCCAGTCGCCCAGCTGCTTGTCCAGCAGCGGCACGATCTCGGCCAAGGTGGTATCGCCGACCACGATCAGGGTGCCGTCCTGCGGACGCAGCCAGTCGCGGTGGAAGTCGACCAGGTCCTCGCGGCCCAGGCTGCTGATCGCCGCTTCATCACCGCTGCCGGTGAACGGAATCGCGTAGGGGTGGCCCTTGCCGTACAACAGCGGCGGCAGCACGCGCATCGCCACCGCACCCGGATTGACCTTCTCCTGCTGGATACCGGCGATCCAGGTCGCCTTGACCCGGTCGATCTCGCTCTGCTCGAAGCGCGGCTCGCGCAGCAGGCTGGCATACAGCGCCAGCGACGGCACCAGGTTCTCCTTCAGCGCGGACAGTTCCACGTCCACCGAATCCAGGCCGGCGGAAGCATCGAGGTCCGCACCCAGCGCATCGGCCGCATCGGCGAAGGCCAGCGAACCCAGCTTGCCGGCGCCTTCGGTCATCAGGCTCATGGTGAAGTTGGCGGTACCCGGCTTGCGGCCCTGGTCAGCGGTGAAGCCGCCCGGGAACTGGTAGCTGAACTGCACCACCGGAATCTCATGGCGCTCGGCCAGCACCACCTGGGTGCCGTTCTTCAGCGTGGCGCGCTGCAGTGCCGGGAACTTCAACTGCGGGAACTCGCGGGTCTGCGGCACGCCGGCCTTGCGGTCCACCTGCTCGGGCAGGGTGCTGTACCTGCTGTCCACCGCCGGCACGTTGAACGGCTTCGGCGCCTGCGACGGATCTTCCTTCAGCGCTACGCGTTCACCCGGCTCGACCACCAGGGTGTGGCTGCCCTTGTCCAGCCATTGCGCGCCCAGGCGCTTGAGGTCGGCAGCGGTGGCCTTGTCGATGTTGGCCAGCGAGGTGCGGAAGCAGCCCGGGTCGCCGGTGTACACCGTGCATTCGGCCAGCGCGTCGGCCTTGCCGCCGAAGCCGCCGATGCGCTCGATGCCGCGGATGAAGGCAGCGCGCGAGCCGGTCTTGGCGCGTGCCAGTTCTTCGGCGGTCGGGCCCTCCTTGAGCAGGCGCTCGATTTCCTCATCGATGATCTTCTCGACCTTGGCCGGATCCTGGCCCTGCTTCACCGTCGCCATCACCATGAAGTTGGACCCCAGCTGCGAGGCGTAGGCGCCGGCGCTGATGTTGTCCACCAGCTTGTCCTGGTGCTGCAGGCGCTGGCTCAGGCGCGAAGACTTGGCGCCGCCGAGCACATAGGCCAGCAGCTGCAGCTGGTCGACGTCGGTGGTGCCGACCTGGGCCACGTTCCAGGCGCGGTAGATGCGCGCCTGCGGCACCTTGTCGGTCATTACTTCGCGGGTGTCGGCCGGGCGCTTGGCCACGTCCACCTTCGGCTGTGCCATGGTCGGGCCGGCCGGGATGCTGCCGAAGTACTTGGCGGCCTTTTCCTTGGCGGTGGCCAGATCGATGTCACCGGCCAGCACCAGCACCGCGTTGTTCGGGCCGTACCAGGTGCGGAACCAGGTCTTGACGTCGTCCAGCGAGGCGGCGTTGAGATCGTTCATCGAGCCGATCACGCTGTGGTGGTACGGGTGGCCCACCGGATACAGCGCGCGGTTGAGCTGTTCCCACACCTGGCCATAGGGCTGGTTCTCGCCCTGCCGCTTCTCGTTCTGCACCACACCACGCTGCTCGTCGAGCGCGGCCTGGTCGATCGCGCCGACCAGATGGCCCATGCGATCCGATTCCATCCACAGCGCCATGTCCAGCGCGGTGGTCGGCACGTTCTCGAAGTAATTGGTGCGGTCGGTATTGGTGGTGCCGTTCTGGCCGGTGGCACCCACCTGCTTGAAGGGCTCGAAGTACTCGCCGTCGTGGTTCTCGCTGCTCTGGAACATCAGGTGCTCGAACAGATGCGCGAAGCCGGTGCGGCCGGCCGGCTCATCCTTGCTGCCGACGTGGTACCAGATGTTGACCGCGACGATCGGTGCCTTGCGATCGGTATGCACCACCACGCGCAGGCCGTTGGGCAGGGTGAACTGCTCGAACGGGATATCGACCTTGCTGGTCGCGGCCGGCTTGGCCGCCAGCGCGTAGGTCGGCGCGAGCGTGCCGAGAGCAGTACTGAGAGCAACAGCGAGCAGCGCGGCGCGCGGGCGCAGGGTGAGCGACATATCCGGGTCCTTGGTCACATAGGTGAATCCCGATCCTAGCGCGGGCGTGCGGCCACCGGTATCGGCCACCAGTCACTGGGGGTGATCGGCCACATCGGCCATCGCGATCACGTTTTCAGGGTCACGAACGGCGGTGATTCACGTCCGGACAGTGTCCGCGGCACCCCGAATGGACAGGTGTCCGCCCGGCGGACACTTTTCATACGCCATAAAACCCTTATGAATCAATGATTAAAAGTTGGCACGGGGATTGCTTTGTCCTTCCTGCGCCAGCAAGGGCTTCAGACAAAACCTGACTGAAGACTGAACAAAAGCAGGAAATCGAAAATTCCGCTTGCATCCCCAGAACTAGTGTTCTACCTTACTACCACACCACTGATCACCAACACTAAACAGGCCCCGTCATGAACGCCAAGACCATTGCCATCGCCATCGCCCTGATTGCCGGCACCGCGGTTGTTTCGTCGGTGCAGGCCTCCGAATCCATCAAGACCCTGTCCACCGTGCAGGTCCGCCCGGCCGCCGACCAGCTGGTCCAGCAGGCCTGGGAACAGGCCAGCGGCATCCGCACCCTGGCCACCGTTGAAGTGCGCCCGAGCGCGGACCAGCTGAGCGAGCGCGACGGCTTCATCGCCGCCCCGGTCGCCGCCGCGCTGCCGATCACCACCCTGGCCTCGGTTGAAGTGCGCCCGAGCCTGGAGCAGCGTGTCGCCCTGGCTGCCGAGCAGGAAGCCCAGCGCTACGCCGCCACCCTGGCCGCCGCCGCCACCAGCGTCGCCAACCAGGTGATCGTCAACCTGCCGGCCCTGCAGGTGCGTCCGAGCGCCGCCCAGCTGCAGGCCTTCGCTGCCGAAACCGCCCAGGTCCTGCTGCGCCCGTAAGCGACGTCCGCCCTGCCCATCGCAGGGCGTGCGTCGTAAAGGCGGCGGCCGTCGCAGGTACACTGCGCCGATGAATGCCGCGCCCCAGTTCCACGTGATCCTGTTCCAACCGGAAATCCCGCCCAACACGGGCAATGTGATCCGGCTCTGCGCCAACACCGGCGCGCAGCTGCACCTGGTCGAGCCGCTTGGCTTCGCACTGGAAGACAAGCAGCTCAAGCGCGCCGGCCTGGACTACCACGAGTACTCGCGCCTGCAGGTGCATCCCGACCTGGACACTGCGCTGGCACGGATCGCACCGAAGCGGTTGTTCGCCCTGAGTACGCGTGCCAGCGTCCGCTATGACAGCGTGGCGTTCGACGACGGTGATGCCTTCCTGTTCGGCCCGGAAAGTCGTGGCCTGCCGCAGGAGGTGCTCGATGCCCTGCCCGACGGTCGCCGCCTGCGCCTGCCGATGCGGCCGGACAACCGCAGCCTCAATCTTTCCAACACCGTTGCGGTGGTGATGTACGAAGCGTGGCGCCAGCACGGGTTTGCCGGCGGCCAGTAGATCCACGCCATGCGTGGATGATCGTCTGGTAGATGCCGACCTTGGTCGGCACCGGAGCGCCAACCAAGGTTGGCGACTACCGCCATCCCGGTAGATCCACGCCGTGCGTGGAGGGCTTTCAGAACGCGTTGATGCCGGTCAGCTCGCGCCCGATCACCAGCTGATGCACGGTCTCGGTGCCTTCATAGGTGATCACCGATTCCAGGTTCAGCGCATGGCGGATCGCCACGTGCTCGGTGGTGATGCCGGCGCCACCCAGCAGGTCGCGACATTCGCGGGCGATATCGATCGCCATGCGGCAGTTGTTCCACTTGGCCAGGCTGACCTGCTGCGGCTGCACCTGACCGGCTTCCTTCAAGCGGCCCAGCTGCAGAGCCAGCAGCTGCGCCATGGTGATGCGCCGGGCCATGTCGGCCAGCTTGATCTGCGCGCTCTGCGTGGCGGCCAGCGGACGACCGAACAGCACGCGCTCCTTGGCATAGCCCAGCGCTTCGTCCAGGCAGGCGATGGCCGAGCCGATCGGGCCCCAGCTGATGCCGAAACGCGCCTGGGTCAGGCAGCCCAGCGGCCCCTTCAGGCCCTTTACATTCGGCAGCCGGTGGCTGTCGGGCACGCGCACGTCGTCGAAGAACAGCGCGCCGGTCAGCGACGCACGCAGGCTCATCTTGTGCTTGATTTCCTGCGTGGTGAAGCCGGCCATGCCCTTTTCCAGCACGAAGCCCTGGATGCCGTCTTCGGTCTGCGCCCAGATGATGGCCAGGTCGGCCACCGGGCCGCTGGTGATCCACATCTTGCTGCCGCTGATGCGCCAGTCGCTGCCATCGCGCACCGCGCGGGTCTTCATGCTGGCCGGATCGGAACCGCCGTGCGCCTCGGTCAGGCCGAAGCAACCGATCAGTTCGCCGCGCGCCATCGCCGGCAGCCACTGCCGGCGTTGCTCTTCGCTGCCGTACGCGTAGATGGGATACATGCACAGCGAGCTCTGCACCGACACGAAGCTGCGCAGGCCCGAATCACCGCGCTCCAGCTCCTGGCAGATCAGGCCGTAACTGACTGCGCCCAGGTCACCGCCGCCGTACTCGGCCGGCAGGGTGGCGCCGAGCAGGCCAAGCGAGGCGATCTCCGGCACCAGTTCCGACGGGAAGCGCGCCTGGTCGAAGGCATCGCCGATGATCGGCAGCACGCGCTCGTTGGTGAAGCGGGCCACGCTTTCCTGGACTGCGCGCTCTTCCTCGCTGAGCAGGGAACGGACATCGAACAGGTCGTACGGATCCAAAGCCATGGCACTCACACGCAGACGGGACCCGGCCATTGTCGGTCATCCGGGTGGGTTTGGTGTGCCGGTAGAGACCGACCTCGGTCGGCGCTGGCGTTTCCGCGGACGCCAACCCAGGTTGGCGGCTACCGACGCTGCGTACGCTGCACTGCAGCAATCGCGGTGTGAACATCGGCGATCTAGCTCGATCACGCGCAGCCCGGTACCCTGACAACATTCAAACAACCGTTTCGCCCGTGGCTGCACGCGCGATTCCCAGGCAACCGCCGGTGGCCCCGATGCCGGCACTACCCACGAGTCATGCAATCGATGAGTGCTGAAGCCAACGCCCTGCCCCCGCGTGAAGTCATGGAATTCGACGTGGTCATCGTCGGTGCCGGCCCGGCCGGCCTGGCCACCGCGATCCGTCTGCGCCAACGCGCGATCGAAGCCGGTCGTGAACTGTCGGTCTGTGTGCTGGAGAAGGGCTCCGAGCCCGGTGCGCACGTGCTGTCCGGCGCAGTGATGGACCCGCGCGCGCTGACCGAACTGTTCCCGGACTGGGCCGAGCGCGGCGCACCGCTGAAGCAGAAGGTCACCCGCGACGAGTTCCTGTTCCTCAGCGAGACCGGCGCGCGCACCACCCCGCACGCGCTGTTGCCCGAGTGCTTCCACAACGAAGGCAACTACATCATCAGCCTGGGCGAGGTCACCCGCTGGCTGGCGCAGCAGGCCGAAGCGCTGGAAGTGGCGATCTTCCCCGGCTTTGCCGCCGCCGAAGTGCTGTACGGCGACGACGGCGCGGTGATCGGCGTGGCCACCGGCGACATGGGCATCGAAAAGGACGGCAGCATCGGCCCGGCCTTCGAACGCGGCATGGCGCTGCAGGCGAAGTACACGATCTTCGCCGAAGGCGCGCGCGGCCATCTGGGCCGCCAGCTGATCAGCCGTTTCAGGCTGGACGAAGGCAAGGATCCGCAGGCCTACGGCATCGGCATCAAGGAACTGTGGCAGATCGACCCGGCCAAGCATGAGCCGGGCCTGGTGGTGCACGCCGCCGGCTGGCCGCTGGACACCGATACCTACGGCGGTGCGTTCCTGTACCACGCCGACGGCGGCAAGGTCGCCATCGGCTACGTGGTCGGCCTGGACTACAAGAACCCGTGGCTGAGCCCGTTCGAGGAGTTCCAGCGCTTCAAGACCCATCCGTCGATCCGCAAGCACCTGGAAGGTGGCACCCGCATCGGTTACGGCGCGCGTGCGATCACCGCCGGCGGCCTGATGTCGCTGCCGAAGACCGTGTTCCCCGGCGGTGCACTGGTCGGCTGCGAGGCCGGCTACCTCAACGTCAGCCGCATCAAGGGCAGCCACGCGGCGATCAAGACCGGCATGCTGTGCGCCGATGCCGCCTTCGACGCGCTGGTGGCCGATCGCCAGCACGACGAGCTCAGCGCCTACCCGGCCGCCTTTGAAAGCAGCTGGCTGCACGACGAACTGAAGCTGTCGAAGAACTTCAAGCAGTGGTTCAAGAAGGGCCAGACCGTGGCCACGCTGATGACCGGCATCGAGCAGTGGCTGCTGCCGAAGCTGGGCGTGCGCAATCCGCCGTGGACCCTGCGCCACAGCATCCCGGACCATGCCTGCCTGGAGCCGGCGTCGAAGCACGCGCGCATTGCCTATCCCAAGCCCGATGGCGTGCTGACCTTCGACCGCCTCAGCTCGGTGTTCCTGAGCAGCACCAACCACGACGAGAACCAGCCCAGCCACCTGACGCTGAAGGATGCGAGCATCCCGGTGAAGGTGAACCTGGCCGAGTACGCCGGCCCGGAAGCACGTTATTGCCCGGCGGGCGTGTACGAGTTCGTCGGCGACGGCAACGATGCGCGGCTGCAGATCAACGCGCAGAACTGCGTGCACTGCAAGACCTGCGACATCAAGGATCCGACCCAGAACATCGTCTGGGTGACCCCGCAGGGCGGCGGTGGACCGAACTACTCCGGCATGTGACCGGTGAGGGGGCTGCGACCGGCGGTCACAGCCCCACGTTGCGTGCGACCGGTATCCTGCCCGCCATGCGCGCCTTTCATCTGCTTCTTGTTGTTGCCACGACCCTGGCCTCCAGCGCGTGCCAGCGCCCACCGGCTGCGCCCAGCACGCCGGAACAGGCGCGCCAGCAGGCGATGCAGCAGGCGTTCGAACTGTGTGCCGGCTGCCACACCGTCAAGGCCGGCGGCATCCACCGCTACGGGCCCAACCTGCACGGAGTGATCGGCCGTCGTGCAGGCAGCCTGCCCGATTACGGCTATTCCCCGGCCATGCGCCGCGCCGACATCGTATGGAGTGCGCAGACGCTGGACACCTTCCTGCAGTCGCCCACCCATCTGGTACCCGGCACCCGCATGTACAACGCGTTCCCCAGCGCGGAGCGTCGCGCGCTGGTGATCGCCTACCTGCAGGAACACGCAGCTCAGTGAGCCAGGCGCTGCAGCTGCTGCTGCAGATGCGCCACGAACTGTCCGGTCTCGACGATCGCCGCCGCGATCTCTTCCCCGCCTGCAGCCTGCAACCGTTCCACCAGCGCGTTGGCGCGATCGGCCAGGCCGCGTGCACCCACCGCCCCCAGCGCACCGGCCTGCCGATGCAGGTGCAGCGCGGCCGTCACCCGGTCGCCTTCGTGCAGCGCGCGCTGCAGGACCGCGATGTCCTCGTCACTGGCCTTCAGCAGGCTGTCGCGCAGTTGCCGGGCGATCTCGCGTGAACCAAAGCGCCGCTGCAGGGTCGCCAGGTCGGGGAGTCCCTCATCGCCATCGGGTTCATCGTCGCTGTCCACGGCGGCCTGCTCATCCTCCGCACCGTCGGCGCGCGGAAGCCAGCGCAGCAGCGCCTGTCGCAGCGTCGCCAACGACAACGGCTTGGCCAGCATGTCATCCATGCCGGCTTCGCGGCAGCGGCGCGCGTCGTCGTCGAGCACGCTGGCGGTCAGCGCCAGCACCGGCATCCGCGGCTGGCCGTTACGCCCCTCGCGCTCGCGCAGCAGGCGGGTGAAACCGAATCCATCCAGCACCGGCATGCGGCAATCGGTGATGACCAGATCGAAGGATTCCTCCGCCAGCCGGTCCAGTGCCTGCTGCCCGTCATCGACCAGCACATGCGGCACGCCCAGCTGCTGCAGGCGCCAGGCCATCATTGCCTGGTTGGTGGGATGGTCTTCAATGACCATCACCCGCGCCTGGCGCAGATCAGGGGGCAGCAGCGCGCTCTGCTGATGCTCGGCCTGCAGCGCCATCACATCCTCGCTGCGCGCCTCCACCAGCGACAGCAGCACCTCGACCCGCGTCCCTTCGCCCAGCGTGCTTTCCAGCTTCAGTTCGCCGTCCATCTTCTGCACCAGGCGCCGGCAGATGCTCAGGCCCAGCCCGGTGCCCCCGTGGTCGCGCTGGATGTACGCGCCGGCCTGGGTGAAGGGTTCGAACAGGGTCGGCAACTGCTCCGGCGCAATGCCGATGCCGGTATCGGTGACGCTCAGGCGCAGCGGCTGGCTGCCATCCTCCGCAGTGGGGCCCAGCACCTCCAGCTGCAGCCGCACCGTGCCCTTCACAGTGAACTTGATGGCATTGCTGAGCAGGTTGAACACGATCTGCCGAAAACGCACGCCATCCACTTCATGCGCCTGCGCCAGCTGTTCGTCGATGTGCAGCTGCAGGTCCAGGCCGCGCGCCGTGGCCTGCGGCAGCAACAATCGATGGACCCCCTCCAGCAGTGGCCGCACCGGTAGCGGTACCGGCTCCAGGCGCAGTGCGCCCGCTTCCATCCGCGAATAGTCGAGGATGTCGTCCAGGATCTGCCGCAGCATCTGCGCGGAGTCTTCGATCACGCCGAGGATGCGTTGCTGTTCGGCGTCCAGCGGCGAATGCGCCAGCACTTCCAGCATGCCCAGCACACCGCTCATCGGCGTGCGGATTTCATGGCTCATGGTGGCCAGGAAGCGCGACTTCGCTGCCGCTGCCTGTTCGGCTTCGACCATCGCCGCGGCAAGTGCGTCGGCCTGCGCGCGCGCCTGGCTCACGTCCACCCAGTAACCGCTCCAAGTCACCGCGCCCGCTTCGGTGGAATACGGGTGCGCCTGGCTGCGCACCCAGCAGGGTGCGCTTCCTTCACGATGGACCTGGAACTCGAAGGAAAGCGGTGCGAAATTGCGCGCCGCCAGTTCCATCGCGCGCAACACCTTTTCGCGGTCATCGGCATTGATGCATGCCAGCAGCGCCTGCCCATCCGTCTCCGCCTGCTGGCGGCTGATGCCGAACATCGACTGCACATCGCCGGCGATGAAGGGGAAGCTCAAGGTGCCGTCCGCTTCGCGGCGGGCCTGGTAGACGATGGCAGGCAGGTTGTCGGTCACCTCGGCCAAGCGCTGCTCCAGCTCGCGGCGGCCGGCCACCTCGCGGCGCAACCGCCAGTGGCCCAGCCCGTGCACCGCCACTGCAGTGGCCAGCACCAGCAGCAGCGGAAGGCCCCAGCGCAGGAGGGTGCGCCAGTCCACCCCATCGCGGTATTCCACCGACAGCCAATCGCCACGCAGGGCCTCGCGCTGGCGTGGCCCCATCTGCAGCAGCAGGCGGTCGAAGGTGGTGGCCAACGCCGCATGACGACGTTCCACCGCCAGCACCAGCTGGTCGTTGAACCCGGCGGGCGCGGCCAGTTGCAGGCGCCCCGGGAAGCGGTTGCGCAGCAGTTGGTCGACCAGCGCCAGGTTGCCCACGTAGGCATCGGCCTCCCCATCAGCAAGACGTTGCAGGGCCTGCTCGGCGCTGCGCGCAGCGACGATCTTCACCGACGGCGCCTGCTGCTGCACGTAGCCACGGACGCGCTCCGGATCGGACAGCAGCACGCGTTTGCCGTCCAGGTCCGACAAGCCCAGCATCGACGGACTGTCGGTGCGGGTGACGATCACATTGGGCACGGTGATGAAGGGCTGGCTGAACACCCATTCCGGGCCCAGATAGCGCGAATCGGCAGGAATGCCGATCACCGCCTGCAGTTCCCCGCGACGCGCCTTCTCGCGCACCTCGTACCAGTCATGGCTGTTTTCAACCTGCAGGTTGGCGCCGGCCTGCAGCAGGCGCTGCAGGTACTCATTGGTCAGGCCACTGGGCTTGCCATGCCTGTCGGCGAACGACAGCGGTGCGGCATTGGGCGCAAAACCAATCTTCAACGGCTGCTGCAGCACGCGTTTTTCGGCCTGGCTCAACGCCAGCTGCGCCGATGCCGACCATTGCGGAGGCGGCAGCCAGCGCTGCGCGAGGGCGTCGCGCTGGGCCTCGCTGATGGCGGCGAGCGCCAGATCCAGTGCTTCGGACAACGGCTGCTTGCTGTTGGGCACACCGAAATGCAACTGCTCCGGGGGCAGATCGCTGGGCCGCAGCAACGCCACACCCTTCAATCCGGTGGCGGCGATCAGTTCGGTTGCCACGTAGGCATTGCCGATGAAAATGTCGGCTTTGTCGTCTCTGACCATATTCAAGGCGGTCAGCGTGTTGTCTGCGACAAGTTGGCGTGCCCGTGGGAACCGTGCACGCACCTGCGGTCCGGTCATGAAGTCCTGCTCGACCACGACGCGCAGCCCATCCAGATCGGGTGCCTCCGAGGCACGCAGGTCCTGGGGCCGCCCAACCATGGCCAGCGGTGCTTCGGCATAGGCGGCGGTGTAGACCATGCAACGGGTACGCTCGGCACTGAGCGCGATGTTCATCACCACGTCGATCTCGCCGCGGCATGCCGCATCCAGCACCGAAGGCCAGTCCGGATAGCGGCGCGTCTCCACCTTCAGGCCAAGCTGACGGGTCGAAAGCGTCAGGTAGTCGGGGCCGAGCCCCACCTGCTTGCCGTCCTGGATCGACTCAAAAGGAGGCCAGCCACTGTCATACTGTCCAACAACGACAACAGGATGTGCGGCCAGGTATTCGCGCTGCAGGGGGCTGAGCGGCAACGGCCCCGGTACGGACGCGGACTGGGCCAGCGCCGGCAGAGCCAGCAGGGTCGTCAACAGGATCAGTCCACGAGCCGCCCAGCTGCACATCTGCAACGATCTCCTGGAAGTCCTGCCAGGGACCGCGACGGTCGCGGTCCGGCGTGCCGGTGGCCATACTAGAGCATGACCTTGCGCATCATCATCGCAGACGATCACCCCGTGGTCCGCATCGGTACCCGCGCCGTCATCGAGTCCAGCGGCGTTGGCAAAGTCGTTGGCGAGGCCGACAACGCCCAGGCGCTGATGACGCTGCTGACCACCCAGGCCTGCGATCTGCTGGTTACCGACTATTCGATGCCCGGCAGCCCCCAGGCCGATGGCTTCGCCATGATCGGCATGATCCGCCGCCGCCATCCCGACCTGCCGGTGCTCATGCTCAGCGTCTCCAACAACCTGGCGATCCTGCGCATGGTGCTCGACAGCGGCGTGCTCGGCCTGGTCGACAAGAGTTCGTCGATGGATGAACTGCCGCAGGCGATCCAGGCGGTCTACCGCGGCCAGTCCTACATCAGCCGCAGCCTGCGCGAGCGGGTGGAGGAAGCCGGCAGCTGGCGCATGCGCGAGGGCGACGGCAAGCCGTTGTCGCCGCGCGAAGTGGAGGTGCTGCGCCTGCTCGGTACCGGCATGACGGTGAAGGAAATCTCGCTGCAGCTGCACAAGAGCGTCAGCACCATCAGCCGCCAGAAGGGTGATGCCATGCTCAAGCTGGGGCTGAAGGGCGATGCGGAACTGTTCGACTACCTGCGCGACGGCAGGATCTGAGACGCCGTTCACAACTCTCTGGCGGGGGCTCCCCTGCCCCCTGTGATCGCCGTCGCATCTGTGCCATCATCCGCCCCGATGGGTTTTCCTATGCGAGGTCGAAGGAATCGACCGGCTCATCACGACGTTCCCCCTCATCGAGGGCGGGGCGTGTTCTGCGTTGGCCTTCCTGCCCGACGCCCGCAAACCATGGAGAGGTGCATGAAAATCCTTCCGCAATCCCGCTTGGCCCGTGTCCGCCCACGCCTGTGTGCGACGTTCGCTGGCCTGCTCGTTGCGTTGCTTGCCAGCGCCTGCACCCCCTCGACTTCGACCGCGTCACCACAGGGCGCCACCGCGCCACGACAGGATGTTGCCCCGATGCAGAGCTCCGCCACACCCGCCACCACGGCCACCGCCACGCCCCCCGATGCCGGCAGCGTGCTGTATTTCATCTACGACGTCGACGGCGATGGTGCCGTTTCGTACGAAGTAGCCAATGGCAGTGTCGCCACCTTCTGGTTCGGCCATGCCTTCGAAGTGGCCGGCACCCGCTATTACACCGGCTTTGCCTGGAACACGCCGCAGAAGTACGGCAAGCCGGGCGAAGACGATGTCGGTCCGGACAGCCAGGTCACCCTGACCGAGGCCACCTTCACCCTGACCGGCGACAAGCCGGACCGGCCGTGGGTGTTCAAGGGTGCCGAGCCGTGGATCGGCACCGTCGGCGCCAACGGCACCGCGCCGGACATCGACAGCAAGCGCAAGCCGCTGGAGTACCGCACCCCGGCCGGCAAGCTGGTGCTGGCGGTGCCGACCAGCACCTTCGCCACCGGTACCAGCATCGAAAGCTACACCGTGCTGGTGTTCAACCCGGACTATGAGAAATCCGAAGACGGCCAGGTCTGGGCCAGCCTGGGCACGGTGATCACCGGCGAAGACAATTCGGCCGCCTGCGACGACGGCCAGGTGATGCCGTGCGTCAGCAACCGGGGCGTTCTGGCCTTCAACGCCGTCGCCGGCAGCGACCTGCCCAGCATCAGTATCACCGCCACCGGCACCACCATTTCCGGCCCGGGCCAGACCCGTGCCTTGGGTGCGGCCGATGCACGCCAGTACCACTACGACGCCGCCCGCAAGGCCTACGTCGAAAAGTAAGACGCACCACCCCGCAGCACCTGTTGACCGACATGTTGAAGACTCACGGATGAGTCCGGTTGGCGTATCGCGGCAAAGGCCGCACCATCAACCCCAGAGGAAGTGTCATGGCACAACGTGACTACAGCAGAAAGGAAGTTCTCGACATCATCGAGCAGGTTGCACAGCGCAAGGGCATCGCCAGCGAAGACTTCCTGCGCTTTGCCCACATCGAGACCGGTGGCCGCTTTGACGAGCGCGCGCACAACGACAAGACCGATGCCAAGGGCCTGTTCCAGTTCCTGCCGTCGTCGGCCAAGCAGTACGGCCTGAGCGGCCACGAGTACGACCCGACCCGCAACACCGAAGCGGCAGCGGAGATGTTCAAGCGCAACCTGGTGGACATGGAAAAGCGCCATGACCGCACCGGCCACCCGTACCTGTCCGGTGATGACAAGCCGAGCGGCCTGGACCTGTATCTGGCACACCAGCAGGGTGCGGCCGGTTACGGTTCGATCCAGACCGCGATCGCCACCGGCACGTTCGGCCTGGTGCGCGACGGCCACGGCGATCCGATCGACATGCGCCCGCGCATCATGGGCCAGATCGGCGGTGACGTGGAAGCGCTGACCGGGCATACGCGCGCCGAGATGCGCACGATGAATGATCGTGACCTGGCCAGCACCTTCGCCCAGTACTACGACCGCAAGTACGACGCGATCAGCATCCCGGAAAAGAACATCGCGCCGATCACCGAGGCCCAGGCACGTCCGGCACCGGTGCAGGCCGCACCGACGCAGACCGTGACCCCGGCCGCGCAGGCCGCTGTTGCCGCCGGTGCCGCGACCATCGCCGCCACCGCCACGGCTGCCGCAGCCAAGCCGGATGCACCCGGCATTTCGCTGGATGCGGCCTACAACGCCGGCGTGAAGTACGACAACGTCAAGTACGCGATCAACATCGAGTCCAGCCAGTACTACCGTGGCAAGGGCGTCACCGGCAAGAACGTCGAGCAGGGCTACATCGACTGCTCCGGCTGGGTCGGCACGATGCTCAACAAGACCCAGGACGAGATCAACCAGAAGGCCGGCCACGCGGTGTTCGCCGACGCCGACAAGATCAAGCTGGGCTTCGCCGGCTCCGGCGGGATCGTGCACGAGGCCTACAAGGACTCGGGCGTGCTGCTCAAGCGCGACGACATCCTCAAGCCGGGTGCGCTGAAGGAAGGCATGGTGATCGGCCTGGATACGGCCAAGACCAAGCACGAGCACTGGAATGGCATCGACCACATCGTGATGGTGGTGCGTGATCCGAACACCGACAAGCTGCTGATCAGCCAGTCCACCGGCAAGCTGGGCGTGCACACGATGCCGGTGGAGGATTACCTCAAACAGGTGAAGGACCACCCGAACTGGAAGCTGTTCGCCTCCGATCCGCTGCACCAGGCACGCGACCTGCTGGAAAACCGCAGCCAGACGCATGAGCAGGCGCAGGCCAAGGGCGCGGCCGAGCCGAAGCCGGCGGCGCAGGAAAAGCCGCAGGCCGGCAACGAAGTGCATAAGCAGGGTGCGCACGGCGAAGGTGTGCGCAGTGCACAGGAACAGCTGGGCCACCTGGGGTATGTGGGTGCCGACGGCAAGCCGCTGGTCGAAGATGGAAAGTTCGGTCGCAACACCGAGGCTGCCGTGCGCCAGCTGCAGAAGGACAACGGCCTGGCGGTGGACGGCATCATCGGCCCGAAGACGCTGGATGCGATCAAGGATGCGCGCGAGCGCCCGCTGCTCAATGACGAGCGCCATCCGCAGAACCCGATGTACAACCAGGCCGTGAAGGGCATGGAAGGGCTGCCGGCAGGCACCTTCAAGGACCGCCATGCACTGGAGGCCGCTGCCGCCGCACTGACCAAGGAAGCGCAGGCCAGCGGCATGCAGCGCATCGACTCGGTGGTGCCCAGCACCAATGGTGAGCGCATGTTTGCCGTACAGGGTACCGCCGGCGACCCGGCCGCCTGCCGCGCGGCGGTGGACACCCGCGCTGCCAGCGAGCAGAGCATGGCGCTCAGCAGTGGTGCGGTGCACGGTGCACCGAATGTCCTGCAGCAGCAGGACGCCCAGCAGGAGCAGGTCAAGCAGGCCCAGCGCGCCATGGGCCACTGAGCCAGGCCGGGGGAGACCTGGGGAAGGGCCGCGTACTGCGGCCCTTTTCCTTTCTGGCAGCTGAGCGGCCGCGGCGCTTTCAGCCTCGCTTCATGCCGCCTGACGCTAGATGAATGCGCAAGCCGCACGGGGATCGCGCGCAATGTTCCGGCAATGTCCGGGCACCAGCGTGGTCCCTACGGCAGCCGGGGCGCCCAGCGCCCTCCCTGCCCACCGTGGCATGCACCTCACAGGAGAACCCAACATGCTCAGCACTTCCGCACTCAGCTTCCGTGGTCTGGCGATGGCCCTGGCACTTCTTGCCGGCGTGGCCGTGGTCAGTGATGCCAGCGCGATGTCGAGGAAGGACAAGCGCACCGTGGTCGGTGCCGTCGTCGGCGGTGTGGCGGGTCACCTGATCTCCAACGGCGACCCGGCCGCCACCGTCGGCGGCGCGGTTGCCGGCGGCGCCATCGGCAACCTGACCACCTCCGACCGCCATGATCGCCGCTACGACGGGCGCTATGACCGCCGTTACGATCGTGGCTACGATCGCCGTTATGACCGGGGCTACAACCGGGGTTATGGCTACGACCGCCGCGATGACCGTCGCTGGCAGCGCGAGCGCCATGACAACCGTTACTACCACGACCGCGGCCGCCATCGCGGCTGGTAAGCGTGCCGGCCGCAGGCCGCACATGATGTCCCTGACGGGCGGGTCGATGACCCGCCCGTTTGCGTCTGTGGCGTCCATGGCGTTGAATGCGCAGCCTTGGATGTTCCTTTACTCACCAGCGGCCGTGGCATGACTTCTTCCCCCCATCGCGTGCAGGGCCTCAACAACGACGAGGTCGCCGCCGACTGGCCGGCGATCGACGCGCAGGAGATCACCTGGCTGCGTGGCCACTTTCCGCAGCTGGGCGCGGACAGCACGCTGCGCTGGCACAGCCCGCGTCCGTTGTCGGCCGCGGCCATCGTCGACGGCACGCGCGGTCCGGTCTTCATCAAGCGCCACCACCACAGTGTGCGCAGTGCGGGAAGCCTGGAAGAGGAACACCGTTTCATCGCGCATCTGGCGACTGCCGGCATGCCGGTAGTGCAGGTACTGGCCAGCAACGAGGGCCGCACCGCACTCGAACACGGCCAGTGGACCTACGAACTGCATGCGGTGGGCGCCGGCATGGACCTGTATCGCGAGCTGCCGTCATGGTCACCGCTGACCGACGTCGCCCAGGCCCGCGAGGCAGGGCGCATGCTGGCCACGCTGCACCGCGCGGCAGCCGGCTACCACGCCCCGCAACGCAGTACCCATCTGCTGGTGGCACGCGACGACCTGATCCGCGCCGATGACCCGATCGCTGCGCTGAAGGCCGACCTCGGCAACCGCCCCGGGTTGGCCCGCTACCTGGCGCGCATTCCCTGGGAAGAACAGCTGCACCGCGATGTGCTGCCCTGGCACCATGGCCTGGCCGCGCGCCTGCAGGACGAACAACGGCTGTGGGCGCACAACGACTGGCACGTCTCCAACCTGCTGTGGAACGACGACGGCACGATTGCCACGGTGCTCGATTTCGGCCTGGCCTCACCAACCAGCGCGCTGTTCGACCTGGCCACTGCGATCGAACGCAACGCGGTGGCCTGGCTGCAGCTGGAGCGCGGCACCGACGCGGTACGCATCGATATCGCCCTGGCCCTGCTGGACGGCTACCGGCAGGAACTGCCGCTGTCGCCCAAGCGCGTGCACCTGCTGGCCGACCTGCTGCCGATGGTGCATTTCGACTTCGCTCTGTCCGAAGTGGAGTACTTCGAGGGCGTCACCGGCTCCACCGCGAATGCCGACGTCGCCTGGCAACCGTTCATGCTCGGGCATCCGGCCTGGTTCGCCACGGGCCCCGGCCAGGCCCTGCTGGCGGCCCTGCACGCCGCCGCGTAAGCCGCGAGCCCCCCAACCCGCTGGGTACCGAGTAGATCGACGCCATGCGTCGATGATGCGCTCGGCCGGGGTCAGATCCCTTTCCGCTGGAAAGGGATCTGACCCCGGCTGAAGGGCGGTAGCTCGCAAATCCGTACCATTTGTAGTGAAATGGTCACCTGAAGCGGGGGTGCCTGGATCTGCCAGGCTGAGAGAGTCCCTTGGAACCTGATCCGGTTTGCACCGGCGTAGGGAGCTTTGAGCCGCAGCCACACCCCCGTCATGGGCCGGTGCACCTGCGCGCCGTCGCTTCGTCTCCCTTGTTGTCTGAAGACGAATCGAATGAACCGCTGCCTGCGCCCCACCCTGCTCGCCCTTGCCCTCTGCGCTGCCCTGCCGCTGTACGCCAGCGAGGCAGGCACCGACGCCGTTGATGCTCCGCCGTCCTCGCCCACCGATCTGGCGGCAGTGCGCGTGCAGGCCGGCAAGCCGGCCACCGACACCTCGCGCGTCAACGCCTTCGGTGGCGGCTCCTGGAAGGACACGCCCGCTTCGGTGAATGTGCTGGAGCGCGACTACCTCGACCGCCGCCAGGTGCGTTCGCTGTCCGAGCTGGCCAGCAATGACGCCTCGCTGGGCGATGCCTATGCGCCGGTGGGCTACTACCAGAACATCGCCATCCGCGGCTTCGCGCTGGACGCGGCCACCGGCTACCGCTTCAACGGCATGTCCATCGCCGGCGAACAGCGCCTGGCGCTGGAGAACATCCAGGAAGTGCAGATCCTGAAGGGCGAAGCCGGCCTCGCGGCTGGCGTGATGGCACCCGGCGGCATCATCAACTACGTGGGCAAGCGCCCGGCGGAAGTGCGCACGGTCACTCTGGGCACGGATTCGGAAGGCTCGCGCTATGCCGCCGTGGATGTCGGCCACTGGCTGACCCCGCGCTTCGGCGTCCGCTTCAATGCCGCCTGGGATGCCAGTGATTCCTACGTCGAGCATGCCGACGGCCGCCGCAACTTCTATTCGCTGGCCACCGACTGGCTGATCGGCGAACACGGCAAGCTGGAAGTGGATGCCAACTACCAGACCAGCGCGCAGCGCTCGGTGTCCGGCTTCCAGCTGCTGGGCGCGCGCGAGCTGCCGCGCGGCGTCGACCGCGAGCGCCTGCTCGGCTACCAGCCGTGGCAGCGGCCGGTGGACATCGCCAGCACCAACATCACCGCCCTGCACACCTACGACTTCAACGACGCCTGGCAGTCGCGGCTGTCGATCGGTCACAGCCGGTCGGTGATCGATGACAACGTCGCCTTCGCCTATGGCTGCTACTACACCGCAGGGTGCGCAGACGGCAGCGTGCCGGGCAACTATTTCGCCCCCAACGGCGACTACGACATCTACGACTACCGCAGCCCGGATGACACCCGCCGCAACCAGCAGGCGCGTGCCGAACTGCGTGGCAGCTTCGACACCGGCAGCGTCGGCCATCAGCTGAGCATCGGCGCCGATTACTTCCGCCGCACCGTCGACAAGCGCCCGAGCGTCAACGAGTACGTCGGCACCAGCAACATCCACGATGCGCAGGTGCCGGTGTTCGAGCCCTCACCGAAAATGCCGGGTGCATCGGCACGACGCCTGGACAGCCGCCAGACCGCGTTCTTCGCGCTGGACCGGATGAGCTTCGGCGATGACTGGCAGTGGCTGGCCGGCGGCCGCTTCGTGCGCCTGGACGAGCGCGCCTATGACAAGCGCGGCACGCCGCAACGCCACAGCCGCCTGTCGCGCTTCCTGCCGCAGACCGCGCTGGTGTGGAAGGCCACCGACCAGCTCAACGCCTACGCCAGCTACGTGCGCGGCATTTCGCTGGGCCAGGAAGCACCGTTCTGGACGTCCAACGCCGATACCTTCCTGCCGTCGATGCAGTCGCGGCAGCTGGAAGTGGGTGTGAAGTACGTGCCGGTGGACGCCCTCACCCTGGGTGCCGCGGTGTTCCGCACCACCCAGCCCTACCAGTACGCAAAGCCCGACGGCAGTGATGCCGGCTACACCTTCGTCGAAGAAGGCCAGCAGACCCATACCGGGCTGGAACTGACCGCCAACGGCCAGCTGACCGATGCGCTGCAGATCGTCGCCAGCGCCAGCGTGCTGCAGGCGCGCGCCCGCGACACCGGCACCCCGGTCTATGAAGGCCATCAGCTGGTGAATGTGCCGAAGATGCGCGCCAGCGTGCACCTGGCCTACGCGCTGCCGTTCGTTGAAGGCCTGGATGTGACCGGTGGCTGGCGCTATGCCGCCGCCAACGTCGCCCGCGCCGACGGCGGTGTGCGCGCACCGGACTACTCGGTGTTCGACGCTGGCCTGCGCTTCCAGCACCGCCTGCACGGGCGTGCCGTGACCTGGAACCTGTCGGTGGACAACCTGTTCAACCGCTTCTACTGGCGCGACACCGGCAGCAGCGGCGGTGACTACTACCTGTTCCCGGGTGCGCCGCGACAGGCTCGCCTGTCGGTGACGTTCGCGCTGTGAGCGGCGTGGCGCTCGAGTGGACTGCGGCCCTCTTCAGCATCCTCGGGGTGTGGCTGATGGCGAAGCGGCGGCTGGCCGCGTGGCCGGTCGGCCTGCTGTCGGTCGCGCTGTATGGCGCAGTGTTCGCCGAGGCCAAGCTGTACTCGGACACGCTGCTGCAGGTCGCCTTCGGTGGTTTCCTGGTCTACGGCTGGATCAACTGGCGCCAGCACGCGGCCGATGAAGGCAGCATCCGCATCGTGCCGCTGGCGCGCGGCACGATGCTGCGCGACCTCGCCATCGGCCTGTGTGGCGGCGTCGCGCTTGGCGCCGGCATGCACACCTTCACCGACGCGGCGCTGCCGTGGCTGGACGCGATGCTGACCGCGCTGAGCCTGGTCGGGCAATGGTGGCAGGCACGCCGACACGCCGCCTGCTGGTGGGTGTGGATCGTGGTGGACGTGGTCTACGTGGGCGCGTACCTGTTCAAGTCGCTGCACGTGACTGCTGCGTTGTACGTGTTCTTCCTGGGCCTGGCGCTGTTCGGGCTGCGGGCGTGGCGTGCCGCCGCACGGGAACCGCAGTTGGCAACGCGGTAGCGCCACGCCATGCGTGGCTGTTGTGGGGCGACCGTCGCGCCATCCACGCATGGCGTGGATCTACTGGTAGTCGCCAACCTTGGTTGGCACGTGCCAAACGCAGCCACGCATGCGGAGACACACAGTAGAGCCTCGCCATGCGTGGCTGTTGTGGGCAATCGGCACGCGATCCACGCATGGCGTGGATCTACTGGGTCAGCACCAGCCCCAAGCGCAGCGGTTGGCGCATGTCCTTCGGCGGCGCCGCCGGCAACGCCGTGGCCTGCAGCGTCGCACGCAGGTCGGCATCCACCTGGGCATCACCCAGGCTGTCGAATTCCAGTTTGGAGATCGCGCCATCGCGGGCGATCCACACGCTCACCACCAACGGTGCCGGCGTATCGGGATGCTCCTGCAGCCAGGCCAGCAGGCGCTGGGCGCGTGGATCCTGTTCCTGCTGCAGGCGCTGCTGCAGTTCGCCGCTGACGGAGGCGGCATAGGCCATCCAATGCGCAGGCGCGTCCTGTGCGGACACGTTGGCGCTGCCCAGCGCCAGCAGGCCCAGCAACCATGCCAACGGGCGCCAGCCACGGCGCGTGCTGCGCCTGTTGCCTGCAGAAACCATCACCCACGCCTCCACTGCCGTCCAACGCATCATGGTCGGCGCTGTAGATGACAGGCAGATGGCGGACGCCGCAGTAGAGCCACGCCATGCGTGGCCGTTCTGGGCAACCGGTTGATCCATCCACGCATGGCGTGGATCTACCTGGCTGCCCCACCCGGCGTGATCAGTCGCCCAGGTCGGCCAGCACCTTGCGCGAGGGGGCGAAGAAGGTGACGCCGGTGGTCGCGGTGGAGAAATCGAGGATGCGGTCGTGCAGCGGCGCGGGATTGCCGATGAACATCCGTTCCAGCATCTGCTCGATCACCCACAGCCGACGCGTGTAGCCGATGAAATAGGTGCCGTACTCGCCGCGCCCCGGATTGGCGAACGGCATGTTGTCGCGCAGGATCTCGTGCTCGCCGTCGGCATCCTCGATGGTGCACAGCGTCTTGTGCGACTTCTGCGCGTCGGCCGGCGCGTCGTCCAGTTCGATGTTGTCGTGCTTGGTGCGGCCGATGATCGCTTCCTGCGCTTCGGTCTTCTGCGCACGCCAGGCATCGAGGTTGTGCAGGTACTTCTGCACCACCACGTAGCTGCCACCGGCATGGTCGGGATCCTCGTCGCCGACGATGGTCGCCGCCGGCAGCGACAGTCCCTCAGGGTTGGCGGTGCCGTCGACGAAATCGAGCAGGTCGCGGCCGTCGAAGTAGCGAAAACCGGCCACGTCATCCACCGCTTCCACGGCATCACCAAAGGCCAGCAGCAGGTTCTTCTCGAACGCCACGATCAGGTCCATCGTGCGTGCACGGATGTGGTACAGCAGGTCGCCCGGCGTGGAGACTGCCGTGTGGGTCGCCCCCTTCACTTCCTGGAACGGCTTCAACTCGCGCGGCGGCGTGCTGCCCACCAGCGGCGCCCACACGCGGTGGCCGATGGCCACGTTGCAGGTGAAGGTGCGCTCGATATCGCGGATGGCGGTGTTCTTGATCAGGTCATCGGTGCTGGCCAGCACCTCGCGCACTTTCGCCAGCGACGCTTCATCGTCCTTCACCGTCAGCACCAGGAACGCGGCCGAATGGGTCAGCGGCGCGGTGATCTGCTGCGGCTCGTTGTCGAGCGTGTGGTTGAGGGCGGTGATGGGGGCGGGCTGGGCGTTCACGGCAGTTCCTGCTGGCTTGAGGCGGGCACACCGCATGCGGCGATGTGCGGGCGATCATAGCGGAACGGCCTTGCCGGCGACGGAGCGGTTCTCAGTTCGCGGCGAGCGTGAGCCATTCGTTGGCGAGCGCGCGTGCCCGCTGTTCGCTGTCGGTGATCGAATGCTCCGGCTGCTGCAGCCACCACTCTCCCTGCCATTGCGGCAGCATGTGTCCGCGCAGGAAACGCTGGACGCGGAAGCTCTGCCCGACAGCATGGATGCAGACCAGCCGGATGCCGTCCTGGGAGACAACAGCGTCCAGCAGCTGCCAGCCATCCGCCGCATCGCGCAGCAGATGCGCCCCGGCGATTTCGATCACGTCCATCCTGTGCGGCTACGCCGTGGTCACGGTGAACTGTTGCGGCGCGCGCCACGCAACCCGGAGGTAGGCGCCCTGCAGCAAGCCGCCATCGCGAAAGTGTTCGAACACGTCGGCCGGGCACCACTCCCTGCCCGCCGAGAAGGCTACGCCGAGGCCACGCAGACGGATGAAGACGGTGGCCTTGGCTGCGTCGTCGGCGACCGGCAGGGTGAGGGTGTCTGCCTCGCCAGCGGTGAATCCCAGCGCCTGCAGCGAGGTCCGCGGGCGGCCGTTCAACAACATCACCTTGATGCAGTTGCCGTCGGCCTGCCTCACGTAGGCGTCGATGTGCGTTTCCATTGGCGGATTGTAGAGGCAGCGCGCGCCCAGAGGCATCGCGCTGCTGACCGCACATCAGGTGGCATCGCTCCACACCGCCAGCACGTAACCGTCCAGATCGCGGAAGTGAAAGCGACGGCCACCGGGGAAAGCGAACACGTCCTGCACGATCTCACCGCCGGCGGCGAGGATGCGCTGCTGTGCATCTGCCAGATCCGAACAGTAAAGAATCACCAGCGCGCCTCCCGTGGCTGTCACCGCCTCGTCAGCGACGAAACCCCCTTTGAGGCGACCATCGTCGAACTCGGTATAGGCCGGGCCGTAGTCGGTGAAAGACCAGCCGAAGACCTGCCCATAGAACTGTTTGCTGCGGGCGATGTCGGCGACGTTGAATTCGATGTTGTCGATGCGGCGTTCGGCAGCGGTGGTGTCTGCGTGGCTCATGGTGCGACTCCGTGGTTGGAGCGCACAGCATCGGTCAGCGTTGGGCTGCGGTCTTGAACGAAACGGCCATCAACGCCCCCACTCCTGGCGCAGCGCACTGGCGGTCAGGCCGGACAGCTCGCGGGCCTCGCGGCTGAGATGCGCCTGATCGGCATAGCCTGCCTCTGCGGCCAGCATCGCCAGGCTGTGCGCGGGCTGCGCCTGGCTGCAGCGCAGGAACCGTTGCAGGCGCAGGATCCGCTCCAGTGACTTTGCCCCGTAACCGAACTGCGCCTGGCTGAAGCGACGCAGGGTGCGCGGGCTCATCGCCAGATGTGTGGCGAGTGCATCGATGCTGGCGTCGCCCCTGGCAGCGTGCGCGAACAGCGCATGCGCACGTTTCGTCTGTTCGTCCGCCACGGCCGCAGGCATGTTCTGTTGCAGGCTGTCGGCCAAGCGTTGCAGGCGCTGCTCAGGCGCGGCCTCACCGATCGAGGCCGCAACCTGCGTTGCCCACCGGGCATTGAATTCAATCAGCGGCACGGCCTGACCGACGACGTCGGACAAGTCGATGCCAAGCGCAGCCGATGCCTGCCCTGGCCGGAAACGCGCGCCCAGCACCTGCGCACCGGGCGCCAGCTCCGGATGTGCGGCGGTACGGTCCGGTCCTACCACGAACAACGCGCCATCACGCCAGAGGATATCCACGCAGCCATCCGGCAGCACGGTGATGCTGCCGCTGGCGTCGGCCGACAACTGGCTCTGCCAGAGCTGGCCGAACTGGCCACGCAGCGGCGCAGGCGCCAGGTGTTCCTGGTAGGCCGTGCCAGTGCCAGCGAGAGTGGAGGGATCGCCCATGCCCCATTGTGGCAAAGCGACGCCGGAAAAAGAGAAGCCCGGCACGAGGCCGGGCTTCACTGGCGTATGGGAGAGAGGTCACACGCCAGTTATACGCACTAACGACAGGCGTTTGTTACCAGCTGAAGCGCGGGCCCACGAACCACTCGCGATCGCCGGCCTTGGCCAGCTTCACTTCACCACTCAGGCCCCAGTTCTGGTTGAACTTGGCGGTGGCGCCGACGCGGCCGTAGAACTCGCCGTCCGGGTTGATACCGTGCTTCTTGCTGTAATCCTCGTAACCGGCCAGCGCATAGCCTTCCAGGTACGGGTTGAACGCGGTGCGCACGCCCACTTCAGTGGAGTAGCCGTTGAAGTCCAGGCCGTGCTTCATATCAAACTTCTGGTACGCAACACGAGCCACCAGGTCGGTGTTCGGTGCGATGCCGTAGTTGTAGCCGGCACCGATGCGCCACTGGGCGACATCGTTCTTGAAGGTGTCGGTTTCCTGCTTGCTGTAATCACCGAAGACATGGAAGTTCGGGTGCACGGCAACCGAGCCCTTCACGCCCCAGCCATCAGCGTCGCCGCCCTTGGCATCGGTGTTCACATAGCCGCCTTCAACGTAGTTGTACGACAGGCCATCGGCAGCCGATGCGGCGAACGGCAGCGCGGCCAACAGACCCAGGGCAAGCAGCGAATTCTTGATCATCGGGATACACCTTTAATTATTTTGGTTTCGTCGAACGCCCCTCGGGAGGGGAGGGATAAGGGGCGTTCGACAGGTGTGAATTATCCGTTTGTTGATGAAATCAGCCCTGAATATTGAACTGACCGGTACATGAATGAGGCTCCTGTTCAGGGAACTCTCGATACGTCATGTAGCAGCCCGCCGGGCGCAGGACGAAGGGCATGACCGCTTCGTACATCTGATCGACGAGGAGAACTGCACGTGTAGCAGTGAGGTGCGGGCGTCGATGTTGCGCGACGCTCATCTGCGCCCATTCATTAGGACAGCGTGAGCCCGCTTCATCCTGATGAATTGGCTGTATCGAAGCGGCGCAAGGGCATCGACCGATGCAGCACAGCGCGCGTGTTCCCGCTTGTTAAGGTTGGCTGCTTGCCGCACCTTCACAGCCCATCCACGTCTTCCAACTGCAGCTGAAAGCACTTCGCAGCGGCGGGAACAAACGCCGCTATATTCCAGACTCCCCAGACGAAGGAGGGAGTGGAATGTTCCTGACCAAGCAGCACATCAACGCGGCACGTGCCGTCACCGTAGCCATCGTTGCTACCGTAAGCCTCGGTGCTTGCGCCACCTACAAAGACGAATTTGCGACGATCAACTCGCGTCTCGATCAGCTCGACGTGAAGGTGCAGGGCGCGGCGCAGAGCGCCGAATCCGCCAACCAGTCCGCACAGCAGGCCAACCAGCGTCTGGATCAGATTGAAGGCCGCGTCCAGCAGCTCGAAAGGGTCCCGGGCCGCAAGCCGCGCGGGTAACCGCTCTCCCACCCACTTTGATGAACGCTTGAACCAGACACCAGTGGCCTTCACCGGCCACTGGTGTCTTTCAGCCTCCCGGTCTTGATCCGAAGGAGCCGACCCATTCGTACGTACTCATTCCCTGCACGCCGGGCCGTGTCGGCCGCGCTGACCATCGCGCTGGCATTGGCAGGCACCAGCGTGGCCAGTGCCAAGAATGGCAAGGAAGCAAAAGAAGCACCTGCCGCAGAAGCGGCGAACGCCGCCGATGAACTTCCGCAGGGCCAGGAAGTATCCGAGACCGTGATTGCACTGGCCGGCTGGGTAGTCGCCAGCAAGGACAACCAGGGCTATCCGTTCGCGATCATGGACAAGGCCGCTGCACAGGTCCTGGTCTTCGGCGGTGACGGCAAGCTGCGTGGCGCGGCGCCGGCATTGTTTGGTTCGGCCATCGGCGATCACTCGGCGCCCGGCGTTGCCAAGCTCGCGCTGAGCGCGATTCCAGGCCACGACCGCACTACCCCGGCTGGCCGTTTCATTGGCGGCTATGGGCCGTCCGACGACGCCGGACGCGTGCTGTGGGTCGACTACGATTCCGCCGTGTCGATGCATCCGCTCCCCCCTGGCACCCCGAAAGAGAAGCGCAGCGAACGACTGGCATCCGCCACGCCGGACGACAACCGCGTCACCCACGGCTGTATCAACGTCTCGCCCGGGTTCTACGAGCAGATCGTGCATTCCACGTTCGAGAAGGGCGGCGTGTTCTACGTGCTGCCGGACAAGGACTCGATCGAGGAAACGTTCCCGGAGTTCGCGAAGAGTCGCGCAGCTGCGAAGGGCGACGATGAGAAAGACGCACGCCACGCCCGCAAATGAAGCGCGGTTGTGAAGGCTGAGGAAGCAGTCACGGCGGAGCGCAGCGAGACGTGCTTCGCTACGCAAGCTCCAGCCGCGGCATCTTGAACGTGAACAAGGTGCCGGTGGCCGCGCTGGACTCCACCTCCAGCGTGCCGCCATGAGCGCGCGCAATCTCCGACGCAATGTAGATGCCGAGGCCGAGGCCGGGCCGTGGCTGCTCACTCTTCTCGCGAGAGAACGGACTGAATATGGCGTCCATCCTCTCTGATGGAATGTGTCCGTCGTTGTGTACGTCGAGCGTAAGCATGTCGGGCGTGGCGTTGACGGTCAGCGCAATTGGCGACGAGCTCACTCCGTGTTCGGCTGCATTGGTGAGCAGGTTGGCCAGGAGCTGCGCCAATCTGCTCGGATCGCAGACCACGCCGTCGTCCATCTGCATGCGGACCTTGATGTCCTGGCGGCCGGTGGCGATGGCCACCTCTTCCACAACCTTTTTCAGGTCTTCTTCCAGCGTGCTGGTCAGCTGCAGCGCGATGGGAATGCCGCCACCCAGGCGCCCCCTGGCGAAATCAAGCACGTCGTTGATCAGTCCATCCATTCTCGCAACGCCTGAAGCGATGTGCGCGAGCATTCGTTGCTGACGCTCAGCGTTCAGCTCACATGCCAGAGACTCCGCAGCGATGCTGATTGCCTGCAGAGGACTGCGCAGGTCATGACCCAGCACGGCAATGAACTGGTCGCGCAGGTCGGCGACGCGGTGCGCGTCGGAGAGCGCAGTTTCCGCTCGCTCGAGGCGATCTTCCTTGTCGAGGTAGCTTCCTACCAGATCGGCCAGCAGCTCCATGGATCTCTGCACGTGGGCGACGTCGAAGCTGGCCGGTGCCGAGTCAATCGCGCAGAGTGTGCCGAAGAAACTTCCGTCCGGCCGATGGATGGGAACGGACGCATAACTCTCGAGCCCGTAGATCCGCGGCGTGTGATGCGTGGCGTAAACCGGGTGCTTGCTCGCATGCGCAAATACCACCGACGTTGCCGACTGCCTGATCTCATCGCAGATGGTTGTCTCGAGCACCAGTTGGCCACCGGGAACCAGCCCAAACCCCAGGGTGTCGAATGTGGCGCAGGCGGTCCAGGTGGTCTGGGTCACACGGGCAATGGCGGTGAATCGGGAGCCCGTGATGTGGGCTACGGTCTCCAGGATGCGCGGCACGGCCTGGATTCGACCAATCTCGGCGATGTCGTCCAGCAGATGGGGGTCCGTCAGCTTCTGCATGGTCGTTCGTCCGGTGGGCAGCGCATCATCCCATGGAACCCGGGCGAAGGCTGATGCGAGGGCGATTGCCGCCTTTTCAGGCCAAGCCGTGACGGGCCCTGGGTCGAATACCCGGATCTGCCAGGCCAATCCATGGGTTGGCACGGGCATGGCGAAGGCAGGCGTGCCTCAGGCGGCCACACCTGACCGGGATCGGACGCGCCGTGTGCCGATCACATTGCCCAGGTGATGTCAGCCTCGCGGGCGGCAGACTCGAACTGCGGCCGACCGAACCAGTAGCCTTGCATCAGGCTGATGCCGAGATCAGACAGGCAGTGCGCCTCATCGCGGGTTTCTATGCCCTCGGCAATGACATTGATGGCCAGTTGCCCGCACATGGACACCACGCCCGCTACGATCGCGCGACGCGAGGGGCTATGGTCGATTCCCCGGATCAGCGCCATATCCAGCTTGACCATGTCCGGCTGGAAGTCGGCCAGCAGATTCAGGCCGGCAAAACCGGCACCGAAATCATCAATGGCCGTCTTGAAGCCGATACGTTTGTACTCGCTCAGGATCTCGGCCAACCATTTTCCATCGCTGATCTGCTCTCCCTCCACGGTTTCAAAGATGATCCGCTCAACAGGAAAACCATGCCGAGCCGCAGCTTGCAGCGTGGAACGGATGCACACCTCGGGCCGATAGATCGCATTGGGCAGGAAATTGATTGAAAGATGAGAGCGCAGATTCAACGACGCCGCGATCCGGATCGCCTTCTCACGGCAGGCCTGGTCGAACGAATAGCGGTTGTCCGCGGTGATACGTGACAGCACCGAACCTGCGGGCTCTCCGGCCGGACCGCGGACCAGCGCTTCATGCGCGAACACCTTGCGTGCATGCACATCGACGATCGGCTGGAATGCGTAACTGAATTCGAACTGCAGCGGATCCGCATTGCGGCACTGTGCACATCCGGCGCGCATATCGGAGGGAGGCATGCGGTTGATTCCATGTTCGGGCTAACGCCACGAGAATAGCCGACGCCCATCAGCGCCATGTGGAGGCCATCGGCGCGCCCATCCCTGTTATCGGCAGTGCTCGCGCGCGGAGCGCGTAGAGCATGCAGCTTCGCCGCCGATGTGAGGCGCCTGAGCAGGGTGGCGGGGTCGGCACCGAACCTACGGGCCAGAAGGCAACAGCAACGCCTGCGCTCGTTCTGAAAGCGGGCAGCCCTGCTGGTGCAGCAGCGTGATGGCTTGCCTGGTCCGCCGAACCAAGCCGGTATTGGCGATGAAAGTCATCTTCGCTCCGTGGAACTCCAGCACCACGTTCTCGGTTCCGGGGGCCTTCCGATCGTCCACCCTGGCGATCTCGCCGTAGGGTCGGGTGCGCGTCATCCAGTTGCGCCCGCCTTTTGGCTGCTCTGTCGTCATTGCCTCGCTGAGGTGACAGCACACTACGCCGGCAACCACGACCCATGTCGCATATTCCTCTATCGCTTAGGGCCCTTGCGCCATCGGCGTCTGGGGCGGCTTAACAGCGTGGGAGAATGCTGAAAGCGTCTTGCATCAGGCGTTGAATGCAACTCTTCTGATTGGCGCTACGCGTCGGCACAGGTACAGATGACGGGCCACCTCATCTGGGGTGGCCGGGCCTCGAAAACCCGTATCGACAATGAAGTGATTACGCTTGCCGGCCGGCGTCACCTCGCGTGGCGCCGGTCGGCAATCCGTCTGCCGGCTGCGGCGGGCGGAGCGTGGAGGCCCTGTGCCTGCCGGTTCATTGTCCCGGTTTTCGAGCCACGTCTCCGCCCGCCACCTTTGTGTGGCGGCTACCGTCTGTCCTGCACGGAGCCCCAGCCATGACTGCACCGGAATTCCCCCGTCCCCACCCCTATCGCGCTGCGGACGATGCGTCATCAGAACAAGCACCTGCGCTCAATCCCGCGGCCTTCATCGCCACGCTGACGCGGATTGGAAAAGGCGCAGCCGCCGATGGTCAACCCTGGCCGGAGCGTCACCAGATGCCCGGCCGTCGCATGGCTCTGGCCGATGCGGACTGCGCACTGGCGGGCCTGCGCGTAGCGCTGGAAATGCTGCTGGCGGCCGAGCGGGTCCGCCAGAACGGCCCGGACGACGAATACGTGGGCGATCGGGTGATGGAAGGCCTGATGATGGCGTGCCTGGCGCTGACCGCGCAGGTCAGCGCGCGGATGCGGCCGGAGGAATAACGCCGGCAACGCTTCCGGCGTTACCGCCCATCATTCGCAGGGATCGCCTTCTTCCTTCAGCATCGCCTCGTCCACCGGCCGCTCGCGCTCGATCAGGGCGCGCTGCTCCGCAGTCGGCTCGCCCAGCCACCACACTTTGCAGCGGGCGGTAAGGCGACCGACCATCTTCGATTGCGTCGGCGAGTACAGCATCGCCAACGCGGTGGTCGGGCACTGGTGCGCCTGGCAGGCGGTGTAGAGCCACCACGGCTCGCCCTGCAGCACCATCAGTTCGCCAGGCCCGCTGGGACCGCTCAGCAGGCGTTCGCGCAGGGAGGGGATGCTCTTGTCGGGCGATTCGGCCGCCGCAGTGTTCTTCATCAGAGCATTGAACGCGGCCAGCACCTTCGGGTCCTTGCGGCCGCAGTCGTCCACGCTGTTGCCGCCGACCAGGGTGAAGAAATAGGTGGCCAGCGGATTGTCCTTGCAGGTGAGCTCCGCGCCGGGGCTCTCTCCTTCCGGTTCACCTTCGTTGTCCCACACCGAAGGGTCCACGCCGTTTTCGATGGACGGCTCGTTCTCGACCACCGTGGCGGTGGCGGCTGGGGCTTCCTTTGCCGGTGCGGCGGTAGCGGCGGGCGTGGCAGCGGTGCCTGCGTCCGGTGCGGGTGCCGGCGTCTGCGTGCACGCGGCCAGCAACGCGACCATCGCCGCCATTCCCATCATTCGAGACGTCATTCCCTGTCCTGTGTGCATTCGCCCAGCTGGCGCCCGCGTGATTCTACCCGCCAGCCAGTAGATCCACGCCATGCGTGGATGGGTTTCGCGCACGCACAAAAAAAACCCCGGCGCTGAGCCGGGGTTCTTCGATTCACTTGAACAGCGTATCCGGATACTCCGGTTTCTGTTCGCGTGCCAACAGCGCACGCAATCCTTCTTCCGGGGTCTGCTCGCCATGCAGCACGGCGCGCACACGGTCGGAGATCGGCAGGTCGATGCCATGACGGCGCGCCTGTCGCATCACTTCGTCGGCGGTCTGCACCGACTCGACCACCTGGCCGATTTCGCGGATGGCGTCCTGCAGCGTCTGCCCGCGGCCAAGGGCCAGGCCCAGGCGGCGGTTACGCGAGAGGTCGCCGGTGCAGGTCAGCACCAGGTCGCCCAGACCCGCCAGGCCCATCAGCGTTTCCGGCTTGGCGCCGATCGCTGCGGCCAGGCGCAGCATCTCGTTGAGGCCACGGGTGATCAGGCCGGCACGGGCGTTCAGGCCCAGCTGCATGCCATCGGCCACGCCGGTGGCCACGGCCAGCACGTTCTTCATCGCACCGCCCAGTTCGGCACCGACCATGTCGTCGCCGGTGTAGGCGCGGAACGCCGGGCCATGCATCGCCTCGGCCACCGTCTGCGCGAACTCGGGCACGTCGCCGTGCACGGTGATCGCGGTCGGCAGGCCCAGGGTTACCTCCTTGGCGAACGACGGCCCGGTGACAACGGCCAGCGGCACGTCCTCACCCAGCACTTCGCGCGCCACTTCATGCAGGAAGCGGCCGGAACCGGGCTCGAAGCCCTTGGTCGCCCAGGCCACGCCGGCACCGGCCGGTCGCAGCGGCGCCAGCGCGCGGACGGTTTCACCGAATGCGTGCGACGGGGTCACCACCAGGATCCAGGCGGCACCCTCCACCGCCGACGCCAGGTCGGTGGTGGCGCGCAGCGATTCCGGCAACGGAATGCCCGGCAGGTAGCGCGGATTCTCGTGGCGCTGGTCGATGGCTTCAACCACGGCGGCATCGCGCCCCCACAGCACGGTCTGGCGACCGTGCCGGGCGAGCAGCGTAGCCAGCGCGGTTCCCCAGGAACCGGCGCCGAGTACGGCAATCTTGTCAGCGGTAGTGCTCATCCGTGACGTCGCGGCCGGGATCAGGCGTTGCCGGCCGGCTCGGAGTCAGCCAGCGACGGTGCGTCGCCCTGCTCCTGGCGCTGGCGCAGGGTTTCTGCGTACAGGCCTTCGAAGTTGATCGGCTGCAGGAAGAACGGCGGGAAGCCGCCGGCCTGGATCAGGTCGCTGACCAGCTGGCGCACGTACGGGAACAGAATGTTCGGGCACTGGGTGCCGAGCAGCACGTCGATCGACTGCGGGTCCAGGCCGACCAGGCCGAACACGCCGGCCTGCTTCACTTCGGCCACGTACGCGGTGCGCTCGCCGGCCTGGCAGGTCAGGGTCACGGCCAGCACGACTTCAAAGGCATTCTCGCCCAGACGCTGGACCTGCTGGTTCAGGTTGAGCTGCAGTTCCGGCTGCACCTGGTCGTTGAAGATCGACGGCGCATTCGGCGACTCGAAGGAAACGTCCTTGACGTAGATCTTCTCGACGGTGAACGCGGGGCCGGTGGCGGCATCGACCGGCGCGACAGCGCCGTTGGTGGTCTCTTCGGACATTTCCAGTAACTCCAGTGAATGCAATGAAAACGATGGTCGAATTACTGCGATGGGGGCGGCGGAGGGCGCAAACAAGGCCACATCCGCCACCGCCTGCGATCAGTTGCGGCCCTTGACCAGCGGCAGTTCTGCCTGCTGCCATGCGGGGATGCCGCCGTCGAGCACGAAGACCTTCTCGAAGCCGGCCTTCTTCAGCGCCTTGGCGGCGGTCTCGGACGCGTTGCCGCTGCGGCACACCAGTACCACCGGGGCCTGCTTGGCGTTGGCCACCAGCTTGTGCTCGGGGCCGAACGCGCTGGCCTGGGCGCTGCGGCTGCCGGCGATGTGGCCCTTTTCGAAATCAGCGCTGGGCGACAGATCCACCACCACCGTGCCGCCCGCGTTGATCAGCTGGGTCAGTTCGGCGGGCTTGATGCCCTTGAAGCCCCTGAACAGGCGGCGGATTTCGGTGACGATGAGGGCCACGGTCAGGCCGACCAGGGCCGCGGACAGCATCGGGTTTCGGCCAGCGAAGGCCAGCAACTCTTCGTAATTCACTCAGGTCACGGGTCGATTAAGCGGGCGCCGATTGTCGCACAAGCCGGACGCGCGCCGTCACTGCCCCTGCCAGAGGTCCGGCAGGCCTGCACTCTGCCACCAGCGCTTGGCTTCCGGATCCCAGCGCCAGCGCTCGGTGACCACCACGGTGCGCTCGGCCTGGGTGTTCTGGTTGATCACCCCGATTTCGACCCGGCGCTCGACCACGCCACCCTCCAGCGCTGCCGTGCTGCGCTCGCGGTAGGACGACACGCGCAGCTGCGCATAGCGGTTGAGCTCGAACTCGGTCGGCGGCTTGGACTTGCGCAGCTGCGGGTCCAGGTAACCGATGGCATCGTCCATGCTGCCCCAGCGGATGGTGGCGCCGTAGGCGATCTGGGTCTCTTCCAGCAGCTTGCGCTGCTTGCGGCTGAGGTCGTCGGCGGCAGCACCGGCAGCGGCGCTGAGCAGCAGCAGGGAACACAGGAGGATCTGGATGAGGCGGCGCATCGGTGGGTTCCGCAGGGCGTCAGCCTGCCATCCTACCCTTTGGCGAAGGCAACGAAACGACCGCTGAATTCGGCCGCGGCCTTGCCATCGGCGCCGGGCTGGGTCGCGACGATGCTGATGCGGGCCTTGCCGCGCTGGCGGAAGGTGGCCAGGAAGGTGTCCCAGGCGCCGCTTCCGGTGGCTTCGGCGTGGGCATGCAGGTCTTCATAGACCGGCGCCAGGTAGCGCAGGTTGCTGTCGGCCACGTAGACCTCGGCGTCGTGGCCGGCCAGGCGCAGGCGCAGGCTGACCAGCGCCCAGCCGGACAGGGTCAGCACCGAGGCCAGGCTGCCACCGAACGCGTTGCCCTTGTCGTTGACGTTGGCCACCAGCGGCGCGGTGATGCGCAGCACGCCGTCGGCATAGCCATCCAGGCGGATCTGCATCGCGCGGACCGCCGGCATGCAGTCCAGCACGTCCTGCAGGGCAGCCAGCGAAGAGGTCAGGGCATCAACAGCCATCAGCAGCAACCACGACAACAAAGGGCCCGCATAATGACGGGAATGGCCGACCATACGATACCCACTGGCTGGACCCTGATCTCACTGCGCCCGCAGGGTCAGCAGGCGGCGCTGCGCCACGCCGCAGCAGGGCTGGGAGGCCGTACCGTCGCGCTTTCGCCCTGGCGGCTGCAGCGCTTGCAGGACATTGCCGCATTGCAGCAACTACAACGGGCGCTGACCAGCGATCGGGTGGTGTTCACCAGCCCGGCGGCCGTCGCGGCGGCGGCCAGCCTGATACCGCTGGCAGCTGCGCAACGCAGCCCGTGGCTGACGGTGGGCGAAGGCACCGCGCGCGCGCTGCTGGCGCATGGCGTCGCCGACGTCCATGCGCCCCAGCGGATGGACAGCGAAGGCCTGCTGGCGCTGCCGGTGCTGGGCGATGTACGCGGCATGCGGATCGGGCTGGTGACCGCACCGGGAGGGCGTGGCCTGATTGCCGCCGAACTGCAGGCCGCCGGCGCACAGATCATCCGCGCCGATGTTTACCGACGGCTGCCGCTGCGCTTGTCGCGGCGCATGTTGGCGCGTTTGGCCCGTTCTCCGACGCCCTGGCTGCTGGCCATCAGCAGCGGCGAGGCCTTGCAGCGTTTCTGGCAGCAGCTGCCTGCGCACTGGCAGCAGCGGCTGCAGGCGAACGCGATCGCGCTGGTGGCCAGCGACCGGCTGGGCGTGCAGGCGCAGGCGCTGGGGCTGACCCGGGTAGTACGCAGCGAGGGTCCCACCCACCTTCAATTGATCGCCGCTGCACACGCTGCGCTCACCGGCCCGGCAGCGACCTGAACAGGCACCCGGCAGCGGCTTGCCGGTGTCGTCGGCAACAGTGATGCTGTGCACAACGCTGCCTGCCGGATCTGTTCCGGTGTTGCCGCCGACAAGGAAGCCCGATGAACGACACTCTGCCGCCCGCTCCATCGCCCCATCGCCCCATGCGCTGGCTGCTGCCGCTTGCCGCGCTGGCGGTGCTGGGCGCGGGCGGCTATGCCGGTTACCACTATTGGCAGAAACAGCAGAGCGACCAGCTGGCGCAGGCGCAGACCACCGCCGTGCAGCTGAAGGGGCTGGAGGACACGGTCGAGGCCCTGCGCCGCGACCAGCGCGCCGCCAGCCAGCGCCTGCAGGATGCGGCCACCACCAACCGGGTGCTGCGCGACGAAGTGCTGGGCCTGTCGCAGCGCAGCGCCCTGCTCGAAGAAAACCTGGCCAAACTGGCCGACAGCGCCAACCAGGGCCGCCAGGCGGTGCAGCGCGACGAGGCCGAACTGCTGCTGACCCAGGCTGCGCAGCGTCTGGCCTTCGCCGATGACGTGGAGGGCTCGCGCCGGCTGTATGCGCTGGCCGCCACGGCATTGGCCGATCTTCCCGACAGCGACGGCCTGAACCTGCGCCAGGCACTGGTGCAGGAACGCAACGCGCTGGATGCGTTGGGCGCGGGCCCTCGCGTGCAGTCGCTGCAACGCCTGGACGCACTGGGCAAGGCGCTGCAGGGCCTGCCTTCGCAGATCACGCAGACGCCGGCCGACAACACCGCAAAACCGTGGTGGCAGGCCGCGCTGGCGCCCTTCGTGGACATCACCCCGAGCCGTCTGAACGGCCCGCTGACCTCGGCCGAGCGCACCACCATCGACACGGCGCTGCAGCTGGAACTGACCCTGGCCCGCGCCGCGATCGAGCGCGGCGACGGCAGCGGCCGCGACGCCGCGCTGAACAGAATCGATCTCTGGGCGCAGCGGCGCTGGCCGGATTCACCGGACCTGCGCGCGCAACGTGCTGAACTCCATGCCCTGCGCACGCTGCCATTGCAGGCCGACGACACCGTGCTTGGCAGCACCCTGCAACAACTGCGTACCCAGACCGACCGGAGGTAAGCCCGTATGAAACCCCTGCAATCACTGGTCGTGCTGTTGCTGGCAGTGGCCATTGGCGTGGTTGCCGCGCAATGGCTCGGCACCGATGACCTGAACCGCTACGGCGAAGTAACCCTGCGCTACGCCGGCTACGACTACCACAGCAACCTGCCGAAGGTGGCGCTGCTGTCGGTGATCGGCGTGCTGGTGCTGTGGCTGCTGTGGAGCCTGATCGCCGCACCGTTCCGTGCCTGGGGCCGCTACCGCCGCAAGCAGGGCCGGGTGCGCCTGATCGATGGCCTGCTGGCCTACGAGCATGGTCAGTGGCAGCGCGCTGAGAAGCTGCTGGACGGCGCCGCCAAGGATCCGGAAGTCAGTGGCGTTGCGCTGGCCAATGCCGTGCGCAGTGCACAGGTGCGCGCCGATGCACCCGCTGCCGAGGCGCTGCTGCAGCGTCTGGGCGAAAGCGATGCGACGTTGCAGGCGTTGCTGCGCGCCGAACAGCTGCTGGCCAACGATCTGCCGGTGGATGCGATCAACGCACTGGACGTGGCGGCGATCCAGCCGCTGCCGCCGCGCGGTCTGTGGCTGCGTACCGAAGCGCTGGCACGCGCTGGTCGCGCGCACGAGGCTTATGGCCAGCTGGGTGCGCTACGCCAGACCAAGGTGCTGCCGGCCGAGGCCAGCAGCGAACTGGAAGCCCGCCTGGCCGCGCAGGCGCTGCTGGAAGCAGGCGACGTCAACGCACTGGCTACGCAATGGGAAGCCACGCCGAAGGCGCTGCGACCGACCCCGGACGTGGTTGCCGCCTACGCCACCCGTGCGGTTGCACTGGACTGGGACGAACCGGCACTGCTGGCGCTTGAGCAGGCGCTGGACCATCGCTGGGATGACGAGCTGGTGGCCGTGTATGGCCGTCTGCCAGCCGAGCGTCTGGCTACACGCCAGGCCAACCTGCAGCGTTGGCGCAACGTGCACGACGACTCCGCCGCCCTGCGCCTGGCCCAGGGCCGCATCGCGCTGGCGCAGCAGCAGTGGGATGCCGCCGATGCGTTCCTGCATGAAGCCATTGCCGCGGGTGCCGGCGCCCCTGCATGGGAGGCGCTGGGTGAAGCCTTCGCACAGCGTGGCGAGCACGTGCTGGCCGCGCAGTGCCTGACCAACGCACTGCGCCTGCAGCGTGGCGAGGACAGCGTGGCGCTGGTGCGCGCATCGGCAGCAGTGGTCGACCCGCCGCTGCATGCGACCGTTGAAGAGCAGTCGATTGCACCGTTGCCGCCGGTGTATGACGCCAACGAGGAACGCGACGAATTCGGCAACCCGCGGATGCCGTAACCATGGTTGAAGTGTGCCGACCAACGGTCGGCACCCATCAGAGGATGCAATCAACGAAAACGCCGCCCATCGGGCGGCGTTCTCGTGTGTAGATCCACGCCATGCGTGGATGCTCTTCGAGCAGTGCCAAGCGAGCTTGGCATCTACCCGAGCAGTCGCATCAACGTTCGACGATCGCCACCACGCCCATGCCACCGGCGGTGCAGATCGACACCAGCGCACGGCCACCGCCGCGCTCGGCCAGCTGCTTGGCGGCCGTGGCGATCACGCGTGCGCCGGTAGCGGCGAACGGGTGGCCGGTGGCCAGCGACGAGCCCAGCAGGTTGATCTTGTCCGGGTCGATGCGGCCCATCGGTGCATCCAGGCCCAGCCGGTTGCGGCAGTAATCCTCGCTCTCCCACGCGCGCAGGGTGCACAGCACCTGTGCGGCGAAGGCTTCGTGGATCTCGTAGATGTCGAAGTCCTGCAGGGTCAGGCCGTTGCGCTTGAGCATCTCCGGCACGGCCACGGTCGGTGCCATCAACAGGCCTTCGCCGTGCACGAAATCGACGGCCGACACGTGTGCGTCGCGCAGGTAGGCCTGCGGCTCGTGGCCATGCGCCCGCGCCCACTCTTCGCTGGCCAGCAGCACGGCGGCGGCGCCGTCGGTCAGCGGGGTGGAATTGGCAGCGGTCAGGGTGCCGCGGCCGGACACCTTGTCGAAGGCCGGCTTCAGCGTGGCCAGCTTCTCCAGCGAGGTGTCGGCGCGCAGGATGTTGTCGCGCTCGACGCCGCGGAACGGTGCGATCAGGTCGTTGAAGAAGCCGCGCTCATAGGCGGCAGCCAGCTTCTTGTGCGAGGACACCGCCCACTCGTCCTGCGAGTCGCGCGAGATGTTCCACTCCTTGGCCATGTCCTCGCAATGGTCGCCCATGCTCTTGCCGGTACGCGGCTCGGCCACGCCCGGGAACTCCGGCTTGAGCTCGGCGAACTTGAAGCCCGAGGTCAGCGCGCGGATCTTGTCGCCCGTGCTCTTGGCACGGTTGGCCGCCAGCAGGCGCGCACGCAGCTTCTTGCCGTACACGATCGGCACGTCGGAGGTGGTATCGGAACCGCCGCCGATGCCGGACTCGATCTGGCCCAGCGCAATCTTGTTGGCGACCGTGATGATGCTGTCCAGCGAGGTACCGCAGGCACGCTGCAGGGTGATGCCGGGGGTCAACGGCGACAGGCCCGAAGACAGCGTGGCTTCGCGGCCCAGGTTCCAGTCGCTGGAGTGCTTGATGACCGCACCCATCGCTACTTCGCCCAGCTGCTGGCCGTGCAGGCCGAAGCGCTCGACCAGCGCTCCCAGCGTGCGCACCGACATGCCGAGGTTGCCGACATCCGAATACGCGGTGTTCTGACGGCAGAACGGAATGCGGACGCCACCGAGGATGGCGACGGGACGAGCGTTGGGCATGGAGATACCTGGCATGGATGAGGGTGTCTGCAACATGGCCTGCACGACAGAGCAGGCATAATGGGGCCAAGTGTAGCTGCCGCCCTGTGATGGGCCAACCGTGGAACCATGAGCAAACCCGACCCTGCGATGAATGCCCTTGGCGTGCTGGCCCTGGAACTGGCCGGCGGCGAAATCCCCCGCCAGGCGGTGCTCAGCGCTGAACAGGCCGGTGAACTGGCCGAACGCGTCGGCCGCGACCTGTCCAAGCTGGTGCCACAGGTGGCCGAGCTGGACCTGGTGTTCGCCGCCGCCCATTTCGATCCGGCCGAAGTGCTTCGCCCGGGCTGGCCGATCCATCGCCGCCTGGAAGAACTGCAGATGCGTGCGCCCGGCCGCAACCAGGGCCCGCGCGTGCTGGCCTTCGGCGCCGATGCCAACGGTGATGTGCCGCTGCCGTTCCAGGCCGACGCCACCCTGGTCGGCGGTGGCCTGCGGGTGGTGCCGTTCCTGCTGACCGGCAGCGAGGTGGCAACCACGTCGGCCGTGGCCGATGCACTGGAAGAGGTGCTGCTGGCCAATGGCATGGCCCATGCCGATACCGCGCTGATGGCACAGAACACGTTCGGTGCGCGCGTCGAGCATGCGCGCTATTTCACCGTGAACGATCTGGCCGCGATGATGTCGATGCAGTACGACAACCAGGGCCTGGCCGCGCTGTGGCCGCTGATTGAAACCGCGATCATGGCCCCGGGCCAGGACGAGTGGCTGAGTGACGCGCCGGAGCCGTTGCTGCGCTATACGCAGGGCGAAGCGCGCATGGCGCTGTTCGACCCGGCCGGCTGGTGCGCGCATTACAACCACGGCAAGGGCGACTGCGAGCGACTGCAGGGCATCTACGAGCAGTTCCTGATGCGCCAGCGGCAGATGGCCGCAGTGCTGGAAGCGCACGGTGTGCCGGTGCTGTTCGTGCATTGCGAAGCTGGGCAGGACGCACGCGAGCTGCTGGCGCGCTGATAGGAAACGGTGGCCGCGACGTGTTGTAGAGCCGAGCCCATGCTCGGCTCAGGGCCCCGGAAGAGCAGCCGAGCCTGGGCTCGGCTCTACAGGAAGCAGTGCAAAGAAAAACGCCGGCTTGCGCCGGCGTTTTTTCATTTCTTACGGAGCCTTGTTGATCACCGCGCACGCCAGTCGCGCACCGGCGTTGCCGGTCGGCTGGGTCTTGTAGTCGTCTGCGTCGGCGTGGACGATCAGGCCGCGGCCGATGATGTCGAAATCATCACCCTTGCCGATGTTGACGTTGCTCGACACCGGGCCATCGATGGTGGCTACACCCTTGTCGTCGGCCTTGATGTTGGGCATGTCACCGCCGTGGTGCGGATCGGTGGCCACGTTGCCGTGGTCCTGCTTGCCCGGGTTGAAGTGGCCGCCGGCGCTCATGCCGTCCGGCGCGCTGCAGTCGCCCTTCTCGTGGATGTGGAAGCCGTGCTCGCTGCCTGGCTTCAGGCCGGTGATCTGGCCGGATGCGTGAACCTTGCCGTCGACCAGCTTGAAGGTGATCGAACCCTTGGTTTCATTGCCCTGGGTCGGTGCCAGTTCGGCAGTGGCCGAGGCATTGGCTGCCGGGGCCGCTGCGGTAGCCGGTGCGGTGGCCGGATCGGCCGGTGCTGCCGAACCTTCGGCCGGGGTGGTGGCCGGGGCTTCGGCGGCCGGTGCGGCCGGTTGCTGGTTGCAGGCGGCCAGGCCCAGTGCAGCGATGGCGGCGAACAGCGAAGTGTGGATCAGACGCATGAAAACTCTCCTTGGAAAATGCCGGGGGTGTGATCAGCGGGTTACCCGGATCACGCCGCAGGCGATGCGGACGCCGGCATTGCCGGCGGGCTGGCTGCGATAGTCGTCGGCCCTGGCGTGCACCACCAGCGAACGTCCGGCGATATCCGTGGCGGCGCCTCCGCCCAGGGTAACGCCCTTCAGGTGCACATCGATGTTGGCGCGGCCCTGCGCATCGGCCTGCAGGTTGTCGATGTCGCCCAGGTGGTGCTTGCCGCTGCCGGCACGACCGTGCGCGACACCGGCGGGATTGAAGTGGTTGCCGGCGCTGCTGGCATCCACCGCGCTGCAGTCGCCGCGCTCATGGATGTGGAAACCGGCCTGCTGCATCGGCTGCAGGCCTCCCACCAGACCGGTGAGGTGCACGCCACCGGGTTCCACCATCAACGCCAGGCGGCCACTGACGATGCTGGCCGAGGCAGGCGCCAGATTGGCTTCGGCCTGCTTGGCGGTGCTGACCACCGTGGCCGGAGGCGGTGTGGGCTGCGGCTTCTTCGGCGCGCTGCCACAGGCAGACAGGAGCACGGCGGCGGACAGCGGCAGAAGGGCGAAGGACAAACGCATCGAGGACTCCTTGCAGGTAACACTACGGACGGCATCGTCCATGGAGGATCAACAGTTCGGCAAGCGGGTGCGAGGATCGCGTGCAGGTATCGTTCAATGGCCACCGCGACGGCGACCGGCGCCCAGCTTGCGGGTAAGCGTATTGCGGCCGAGGCCCAGCCGCGCGGCGGCTTCGGCGCGACGGCCGTGGGTGATCTGCAGCGCCGCCTCCAGCAGGGCGTGGTCGACCCGTTCGCGGACCTGCGCGTGCAGGCCCTCGGTGCCTTCGGCGAGCTGCCGGCGTGCCCATTCGGACAGCAGCGCTTCCCATTGGCCTGGATCGCCGGCGGCCGTGCTGCTGCGTCGGCTGCGGGTGCGGTTGAGCGCGGTATCGACATCGGCCACGCCAATCGTGTCTGCGGCAGCCAGTGCAGCCATCCGCCAGCACACGTTTTCCAGTTCGCGGACGTTGCCCGGCCAGTCGTGCTCGCGCAATGCCTGCAGGGCGGCAGCGGTCAGGCGCTTGGGCGGCGTATCGAGCTTGCGTGCGGCCGCGGCCAGGAAGGTGGTGGCCAGTTGTGCGATGTCCTCGCGGCGCTCGCGCAGCGGCGGCAGCTGCAGGCGCACCACATCCAGGCGGTGCAGCAGGTCGGCACGGAATTTTCCCTGCGCGACCAGGCCTTCCAGATCCTGATGAGTAGCGGCGACCACACGCACATCGACGCGGATCAGTTCGCGTCCACCCACGCGGAAGAATTCGCCCTGGGCGAGCACGCGCAGCAGGCGCGTCTGCAGCGGCAACGGCATGTCGCCGATTTCATCGAGGAACAGAGTGCCGCCGTTGGCCTGTTCGAAGCGGCCGATGTGGCGCCGCTGCGCGCCGGTAAACGCACCCGCCTCGTGGCCGAACAGCTCGCTTTCCAGCAGCTCGGCGGGAATGGCGGCGGTGTTCAGGGCGACGAACGGATGCTGCGCACGTGGCGATTCGCGGTGCAGCGCGTTGGCCACCAGCTCCTTGCCGGTACCGGTCTCGCCGATGATCAACACCGCCAGCGGCGCCTGCGCGAGGCGGCCGATGGCGCGGAACAGCGCGCGCATCGGTGGCGTGTCGCCCACCAGCTGCGGCGGCTGGTCGCTGGCTGCGTCTGCGGCGGGAGTGGGCGCAGCCAAGGCCGGCTCCACTGCAGGCAGCACGCGCTGGGCCAGCGCTACCGCATCATCCAGGTCGAACGGTTTGGACAGGAACTCGTGCGCACCGCCGCGGAACGCACCGGCAGTACTGGCGACATCGGTGTAGGCCGACATCACCACCACCGGCAGCTGCGGCAGCGCGGCCTTCAGCTTGTCCAGCAGCACCAGGCCATCGTCGCCGGGCATGCGCACGTCGGTGAACAGCAGCGCCGGCGGCGGGCTTTCGGCCAGCGCTTTCAACGCGGGTGCCGCGCTGTCGAAGTCGACCACCTGGTAGCCGGCCTCGCGCAGCGCGGTGCACAGCACGAAGCGCACGGCGCGGTCATCGTCGACGACCCAGATGCACGGCGCGGACGAGGAAGACTCAGACATCGCGCGGGGCCTCCTCGGCGGCAGCGGTGCCGTTGCCGATCGGCAGCAGCAGGGTGAATACGGTATGGCCCGGACGCGACCGGTAGGTCAGCGTGCCGCGATGCTCGCGTGCGACCTGCTGGGCCAGCGCCAGGCCCAGGCCAGTGCCTTCGGCGCGGCCACTGACCAGCGGCAGGAACAGGTGTTCGGCCAGTTCCTCGGGCACGCCACGGCCGTCGTCGGCGATTTCCAGGCGCAACGCCAGGGTGTGCAGCTGTTCGGCGATGCGCACCCCGTGTTCAACGCGGGTGCGCAGGGTGATGTTGCCGGCGCCGGCCTGGATGGCATTGCGCACCAGGTTCCATACCGCCTGGGTGAGGCGGTCGGCGTCGCCGTCGAATTCGGGGATGCTGGGGTCGTAATCGCGCTGCAGGCGCACCGCCCAGCCGGCCTCGTTCTCGGCCAGGCGCAGCACGCGCTCCAACGCGGCGTGGATGTTCAGCGCCGCGTGCGGTGCGGCCGGCGCCGGTGACAGCAGCTGCTCCAGCAGGCCATTGAGCCGCTCGATCTCCGAACCGATCAGATCGATCAACTCGCGTTCGCTGGCATCGCGCTGCGCCGCGCGGCGGGCCAGCAGCTGTGCGGCGCCCTTCAACCCGGCCAGCGGATTGCGCAGTTCATGCGCCAGGCCCTTCAGCGCCGCACTGAGCGCGCTGGGCAGGGCCTGGGTCGGGTCAAGCCCGGGGAACTCATCGACCGGATGCGCCTCCAGCAGCCAGCCGCCATCGTCGCGTCGGCTCATCCAGCCTTCGGCGAAACGCGCCGCCTCACCCGGCAAGGCCAGCGCCAGCCGGTTCAGGCGCAGGCTGTCGCGCTCGTCGCGGGCCAGGAAATGGGCAAGCGCCTCGCCCTGCACTTCCAGCGCGGCCAACGGCTGGCCGAGCAGGCGCCGGCCGCTGACGCCCAGCCAGCGCGCGAAGGCCGGATTACAGCCGGCGATGCGGCCATCGGGCCCGGACCAGGCCAGCGGTGTGCCGAGGGCGTCGAGGGACGGCGGGGGTGCAGGGTCGGACATTGCACCAATGTAGTGCAAAACAGGGGCATGGGGTCCGGGGTCGGTTCCCTTTCCACTGGACGGATTGGCAAAGTCTGTGCTCTTCGCACCAACTATGGTGAACTGGATAAGTACGAACTATGCCGAATGGCTCATTCAGCCTGGCTCTCGCTCCTGGCACCCAAATCGGTAGAAGACATTTCCAGTCTAACCTGGGCACAGTCATTGGGTACCTACGCTGCTGGCCTCTACGGCAAGCCGACGTGCCCCTTGATCCAACTAGGCCAGAAACTCGGCGCCACGCAACGGATATGTCGACCACCGCTCAAGCCGCAACCGCTAGCCGAGATGCACCTTCAATCGATCAACGATATCCGATGGTGAGCCTTGATGTTCGCACAGCGGCCTTGCACGTCGTAATGAAGGCCGAGTACCCTTTTTGTAATGGACGTCTACAGGGGGCGTACAGCAAGGAGCAGGATGAGCGTCGACAGTGCGCGTGTGGTGAAGTTCATCGTTCACCGAGTAGGCAACCGCATTCGGGAAGAAGGGACGCGGCTGTCAAGCGATGCCATTGACGCCGGTCCGGACGTTGACGCGATTCTGGTTGACCACTACCTCAGGGGCACCCAAGAGGGAGGCGAGCGCTACGCGTTCACCCATGAATCCACGCTCGACCTCAACGACGTGAGACGTTTTGCAGCTGACGCTCTCGTCGACGATGAAAATTTCGTCGAGAGTTCGAGGGCCGTCGCGCGTCATCTCTACAGCAAATCGACGCATCCAGGCGTAGCCGGTGGCGACCTCTTCGTCGTTCTTTTCGAATTGCGAGGGGGGCTGAATGATGGTGGTCGAGTGCTAGGCCTGTTCAAAACAGAGGTGACCGAGCGGTTTCTCGTGGTCGACGACGCGACCACCGATCTCTCCATCACAGGACTTTCTGGGATAGATCCACGCCAGCTGCAGAAGGCCGCACTCGTATTTGGCCACGATGGAACGGTTGTCGCTTTGGAGCGGGGCAAATCGCGGACACGGTACTGGCTTGAGGACTTCTTGAAGGTGGTCCCCATCCAGAGCGACCAGGGCGTCACCACCTTTGTTAGCAGTATTGCCAAGCTGGCAAGTACGGAGCTCAAGGATCCGACAGCGCAGGTGGTTTTTAAGGCATGCCTTGCCGCCCAACTTACTCCCGGAGCAACGCCTAGTGTTGATGATCTTCTCGACTTAGGCGCCAGTTTCGTCGGCCAAGACTCAATCGAGGCTATGGCCGAAAAAATTGAGGTTGGACTCGGATACAAGGTTGACCGTGAGACCGCAGCGGACGTCCGTCAGATAAGACGTTCGTTGAACGCGACGCTTCGCAGCACGCCCGTCTCACCCGGTGTCGACCTTGTCTTCTCGAAAGGCGTGACTCCTTCGTCCATTGAGATCAGCCATCCGGATGGCACAGATGCAATCCATATTGTCATCAAACTAGAAGGACCACGATGAGCGGTGAGCAATCCAAAAAGTCCGGTGAGTATGGCGAGAAGCTGGCCGAGTCATTTCTGAAGGCCATCGGATGGCATCAGGACTTGAAAGCTCTGACTATTCCGTGCACTGACGGCAACCACACTGGGTCCGGCGGAAATCCGCGGAACACTCATGGCGACGACCGAGTGTTCATCTACAACAATCCTTTTTATGAAAGCCGGACTGACATTGTCCACGTCACCGTAAAGAACAATATCGGCGGCTATTCAGAGAAGGATAGCGACCTGAAGAGTGCGCTCAAAGGCTTTGTTCTCGAGGCGAACGAGATCATCGCCTGCGCCCAGTACGACATCACCATCCACGAGCTCGCCACGGCGTTTGCCGGCCGTAGGCGTCACGAGCACAGCAGCCTACTCATCTGGACCAGCTCACACAACGACTCCTTTGATCGAGACATACTAGGAGCTTGTGCTACGGCTCGTGCGCTTGATGAAGTCTGCATTTACAATGTCCATCTTGTCGACGGCGCACGCATCAACTTCATTCTTAGCGCGCTCGACCATGTTGGTCGTGAGCAGAGCGCCACATACCGCTTTTACTTCCCTGATACGGGCTTAGTCAACAAAAGCGATGAGCGACATGGAAGATTTCTGCCCCTGGAGCTAGTTGTCGCCGACATGCTGCCTTTGAAGGTCTCGACATCTGAAGGTGAGCGACTCCACCTCTATGTCAGGCAGAACTTTGATGAGGAGGCGTACACGCGCTCCATCGCACTTGCACTTTCGCTGACCGGGGGTTGGGGCCAAGCGGTTCGCATTGGCTTCCCGGACTATAACGCTGCGCAACATGCAAGTATCGCCGCAAAGGCAAAGCTGCCTTTTGACAACAGAGAGGCCGATATTTTGGCCTTCTGCTACGTTCGCTCCAATCTCAACGCGCTGGAGAACGCCTGATGCTTGACGGACCCAATAAAGTCGACATCTCGACTTGGCTTCCCTTTGGCGAACAATTGCGCGTGCTTCTCTCAGGAGATCGTATCTCGACAGGTGACCTTACCGCCCTGGCCCGCAGGAAGGGGCTTTTTGTCGCCAATCCTGAACGCACCCAGCTCATCCAATTTCTCTCAACGACGCTCCTCCAACCCTTCGAGATTGGAAAGCTGCTCGACGACAGCGTCTCCCGTGAGGCCAAACCGAAGGCGCAGCCCCAGAAGGTCACATTGACCGCAGCCGATGCGCGCTGGCAGGCCGTTATTGAAGGCCTCAAGACAGACTTTGTCACGGTGGCGGGCATCGAGCGCCTCCCGGGGGTGTCGTTCGCCCGTGAGCCGTCGATACAGAGGTCCGACCGCAATCATCTCGTCGTTTCTTATGAGATCAGACGGGAGGACTACAGCCGAGATCTTCTGCATAGAGAATTGTTGTTCACGGCGGATATCTCCATCCGCCAGGATGCAGGCTCACTGGTTCTCGATGTTCTGTCCACACATACAGCGAAAGAAACCGACCGCATCAATGACCTCATAATCAACCATGTAACGCGCGAGCTCGGGGCCGCTGGCGTCTCAAAAGACGAAGCGCCCGTGAAGATCAGGCTGGGTTCTTTTGATGGGCACAACCATGTCACGTTCTTACTGCGGCTGGCCGGTCCTGGCACCGTTGGTAAGGACCCGGGCCAGATTGTGGATCTGACTCTCAAACCCAATGGTGCGCGGGCAAACGCTGAACTACCTCCAGAGCTCAAACTTCTCGAGGGCTCAATACGTAACATGCGGATGGACGGCGACAAGCTCAATGAAATTAGCCTCCTCGCCGACGAGCAATACCACGGCTCGTTTTTGATGACGCGCATTTCCGTAGACCATAAGTATGAGGTCGACGGCATCAAGGGGAAATGCACGGTCGTTTACTACTTCCAAATAGCTCGAGGAAGCCAGGATGTCGCTAATGCGCCGTTCTCGTTTAGCATCGAAAACATCTCTGTTACAGGTAAGCGCAAGACGGAGCGGCAGCCGCAGGCCAAGAAGGATCTTAGTTCGGCAATCCTCGCGGCAGTGGATCGGCACTTCACAGCCCTTCGCTCGCTCTAAATGGAATGTCGCACGCGCTTTGGCGATTTTCCATTCCAGCGCGATTACACATAATCGGACGCAGCAATCCGCATGAAGTCGTCGCTGGGCCTGGAGGTTGGAGCCGTCGCTGCATCTGGTGATCCCACTTGGGTTCGTCCGCGATATGCGCCGGATCCTAGAGCCGGGACACGCTACGCTGCTTCAGGTCAGGCCACCGCTCTCGGCCGGCCACCAGCCTGATGCATCAGCCCATGTTCTTGTCTGGGTATCGCGCTGGCTCGGTCAGCGAATATCCCAAGATGCAATAGACAGGCAGCACCCCCCATTGGATGTCTGCTTCCGGCCATAAGCCGACACAATCGGCCTGCATCCATCGGCTTGTTCGCCGTGGTGCAGTGCCGCACGCTTAAACGTGAACCTGTCTAGTGGCTGCGAACAGGGCCTACGCGGAATGAATTGGCAACGCAGAGGGCGTACCAGACCAGTCAGTCGTCATCCTCACCCCGTTCCTTTTAGCGGTCCGCCGGCCAATAACAAATCATCCTGCAAGTCGATCCTGGCGCCCCCATGTAACGGAGAGCCTAAAAAGCCGCTGCCTGCGGGGACAGGCAGCGGCGTGGCGGCGAAGCAGACAAGAAAACTCTGGTCCATGCAACCACGCTGGCATCTGCAGCATTCGGGGGATGCGTTCTGCTGCAAAATCAGCAAATTCAGATTAGGCAATGCCCGCCTGCTACAACATCAGACGATTCTTAAATTATCGCTATGTAGCGCTCAGCCAAACATATCGGACGACAGGCAAAACGCCACTAGTTCCTGATCGGTTCGGGTTCCCAACTTACGCATCGCGCTTATCTTCTGGGTGCTGACAGTCTTACTACTGCGATTCAACGCGCGCGCAATATCAGTGACACACTGACCGCTAGCGAACAGTCGAACTACCTCGAACTCGCGTGGCGACAGATTCGAAGCGGAAGCAACATCGCCCATCTCCGGAACAGCGTCCTCGCGCGGCAGTTCTGGCGAGCGATACACGCGCTGCGCAAGCAGGCTGTTCAAGGCAGTGTTGAGCTCCTTCAGGTCGCCACTTTTGCGTACGACTCCGTTGGCACCTGCTCGATACATTTCGGCCACGATGGACGGACTGGAGACCATGGTCAACATCAGCACTCGGGTCTCGGGAAAATTGCGGGTAAGGTATGAGATCAGCTTGATCCCATCACCCAAGCGCTCATCGCCAGGCATGCTGTAGTCAGTGATGACAATATCCGGCGCGTGCTGCCGGACCAATTCGACCAACCCTGCCGGATCCTGCGCTTGGCCGACAAGTTCAAAACGCTGGTCTCGGTCGATAATTTCACCGATTCCGGCCAGCACGATGGGGTGGTCATCCGCGATGACGATCTTGGTCTTCATTGCAAATTTCTCCAGCCGGTTGGGCATTCAAGATGGATCGGTCGCATCGGTGAGCGATGATGGCAGCTGCGCTAAAGCAACATCCAAGCGGGCCAAGAAATCGTTGATGGCCGCAGTGCATTCCTTCATGCTAGCGCCGGCATCGATTCTGTCTTCGATCCGTTTGCTCTCGTCTGCCAGTCCCTGCGCTGACACCATTACCAGAGCGCCACGAAGTCGATGTAGCATTTGCTTGGTTCGCTCCGGATCCTCGCCTCGCAGTGCATGGCGTAGCTCATCCATATCCGTCTGCATGGTTTCGAGGAACAGAGCCTGCATGCGCGGAGACACCGATAAGATGTCCGGCTCGGACCTCTCAGACATGGTTACGGTGGCTAGGCAGCGGAACAGATCGGCAAGCTGAATCGGCTTGACCAAGCAATCATCCATTCCAACGCTGCGGCAACGATGCAGCTCGGCTGGATCCGCATTGGCTGTGGCGCCGAAAATTGGAACCGTCACGCCGCGGCCACGCAGCTGCTGGGCGAGCGCATATCCGTCCAGGTGCGGCATATTCAGATCAGTAAGGACCACATCGAAGTTGCGCCTCGGCCAGTAACCCAGAGCTTCATCTCCATCAGAGGCGACCACCGCGTAGCAGCCCAGCTGTTGCAGTTGCTCACGCAATATCATCTGATTAATGGGATTGTCTTCGGCGACCAGTACGTTCAACCCGAGCGCAGGGAATCCGAGCTGGATCGGTTCAGCAAGCGGAGGCAGAGTGTGGCCAGACGCAAGCAGGAGGGCGTCGATGATTGCATCCAGGCGATGCATGGACGCCAGCCAATAGCCCTCCACTAGCTGCGGATGATCGCCCCCTCCAGTTCGCGCCACTACGTGCGGACCATCCCAAGCGCCAATGGCACTATCCAAGGGGACCTCCAGCAATACCGATCCTGGCTCAATGCCAATCTCGGATTCTCGATGCAATCCCTGCGCCAAGAAGCCTCTCCGCTGTAGGCGAGCGCAGAGGCTGTCCACGAGTTCTCGCGCGGGAGAGCGTACATAGATCGGCTGCAACGCACCGTTCAGAACCGAGGCTGTCGCACTGCTGCAGCCGAGCTCAAGGCCGAGATGGAAACTGAAGCTACTGCCCAAGCCTACGTCACTGACCACTTGCAGCTCCCCGCCCATTAGCGCAACCAGCTGCGCGCAAATGGCCAAGCCCAGTCCGGTACCACGCTGTGCATCAGCACTTGGATTGGCTTGGTAGAATGCCTCGAACAGTTGCGCCTGATCAGTTTTCTGGATACCAATGCCGGTATCAGCAACCTGCCAACTTATCCGTGGCAACTGCGCTTCGGATGCATGAAGTTGCAGACGAACGACCACACGGCCGGCCTCGGTGAACTTGATCGCATTGCTGAGCAAGTTGTTGAGCACCTGACGGATGCGAGCCGCGTCGCCACGCACCAGGTCGGGCACGTCGCCATCAATACAGGCATACAGCTGCAGGTGCTTGCGCGTTGCTGAGGCGGCATACGAGCGCAGCACGTCCTCAGTGAGCTCTGCAGGTGAGAACATCACGGGCTCCAGAATCAACTGCCCGGCCTCAGCCTTGGAGACATCCAGGATGTCGCTGATCAGCTGCATCAACGTCGCCGAAGAATGCTGGATAGTGCTCAAGTATTCTTTCTGATGGCTGTCCAGCGCAGTTAGACCAAGCAGCTCCAGCGTTCCTAGCACGCCGTACAAAGGGGTGCGGATCTCATGGCTCATGGTCGCCAGGAACAGGCTCTTTGCACGGTTGGCTTGATCGGCTTCTTGACGTGCCTGCTGCAGGACCTGCTCAGCCTCGTGCTGAGAGGTTAGGTCAATGAACAGACACAACGTCACCGGTTCGCCACGGTAGCGCGCCTGGGTGGCAGTCACCAACAGGTGTCGGCCATCAGGGGTCTGATAGGGGACGCTACGGCCACGCTGGGCCTGCGCCAGCGCATCGCTGCGCCAGGCGCCGCCCCAACCTGGTGCGTCGTGCTGATCGCCAAGCCAAGTCCGGGCCAGAGCATTTTCAAGCACAACCGTACCATCGCTGCTCCGCAACAGGCACAGCCCGATTGGCGCAGCCTCCAGCACCGTACGGCTGAACGCCTCACTTTCCAGTAGACGCTTTTGGTTATTGCGCAATGGCACCAGTACTGATCGCCGATAGCTGCGCAGGGCCAGAATGCCACCGAGCGCCAAGAGAATTGCGGCAATCACACTGCCCAGCAATGGGCCTCGCTGGTGAACCAGCAGCCGGGCCCAATCCAGTTGATACACGGCCTGCCAGCCGTCTGCGTCGCGCATGCGATAAATCGCGCTACGTGTGGTGTAGCGCTTGCTCTGGCTACCGCGGCTGGCCACCTCCGGTCCGTACAGAAGCTGGCCATCCGGTGCCACAATCGACAAACGATCATAGATTGGTTCGCCCAGCACCTGCTGATAGTCGTCGAGACGCGCCACATCTAGCATGCACGATATCGCTGGCATCCCGGCTCCGTCGGCCCATGTAACTGCGTCCTGCGGTGAACGCATCACAGAGAGCAACCAGCGACTTCCATCGGCTAGATCACGTCGTTGCCAGCCCATGCCCTGCCCCTGAGCGCTACCGGCAATGGCCTGCGCATGGATTGTGTCCATCACTCGCTGCAACCCGGGTTCCACCATCTGCCCGGTGGGATTTGAGGTCAATGCGTGCGGAACCAGAACAGCCTCACTTCCGGTTCCATCCAGCAGCAAGCAGCGTGGCGATGGATAGCGCGAATCTGACCAGAACGCGCCATAGAAGTGTGAGAACGCGGTACCCAGCTCAAGCGCACCCTGTGATGCACGGTTGCCGTTGCCCGCCACGGAAAATGGCGAATACGCCGCAGGATGAGCGCTGGGATCAAGAAAGCCAGGCGTGTGCTGAGCTGCGGGATAAGCTCCCTGCTGGCGGCCCCGCCAGCGATCCATGAAGCGCTCCTGCTCGTGTAGCGCTCCGGATAAGCGTCGGAAGTGAAAGTCGATCTTCTGCTGCTCCTCACGCAACAGTTGAAGCGAGCTCGAAAGTACCAACCCGGCCTGCACCGTAGCCAGCACAATAGTCCCGATCAGCAGGCCGTGTAGCCATAGCGAACGGCGAGCGAGGAGGCGGACAGGGGACGCGTCGTTGGGCATGCAGCTCTCTTCGGGCCAGACGTAGGCGTCAATCATAAGAATAGTGCATAGCGTCAACCTATGACGGAAAAAGCCCGCGGTCTTGCGACCGCGGGCTTGGCTTATCACTACATCTTCACAGAGTGCTACTTACCAGCTGAAGCCGGCACCGGCCGACACGCTCTGGTCGCTGCCACTGAATGCGCCACCCAGCGAGACCGAAACGTTCTTCTTCTCGCCCAGGATGCGCTGGTAACCCACCGCCAGGGCAGTGCGACCGTTCTGCGAGCCAACACCGGCGCCCAAGCGGTTGTCACCATTCAGGCCGGCTGTATTGATCGCCATACCAGCATAAGCCGCACTGATGGCGCCCATCCGGTCGATACGCTTGTCCACCGCCTGGAAGCGACTGTTGGACCAGTCCTGAGCGGCTTTGAAGCGGTCATCCATCTGCTGCAGGTTGACAGCGTCGGTACTCTGAGTGCCAGCGGCTACGTTGCTGATGACACGCTCCGCACCCACCGTACCGACCGACACCTCGTTGTCACGGCTGGTGGAGGAGCCGCTGCCGATGGCAACAGAGCTTTCATTGGTCGCCTTGGCACCCTCACCGATGGCAACCGAACCAGTACCGCCGGCGGAGCTGCCTTCGCCGACACTGATCGAACCGGTACCACCAGCGGAGCTGCCGCTGCCGACGCTGACCGAGTTGTTGCCACCGGCCGAGCTACCGCCACCGACGCCGACCGAGCTGTTGCCACCGGCCGAACTGCCACCACCCACGCTGATCGAGCCCGTACCTTCGGCCGAACCACCACCGATGGCCACAGCGCCCTCACCCGCGCCCGGGGCCACCAAGCCGCCTTCAGCACTGCCGGTTCCACCGGTAGAGCCGCTACCATTGCCGCCACTGCCCGTCGCAAGGGAACCGTCGGCGATGCCCTTTTCGATAGTGCCCACGCGCCCATCCAGTCCGTCGATCTTGCCCTGCAGCGCGTTCTTCATCTCAAACAGCTGGCCGCCGTTGATGGCTTCCATGCTGCCGGTACCGATGACGCCGTTGGCCACATTGGCCAGCACAGTGCCATGAGTACCGCCCAAGGTGGCACGCGACAGGTCGGCGCCGTCATAGGTCAGCACGCTGAGCGTCTGGCCGCTGACCGGGTCGATTGCTCCAGCCGCACGCAGCTGGGCAATGGTCACTACGTCGTCCTCTTCGGTGCCGTTAGCCACGCCGCTGACGCGACGCTTGCCTTCGGTGCCTTCCATGTCCACTACGCTGCCGCCCTGCGCCGTTGCAACCTGGACGTTGCCGGTGGTCTTGTCGAGGGTGACCAGACCCGCCGTACCGTTGGAGAGGTCGCTGACGGTGGTGCCCAGGCTGCTGAGTTCAGCAGCGTTGGCGGTGGTGCGGTTATCGATGTTGGTGGTGCGCTCATCGATGTTGGTGATGGCATCGCCGAAGTTGTTCACCGTCTTGCCGTCCACGGTGTAGCTCGGCTGCGATACGGTACCGTCCGCATTGACGACTGACCCGCCACCAAGGGCGTTGGCAACACTCGCTGCGGTGCCCTTCAGCTGCGACACGTTCACTGCATCACCATCGGCCGTTCCTGCTGACACGTTGGCCAGCGTGCGTGCTTCGCCGTCGCTGTTGGCGAAATCCACCGTGCTACCTGCCTGAGCCGACGCTACCTTGACCGTGCTGGACGACGCATCGAAGGTAACCAGACCACTGGTGCCCGCCGAAAGTGCTTCGTACTGCTTGGTCAGGTTGGTCACGCTGGTGCTGTTGCCCGTGACACGGCCATCCAGATCCGTCAGCGAGGTATCCACCGCTCCGAACGTATCACCGACATTGCTGTAGCTCTTGCCACCGATGCTGAAGCTCGGTGCGGTGATGGTGCCGTCGGCTGCCACTGCGGCGCCACCGCCGATCGCACTGGCTACGCCCTTGACCTGGGCCACGTTGGCCGCGTCGGTATCGGCGGTGCCGGCCTTGACGTTGGACAGAGTGGTGCCTTCGGTTCCGCCCAGGCTGACCGTGCCCTTGTCCGAATCGGTGTAGGCCACGGCCAGCGGATTAGCTGCGCCACCACTGCCACTGTTCTCGCCGACGTACTTCTTCAGCTGGCTGAAATTGACAGCATCGGTTTCGGCGGTGCCGGCAGCCACATTGGTGATCTGCCGCTCGTTGTTCAGGCTACCGACCGACACCGTATTGGCACGCGTATTGGTCGTGTTGCTGCCCAGCGACATCGCATTGATTGCACCTGCACCCACGCTGGCGTTGCGGCCAATCGCCATGGCGTTCACGGCTGTGACGTCGATGTTGGCGAGGGTACCGATGGCTACTGCATTGTCAGAGGTGGCCCGCGTGCTGTTGCCCAATGCGACCGCGTTCATGCCGGCCGCCCGTGCGTTGGAACCGGCTGCGAGGGAGAAGCTACCGGTGGAACGGGCGCCGTTACCCAGGGCGGTAGTGTTGTTCCCTTCCGCGCGGGCCGAGCCCATTGCAAGCGCACCTTGTCCTTCGGCAAACGAGTTGCCACCGATCGCAGCAGCCTGTGAGCCCTGGGCATGAGCGGTCGCGCCGATGGCAGTTGCAGTACTGCCGATGGCGCTGCTCGAGGCACCAATAGCAACAGCGGAGTTGTTCAGATCAACGAACGCCGCGTCGGAGCCTTCCGGCGCATCGATCTTGAGGAACGAGTCGTCCACAGTGCCTCGCGCATCCAGCGCGGCAACCCGGGTGCTCACATCCTTCAGCGCGCTCTGGGTACGGGTGCTCTGGGTGGACACCATCGAAACCAGCTGGCCGTAGGTAGCTGCATCGTTGTCGTCTTCACCGCCAGCGACGTTGGTGATGCGACGCTGCAGGTTGGCGCTGCCGACAGACACGACGTTGTTCCCGTCAGCGACCGAGTTGATGCCGATGGCTACCGAACCAAACCCGTTTGCCTTGGCCGCCGTACCGCCACCCTTGCCACTGAACCATGGGTTGGTCGTTGCAGCGGTCAGCTGACTGACGTTGACCGCGTCAGTGGCATCCACGCCGGCAGCCAGGTTCTTCAGCCGCACGGGTGCACTCCCAGCGGCGCTGCCCAGGGTCACCGAGCCATAGTTGGTGGAGCCGTCCGCGTTCTGGCCGTACACAACAGCGGCCAATGCGTTCCCCTTGTCATCCACCAGCCCAGTGTTGGCGATCTTTTCGTCCAGCTGCTTGGTACGTCCGTCCAAGTCATCCAGCGAAGTGTTGACCGCGCCAAAGGCACTACCCACGTCACCGTGCTTGACACTGCCCACGGTATAGCTGGGCGCGGAGAGGGTGCCGTCTGCATTGACGGTCGAACCACCACCCAGGGCAGCAGCCACGGAAGCGGCGTTGCCATGCAGCTGAGCGCCGTTGATGGCGTCAGTGCTGGTTGCAGTCACGGCACCGGCGGCCACGTTGGACAGCTTCACCGGGGTGCCCGACTCGCCCAGCGTGATCGAAGCGTAGTCGGTCGAACCGTCACTCTTCTGGTCGTAGGTCACCGCCGCGATAGCATTGCCCTTCTCGTCCATCAGGCCACTGCCGGCCAACTGTTCGGCCAGGTCATTGGTACGGCCATCCAGATTGGACAGCGAGGTGTCAACCGCGCCCAGGGCGCCGCCGATGGAGGCATGAGTGCTGCCGCCAACGCTGTAGCTCGGTGCCGAAAGGGTGCCATCTGCATTGACGGTCGAACCACCACCCAGGGCCGCAGCCACGGAAGCCGCATTGCCGTGCAGCTGAGCGCCGTTGATGGCGTCAGTGCTGGTGGCATTCACGGCACCAGCGGCCACGTTGGACAGCTTCACGGCGGTGTCGGAGTCACCCAGCGTGACCGAAGCGTAGTCGGTCGAGCCGTCCTCCTTCTGATCGTAGGTCACTGCCGCGATGGCATTGCCCTTCTCGTCCACCAGGCCACTGCCGGCCAACTGCTCGGCCAGGTCATTGGTGCGGCCATCCAGATTGGACAGCGAGGTGTCAACCGCGCCCAGCGCACCGCCGATGGAAGCATGATTGCTGCCGCTAACGGTGTAGCTCGGTGCCGAAAGGGTGCCATCTGCATTGACGGTCGAACCACCACCCAGGGCAGCAGCCACGGAAGCGGCGTTGCCATGCAGCTGAGCGCCGTTGATGGCGTCAGTGCTGGTGGCAGTCACGGCACCAGCAGCCACGTTGGACAGCTTCACTGCGGTGCCCGACTCGCCCAGCGTGATCGAAGCGTAGTCAGCCGAGCCGTCCTCCTTCTGATCGTAGGTCACTGCCGCGATGGCATTGCCCTTCTCGTCCACCAAGCCACTGCCGGCCAACTGCTCGGCCAGGTCATTGGTGCGCCCATCCAGATTGGACAGCGAGGTGTCAACTGCGCCCAGCGCGCCGCCAATGGAGGCATGGGTGCCGCCGCCAACGGTGTAGCTCGGTGCCGAAAGGGTGCCGTCTGCGTTGACGGTCGAACCACCGCCCAGGGCAGCAGCCACGGAAGCGGCGTTGCCATGCAGCTGAGCGCCGTTGATGGCGTCAGTGCTGGTGGCAGTCACGGCACCGGCGGCCACGTTGGACAGCTTCACTGCGGTGCCCGACTCGCCCAGCGTGATCGAAGCGTAGTCAGCCGAGCCGTCCTCCTTCTGATCGTAGGTCACTGCCGCGATGGCATTGCCCTTCTCGTCCACCAAGCCACTGCCGGCCAACTGCTCGGCCAGGTCATTGGTGCGCCCATCCAGATTGGACAGCGAGGTGTCAACTGCGCCCAGCGCGCCGCCAATGGAGGCATGGGTGCCGCCGCCAACGGTGTAGCTCGGTGCCGAAAGGGTGCCGTCTGCGTTGACGGTCGAACCACCGCCCAGGGCAGCAGCCACGGAAGCGGCGTTGCCATGCAGCTGAGCGCCGTTGATAGCGTCAGTGCTGGTTGCAGTCACGGCACCGGCGGCCACGTTGGACAGTTTCACTGCGGTGCCCGACTCGCCCAGCGTGATCGAAGCGTAGTCAGCCGAGCCGTCACTCTTCTGGTCGTAGGTCACTGCCGCGATGGCATTGCCCTTCTCGTCCACCAGGCCACTGCTGGCCAACTGCTCGGCCAGGTCATTGGTGCGCCCATCCAGATTGGACAGCGAGGTGTCAACTGCGCCCAGCGCGCCGCCAATGGAGGCATGGGTGCCGCCGCCAACGGTGTAGCTCGGTGCCGAAAGGGTGCCGTCTGCGTTGACGGTCGAACCACCACCCAGGGCAGCAGCCACGGAAGCCGCATTGCCATGCAGCTGAGCGCCGTTGATTGCTTCGGTGCTGGTGGCCGATACGGCGCCGCCCTTCACATTGCTGATCGTAGTGCCGTTCTCACCTGCCAGGGCAAGCCCAGCCTTGGTTTCATCAGCGTAGGAAACAGCCAGCGGGCCGCCACCGCTTGCACCGACCATGGTCTTCAGCTGGCTGAGGTTGACTGCATCGGTGTCAGCCGTAGCAGCAGCCACATTGGTGATCTGCCGCTCGTTGTTCAGGCTGCCGACCGACACCGTATTGGCACGCGTGTTGGTCGTGTTGCTACCCAGCGACATGGCATTCGTTGCGCCGGCACCCACGCTGGCGTTTCGCCCGATCGCCATTGAATTGACGGCCGTCACGTCGATGTTGGCAAGAGTGCCGATGGCCACCGAGTTATCGGAGTTAGCACGCGTGCTGTTGCCCAGCGAGACCGCGTTCATGCCAGCCGAGCGTGCGTTGGCACCTGCAGCCAGAGAGAAGCTGCCCGTAGAGCGGGCGCCGTTACCCAAGGCGGTAGTGTTGTTCCCCTCTGCGCGGGCCGAGCCCATTGCCAACGCCCCCTGGCCCTTTGCGTAGGAGCCACCGCCAATTGCTGCGGCCTGCGAACCTTCGGCGGAGGAGGCAGCGCCAATAGCTGCAGCAGCGCTGCCGATCGAGCTGGACGAGGCGCCAATAGCGACTGCGGAGTTGTTCAGATCCACGTACGCGGCATCCGAACCCTCCGGCGCGTCGATCTTGAGGAACGTGTCCTCAACACCGGCCCTGGCACTCCGTGCGGTCAACGCCGACAGCCGGCTATCGACATCCTTCAGCGCACGCTGGGTCGTCGAGGTGGCGTTGCCCACCAGAGCAGTGACCTGACCATAAGTTGCGGCGTCGCTCTCTTCCTGCGCCGAGGCAACATTGGTGATACGACGCTGAGCGCTCTTCGAGCCAACGGACACTGTATTAGCCTCGTCAGCTACCGAGTTGATGCCCAGGGCCAGCGAATTGAAGCCGGTGGCCCTGGCCGCCACACCACCACCCTTGCCAGCTACGTAGTTGTTTTCAGCCGGCGAAGCGCTGGCTACAGCGGTATTCAGCTGGTCCAGATTGACCGCGTCGCTACCCTCGGTGCCCGCAGCCACATTCTTCAGCTGTACGGCACCGGTTCCATTGCCCAGCGTCACCGAGCCGAAGTTCGTGACACCCTTCAGATCCCGATCATAGCTGACAGCCGCAATTGCCTTTCCATCTGTAGCCACCACACCGCTGTTGACCAGCGTTTCCTTCAGGGCGATCGTGCCCGCATCGAGGCTGCTCAGCGCATCACCCAAGCTGCTCGTCTCTTTGCCGTCAACCACGTACGTAGGCCCAGTAACGAGGCCAGTCGTTGCGTCGATGGATGCGCCACCGCCCAGCCCCGCCACCAGCGGCTTCAGCTGGCCGAGGTTGACAGCATCAGTATCAGAAGTGCCCGCAGCCATGTTGACGAGGCGACGCTTCGTGGTGGTGTTGCCAATTGACACAGTGTCGGCGCTATCGGCCACAGAACCATAACCAAGCGCAACCGAGCCCCTAGCCTGCGCGTTGGCGGTCGCGCCCAGCGCAGTCGCGTTCGTTGAGCCGCTAGCCGCCCGGTCACCAAGCGCAGTTTGTGAGCCTTGTCCGGACGCAGTGGTGGAATTCACACCGATCGCAGTCGAGTGATATCCGGACGCAAGTGCAGAAGCGCCAATGGCGACGGAGGCCTCACCCTCAGCCTTTGCGCTGAGCCCGATGGCGTAGCCATTGATGCCCGTCGCTGAAGCCCCCACAGTTCCCCGGGAATTTGCTGCGAATTCCTTGTTGTCCACTTTGCCTTTCAGCTGCGCAACATTCACTGCATCGGTGTCGGCGGAGCCATTTGCAACATTCTTCAGTGTGACGTTACCAGTCCCGTTTCCGAGTGTGACGGCGCGATAGTTGGCAGCGCCCTTGGCATCGACATCATACGCAACTGCCGCAATGGACTTGCCATCGGCAGTTACCAGGCCGCTACTGGCAAGCGTGGCCTTCAACGCGGTTGTGTTGGCATCCAAGGTGCTCAGCGCGTCCCCCAAGTTCGTCTTATCCTCTCCGTCCACCTTGTAGGTGGGACCGGTGACAATACCGGTCACAGCATCGATGGCGGCACCTCCACCCAATCCGGCAACCAATGGGGTCAGCTGACCCACAGTGGCAGCATCCGAAGCAAGTTTTCCGGCATCGACATTGACGATGCTGCGCTTTGTCGTGGCATTACCAACCGAAACCGTACCCGCAACGTTAGCGACCGAGTGATTTCCGATCGCAATCGCCTCTTCGGCGGTCACACTGGCATCATTGCCAATTGCAGTGGCGTAATTAGCATTAGCCCTGGCAACGTTGCCAACTGCAACAGAGCGAACGCCAGTCCCCTTTGCGCCGGTACCTATTGCGACCGCCGCCACGCCGCCCTCGCTACCAACGCCAAGCGAGATCGATTGAAGAGCTGCCTTGGCGCCGGGCAACATCGCAATTGCATTCTCAGCGGCAACCGCTGAGCTTCCAACGGCGATACCGGCCGGGCCGGTAACAGTGCCGCCATCCAACGAGGTGTTGAAGACGCTAATGGCACGGGAACCCTGTCGCGCAGAAGGCGAAGGCTGGCACTCATCATTGCCAATGGCGATGACGTCTCCATTCTCGCATTCGAGCTGACCGGGCGATTCTGCGGCCATCGCGGATCCCGCCGGCAGTGCAAGCACGATGGCCATTGCTGCAGCCAGTCGAGTGCGGCTCTTCTTGCCGCGAGAAGCCGTAAGCTCATGGGCAACAGCCCATGTTCCAGTTGATGTATTGAAGATCAGCTTGTAGACAAAGTTCATCAGATTTTCCCAGGAGCTGCGTAGACTGCAGCGCGAAGTAGAGGGGGAGCCATGGTTCCGGTTTGTCCGGATAGGACCATCCTCGCCATCTGGCACCTCTAGAGAAATCAGCAGAATCCTAAAGACAGGTGGCTTAGCCTTATTGATCGGTGCGATATCAAGCATATTCAGCTTCAGCCAGTGCATCGTCTGACCGAAAACCTGTGATTTGGACGGAATTCTGTGACTCACCGTCCCGCGCTGCATCTGTCTTTCGCATGGCATTGAAAAGCTCTGTTGAGCTGATGCAACGATTGACAACGAGGAGTAGGGCGAGCTCTCGCGTGGCGTACCCACTTGCAACACGGCGAAGCTCTTCCCGCCTTCGATCAATTTTTTGAACCTGGGATCGCCGCCCGGCAGACTATCGGGACGTCTGCGCATACAGGCTCATTTGAGACATGCACAAGGTGCGCCAGCTTCTCCCATACAAGAGCACAGCCGCTCACAACCTTGCACTCACCTGCCTCGTGAACTACGACGCATGCTTATGGCACTACGACTTGTGGATCATCAGCCAGGCGTCAAGCATGATCACAACACCTGACCAACGAGCCTGACGGACAGCTATCAATAGTCAGGAACTTGAACCCACACGCCTAGGCAGGTCTCTCGGCATGCGCGCGCAGCCGAAGATGGCACTATCAAGGGAGAAACCCATCTAAGTACATCGCCTTACTCACCCCATGGCCGGCCATGACGAGCGGACCCACAAGCCTGCGGGTCATCTCTGTCCTCATACCCAGGTGTGGCTCGACTACTCAGGTAGGGCTCGACGCGACTCCGAGACTGTCAGAGGACCGGACTGCTTGTTGTGTAGTGCCAGCTCGATAGCCATCCCTTGCACTTATTGACCCTCAGAGTGGTCACCCGGTTTCTCTGCATCCAGTAGAGCGGCGAACGCTTTCACCGGAATGGCCGGCGATATGAGAAAACCCTGCACTTGTGTGCAACCAAGGTTTCGGAGCGTCGCGAGCTCTTCGTCGGTCTCTACACCCTCCGCAACGACGTTCAGACCAAGTCTGCGGCCCAACGAAATCACTGTAGCCAAGGCACTGTGCAATGCACTGTTCTCAGCGCAGCCTTTCACCAAGGCTCGATCAATCTTGACTTCAGTGAAAGGTGTACTGACAAGGTTGTGTACCGAGCTAAGCCCTTGCCCAAAGTCGTCTTGCGCTAAACCGAATCCTTTCATGCGCAAGCGACAAGCACCGGCGTAGTAGTCGCTGACGTGCTGGGTGGTGCTGCTTTCCATCAGCTCAAAGCACAAGTCTGCGGGTAACCCGCCCTGCTGCAGGGTCAACGCTAGCAGTTCATCGGGCAGACTGCTCTGTTCTAGCAGGTGCGGCGGCAGATTTATTGAAACCGGAACACGAAAACCTCTCTCCCTCCACACGGCCTGAGCACGGATACTCGCGGCGAGTACGTGGCGCAGCAGCGCCAATTCCAAGGCATTGGACTCGATGAGCGGCAGAAAGCGCCCAGGTGAGACTGTCCCCAGCTCGGGGTGACACCATCGCACCAGCGCTTCGGCCGCCTCTAGCCTTCCCGATTCCAGTGACTTCTTCGGTTGGAACCAGACCGTGATTTCCCCACTAGCTATGGCGCTACAAAGCTCTTCACGGGTGACGTTTAGCGGTGAGTCAATGGGCGCAGATGGGACGGGGCCTTTAAAGCGATACTGATCTAGTAGGCCCATCACATCTGCGACGTCACCGGGCGAGATCGGCTTCTGCAATACGGTTAGCACGGTAAGACCAAGCGACTCCGCCATTAGGCGGGCGGATGCCATCATCCGCTCTGAGGCCGAACTCACTAACACTAGCGCTGGCTTTTGCTCCTGCGCCGCCAAGCTCTGAATGAACTGAATTCCATCCACTCCTGGCATCATCAAATCTGTCACCACCAAGTCGTAGTTGCGCCATTGGCACATCGCCAGAGCATCGGTCCCGTCACCGGCGGTGTCGGAATAGATGCCCGGCAGAGCATTGAATAGGCTGGCCAAGAAGCCGCGCTGGAACGGCTGATCTTCCAGGATAAGCACTTGGGGACTGGTCATGCCGGCGCTCCTTGGATAAGCCCGCTCAATGCGTGATGAAGCGTGCTCGTGCTAATCGGCTTAACGATGTAGTCGATCATGCCACTTGCAAGACAGCGCATACGATCATCTGATGTGGCACTAGCTGTGGCCCCAATCACCGGAACTCCAATTTCCTGTTCACGCAGGGCCTGAATCAGTGCATGCCCGTTGAGCCGCGGCATGTTGATGTCGGTCAGAACAACGTCAAATGCCTTAGCCAGGCACAGCTCTAATGCCTGCTGACCGTCAACGGCGGTGACCACACTGCAACCCAGCGACTCCAACTGCTCCTTCAGAATTACCCTGTTGATTGGATTGTCTTCTACCACCAGCACCCGGAGATTCAACTTGGCAGGCAGTTTATTGGCACTTGGCAGAGCCGGACGATTACCTTGTTGCAGTTGTGCGAGCGCGTTAGCGATGGCGCGGATGCTGAAGAGGCTGACAGTCAGGCGTTCGGGATTCGCTGGGTCGACATAAGCCAAGTCGCCAGCATCGGGAAGCGCCGTGACCTTGGGACCCGGCCAGTAGATTGGCATCTCATCGCGCGGAGCGACATCGAGCAGGATCGCATCCTGTTTGTCAGCCGACGGCGCCCCGGCCGCATAGAGGCGCACGCTGGCTCCCCACCGCTCGAGCCACTTACGCCCACTGGCAGCAAGCTCAGGAATTGTGCATCGAAGATAGATGATCGGGTTCGGCAACAGCTCCGGCATAGCTTCATCGGTGCCTTTCGACTTAGCAAGTGCCATTGGCAGCACCACGCTGAAGCTGCTACCTAGACCCGGCTCACTGACCAGGCGGATTTCTCCATTCATCAAGCGAACCAATCGATCACTGATCGACAGGCCTAATCCCGTGCCTTCCATTCGGCTGTGCACGCCAACTTGTCGGAATGGTTCGAAAAGGTCAGCATGCTCGCTCGGAGCGATGCCAATCCCGGTGTCGGTGACCTGCCAGTTGATCGAAACACTATCGCCGTCGCTGCCCACCTGTTTGACGCGCAGAAAAATTTGCCCGCCCTCCGTAAATTTGATTGCGTTGCTCAACAGGTTGCCCAAGATCTGACGTATCCGTCCGGCATCGCCCAGCACTCGATCCGGGAGTTGCGGGTCTGCGCAGACTAGGATCTGTAGATTTTTCCGAGCTGCCGCTGCCGCATATGCGCGCAAAGTGGATTCGGCCAAGTCCAGCGGCGAGAAGGGCTCCACGCTGAGAGAGAACTGACCTGATTCGATCTTTGAGACATCCAAGATGTCGCTGATCAGCTGCAATAGCGTAGAAGATGATTGCTGGATGGTGTTCAAGTATTGGGTCTGCCGGCAGTCCAGGCTGGTGTTCTCCAACAGCTCAAGCGTCCCAAGCAGCCCATATAGAGGCGTCCGAATTTCATGGCTCATGGTAGCTAGGAATATGCTCTTAGCTTGACTAGCTTGATCGGCCGATATCTTGGCGGCCGACAGTGCCGCCTGGACTTGACGGTGGCGACCTATATCGTTGAAAACGCATAGGAAAACATCTTCACCCTGGTAGCGGGTGCGCGTACCCAATACTTGCAGTTGACGGCCCACCCGCGTCGCGTATTCGACAGTTCGCCGCTCGTCCGCGGCGCTGCACACGCTCTGACGCCAGCTGCCGATCCAATCGGCTGCATTGGTGTCGCTCCCCAGCCAGTCGCGGGCGAGATGATTCTCCAACAGCACTCTGCCATCGTGGCCATGCAGTACGCACACTCCGACAGGTGCCATCTCAATGACCGTGCTGGCAAAGTCGAAACTCTCTAACAGATGTTGATGCTGCCGCAACGAAGGCTGAATCAAGTGCCGATCGATGCGTTTGAACAACGCATGCAGAGCGATGATGGCCCCCGCGCACATAAACAGCGACGCGACCAAATGCAGGGCGATGTCGCCGAGCAGCAGGCTCATGGGAAGACGGTATAGGAGGCGCCATCCATCCTCTCCGACTCCCTTCAGCAGAGCCAGCCCCCCTGGGCGAAGATCATGCCAGATCCAGCCAAATGCATCTTTAGGATGACTTTGCAGCCACCTCGTGGGCAGCGTGTGGCTTCCTTTGGCGAGTACTGCTTGGTTGCGCGCATCCAGAAGAGCAAAGTCACCAATGCCCCCTCCGTCGATCATCTGAGACATGGCCCTAGAATCCAAGGCCAGTACTAGCCAATGTCTAGGATCCGATCCATCTTCAATTTCCCTGTAGATGTAGATCGGCGCGCCGGCGCGGACCGGGGGCAACCAGTGCACTCCCATGTTGCTAGGTGAATTCATCGCATGGGCACGCAGAACCTCTGCGCTCAGCCCACTAGCAGACGCCGCTGCGTCCTCGTACTGACTGGGAAGGGCTGCGCGCACCACGGCTGGTGCGCTACCGACGTGTATCAGCTGCACATCAAATTCGGCCAGAGTTTGCTTTGCTCGTTCTGGCAGCAGCAGAGTTAAGTCACCCCCACTACGCGATCTTCCCAGTTGCAGGTCTTGCACGCTTGAATCCGGTACCTTCCGGCTAGTAGCGATGTTGCGCTCTGGCGCGGGTGATTCGACCACAGAATCAATCAAGTGGTTGAGCAGGGCCTCGCGCTGATCTACATAGAGCTGAGCCCGATAGGCAGCAGCATTCATATCGCGTCGATGCACCGAGACGTCATCCCCCAACTGAGCTAGTACGTAGAAGGAGGCAGTGCCCAGCAGACAGAGAAGCGCGCACAGCGACAACCAGCGCAACAGAACCGTGGCCGCTACGGACGGGGCGTTAGTGGAAGGGTGCTGCGGCAGGAGGCGATGCATGGCAGCATCCTAGAAGGCTGTACCGAGCTACTCCATCAGGCGATCCCTAAAAAGATGCAGACTGCCGGAGGCTTAAGAAATTGATGACCAGTACCGTCCGTATGACAAGCGCGGCAGCAACTCTGCGACGAGGGATCTGCACTGCTTCCGACCAGAGCGCGCTGTTTCGACGGCATTGCCCCGCCTGTCTCGCGCTCTGTGTTGACCAGTCAATTCACCTTCCCCTAGGAGTGAATGCGGCGGAAGAGGGTTTGGCCGTACCTAGGAGGGCGCCATGGTGTAGCGCGAGATGGAACTGGCGCACCTGCGGAAGCACATGACCGCAATCAAAGAGCGGTTGTGCCAGTACACAGTTCCACTCTAAAAGCCTGAGCTGGGAGCGCGCTGAAAAGATCGATCTCTGCACTCCGTCTCTTGACCGTAGAGCATCCGCCAACGCCCGCTAGGCGCATTGGCGAATCTTCCGTCATGTCGTTAGGAAAACGAACTGATTTGACGACCTAAGTCTGCTTGAGGGCTCAAAGGATGCCTGGAATAGGGGCAAGCCCTTCTAAGGCGCCTGGCATCATCTCCTTTACCATCTCAAGCACTTCTGGGGACGCCAATCTCGGGTGGCCGGAATGGTAGGGCGGGTCGGGATCATATTCAACGACCATTTGTGCAAGTTCCGCCGCAACCCGCCCGTGCAGCTTTGCAGCAACCCTAAGAGCGAAATCAATCCCTGATGTGATTCCGCCCCCACTCATAAAGCGCCCGTTATCGTCTTCCACGAATCGCTCCGAAACAGGTATGGCTCCGTAGTGAGAGAGCCTATTGATGGCGGCCCAGTGACAGGCGCTGCGCTTGCCCTTAAGCAGCCCAGCGGCTGCTAGTACGAGAGAACCCGTGCAGACGGATGTGATGTGCTTGGCACCCGCGGCCAGGCGACGAACCTCGGCAAGATACTCTGGCTTGGTCGGTTCGGTGAGATCTGGTCCTCCCGGGATCAGCAGCAGATCGGCGGTGGCAATGTCGGACAGTCGCTCAGTGCTGCCGATTTGGATGCCAAACTCAAGATTGACAGCACCACCATTCAGACTCGCGATACGGACTTCGGTGTTGGGTAGTCTGTGGAAGATCTCGCTGGGGCCCGCGAAGTCGAGAAGTGTCCCGCCGGCATAAGTGGCGATGACAATAGTGAACACTGTGCCTGTGGCGCTGCCCGCGCTTCTCGTCTTCGCCAGACCAAGAGATGGCCATCCATAGAGGTAGCCGCCGCCCAGAACTGCGCCCAACGTGGCAATGCTTCCAAGCTTGAGGAACGATCGCCGCGAGTCGCGTCGATCAAGGCCTCGCTCGTTGGAGCCATCTCCGGAACTGTCAACCATATGGAACTCTACCTAATGTGGTGGGGCCGCCCTACCTTGCGTTGCTCTCAGGGCAGACCAGATTGTGAAAGATGGACCTGTGGCGTAAAGGACCAAATTCCCTCAGAATCGGCCACCATGCACAAGATCGGCTTCTTTATCTTTCCTGGCCATCAGATCCTTGACCTCGCAGGGCCTCTCGCGGCGTTTGATTTCGTTCCAAGATTTTTTAGGCGGAAATTCTATTCGCTCGAGGTGCTGTCTCTTGAAGGAGGACCAGTACTAAGCTGCTCCGGTGTTGCCGTCGGAACTAGCTGCTTAAGCGAGGCGCAGCTCGATACGCTGATCATCGTCGGGGGAGAAATCCCCTCCATGCTTTGTCCGAGCAATGTTCAGCAGGTTGCACAGGTCGCAAAGACTACTGGGCGCGTCGCAAGCGTTTGTACTGGAGCATTTTTACTTGCCGAAATGGGTCTGCTCGACAGCCGACGGGCTACGACCCATTGGCGAAATGCTCGCCAGCTTCAGCAAAGCTATCCCAGCGTAAAAGTTGAAGCGGATCGGATATTTGTTGCCGACGGACCCATTTGGACCTCGGCGGGAACTACTGCAGGCATAGATCTCGCACTTGCATTGATAGAGTTGGACATTGGTTTAGACGTCGCAAACTCGATATCCCGGGAGCTCGTCGTCTATCATCGTCGATCAGGCGGGCAGTCGCAGTTTTCCGCAATGTCCAGTCTGGAGCCAGCGTCAGATCGAATCCGATTTGCACTCGCGTTCGCACGTGATCATCTTCACGAAGATTTATCTATTCAGCGCCTAGCAGACGCGGTGAACCTGAGCGTTCGACAGTTCGGCAGAAGGTTCCAGAAGGAAACCGGAATCACTCCAGCCAAGGCGGTGGAGCGCCTTCGGGTTGAGGCAGCTCGAGTACGTGTCGAGGATGGCTCAGAAGCCGTCGAGCGGATAGCTCGCTCCGTTGGGTTTGGAGATCCTGAAAGGATGCGCCGCGCCTTCATTAGAGTCTTGGGAGCGCCTCCCCAAGCTGTCAGGCGAGACAATTTGAGGCGGCTGGCCCAGAGATGAGTCTTTTTGCAATTCCTGCAGGGCCATCTGTCGGGCATTCATCGCTATGCGGCAACGGATAGCCTTCTGGCTCGACGAGACCAACGATCTGCGACCGGAGGGCGGGGCGGAGAGGTTGGGCAGTGTCCGCGATCGCCTCCTATTCGATAAACAGCCTCTGGCAATGGGCAATAGGCTGATCCAAATCCAGCTTTCGAAATGCATCCATCGCTGCAGCGTTCACCACCGAGGGAGCCTTGTTCCCGCAAATCCAGCGCATCGCCTGCATCAACTGACCGTGGCTAAACACGACCACCTGCTCATGCTCAGAATAGGATTCAAGTATGTGCAGCGCTCGCCCAGCGCGGGCAATTAGCTGGGCAAATGACTCGGCACCAGGCCCATCCACATAGTTTGGATCGCAACGGGACCAGTAGTCCGCTACCCACTGCTTGCGGTCTGCCGCCGAGGTACCCACGCACCGCTCGGGCGACAGATACGTGAACTCATGGACCTCCAGGGGCGCAGCGACCATCCTGAAGCGCTCGGCGAGTGGTTGTGATGTCTGCCTAGCCCGGAGGAATGGTGAGGTAAAGATGCGGTCAGGCGTAGTCGACCAGGTCATTGCCATTGCGCGAGCTTGCTCCTCCCCCATGGCCGTAAGGGCAATGGATTCCGGGTCGGCAGTTACGAATCCCGCATTAGCCAGGCTTTGCGCATGCCTAACTACCACTAGCATCTTCCCTCTCCTCTGTTCTGCTTGTCTCCCGGGCAGGTGCCTGATTCCTGAGTCTAGGATGCACCCAAAATTCGACGCATAGGCCTGGTACCAAGAGCTATTAGGCCGCCCCCCATTGTCGCAATGGTTCTGGACCATTGTCTGCTGAGGAGGGCTACGCTCGCGTGCCTTGCGCTACACAATCTTTGCCGCTCAAAGAGCGGGCAAAGTTCGGTCCAAACCCTGACGGTCTGCACAGACTATAGAGGTCCGATGAGCACTCACTTTGGTGATGGGTTCACCACAAGGAAAGGGCTCTGACCCCATCAAGCCGAATGCGTCGAACGTGGTCGGATTACCCGATTCCCACAGCAACACGCCGTCGACACACTGCCCTCTGCATCAGCTTTTCGAGCAGCCCTCCCATGCGAACCGTTCCCTACCCCACTCCCGGCGAGATCCTGCTGCACGAATTCCTGGAGCCGCTGGGCATCACCCAGTACCGCCTGGCCAAGGCGATCGGCGTGTCGCAGCGCCGGATCGGCGAGATCGTCACTGGCCATCGCGCCGTGACGGCGGATACCGGGCTGCGCCTGTCCCGCTACTTCGGTGTATCCGACAAGTTCTGGATCGGCCTGCAGGCCGATTTCGATGCTGCGATGACCAAGGAGAGACTGGCCGACGTGCTGGCCCGCATCGAACCGTACAACGCGGTGACGTGAGTCCGCGCGGGTCGAGCAAGCTCGACCGCTACCGGCGTTGCGGTTACAGCTTCATGTTGAGGCCGACGAAGACCGCGCGGCCCGGGGCGGGCGAGAACATCGGCCGGGCGCTGTCCCAGAAGAAGCTGTCGTACCACGCGTAGGCGTACTCACGGCCGGTGACGTTCTTCAGCTGCAGGTCGACGCTCCAGGCCGGGGTGATCTGGTACCTGGCGCTGAGGTCGAGCACGGCGAAGCCACCGAACTTGCCCGTGACGTTGCGCTCTTCCAGGTAGTAATCGCCCTGCGCGCGCGCCTGCAGGCCCAGCTGCAGGGCATCGCTGGCCTGGTAGTCCAGACCGAGGTTGCTGATGTGGCGCGGCGTGGCCGCGACTTCGCGTCCCTGCAGGGACACGCCGGGCGCGCGGTCGTCGCGGGTGATCTTCGCTTCCTGGTAGGCATGCGAAGCCCACAACGTCCACGCGTCTCCCAGCTGCGCGCTGATCTGCGCATCCACACCGCGGCGACGGGTCTTGCCCAGCGTGACCGTGGTGCCGGTGGCCGGCATGTTGGACACTTCGTTTTCCGCATCCTGCTGCCATACCGCCAAGCGGGCCTGGCTGCCGGCGAAGGGCTGGAATTTCAGGCCCAGTTCCATGCCCGTGTTGGTGGAGGGCTGCATCGGTGCCTGCCCCGGGGTGAGATAGGCCGGCGCGGTGGAACCGGTCAGCACCTGGAACGTGCGGCCCCAGTTGGCATAGACGTGGGTGTGTTCACCCAGGCTGTGGATGACGCTCAGCTTGGGCTGGCCGATGCTGCCGTAGTCCTGCAGGCGGCCGGTGGCGCCGTTCATCAGCCGGGTGTGGCCGCTGAAACGGTCCACGCGGTAGGCCGGCACGATCTTCCATGCGTCGGCGGGCTGGTAGATCGCCTGCACGTACGCGCCCCAGTTGTCGAAGCTGTGGCGGTCGTTGTTCTGCACGCGTGCCGGCGGACGGCTGAAATCGGTGGGTTCGGCGTAGGCGTAACGCTCGCGGAGGTAGCCGTTGTCCTGCTGCTCGTAGTTCAGCCCGCCCTCCACGGTGAGCGTGGGGCTGGCCTGCCAGGTGAGCGTGCCGAGCAGGCCGGCCTGGCGCTCGTCCCACAGCCTGCGCTGGCGCGGCAGATTACCGGTGGGCAGATCGCTGAAGGTCACCCGGCGGTCGTCTTCATAGCGGTTGTAGTACAGCCGCGTGCCGAAGGTCACCGCGTCGCTGAGCTTCATGTCCAGGTGCGCGGCGAACTGGCGCATGTCGCGGTCATCGCCGTCGTTGGCGTTGCGCAGGTCGCTGCGGCGGCGGCCGGCGTGCAGCTCTTCGGCTGTCATGAAACCGGGCTCGTCGGCCTCGTGGTGGTAGGCGCGCGCGGTCAGGCCGATGCGCAGCCCGTCCTCCAGCGAACCGAAGAACCACTTGCCGCCCAGCGAGTACTTCTTCGAGCTGTCGTGGTCGCGGTAGCCGTCGCTGGCCTGGGTGCCGACGAAGTAGTTCTGCGCGAAGCCGTTGGCTTCGCGACCCACCGCCAGCTGCGCGTCGCGGGTGTTGTAGCTGCCGTAGGCCAGGCGCGCGTCGGTGTAGGTGCCGCCCTGGCGCGTGCCGAAGTTCACGTTGCCACCGATGTTGTGCAGGCCGTAGCGCGGGTCGTTGGTACCGCGCACCACTTCGATGTAGCTGATTTCCAGCGGAAACAGCATGTCGATGAAGCGCTGGTTGCCGCTGTTGACGTTGCTGGGGATGCCGTCGATCAGGGTCTTGATGGCATTGAGGTAGCCCTCGCCGTTGAAGGCGCGGAAGCTGACCTTGCCCGACTCGGCACCCTGCCGGGTTTCGGTCAGCTGGATGCCGGGCATCTGCCCGAGCAGTTCCCAGCTGTGCGACACGTTGCGGCTTTCGATCTGGTCCGCGCCCAGCACGTCCACCGAAGTCAGCACCTGGTGCGCGCTCAGTTGCCCCTCGCTGTGCTGGTGCACATCGACCTTGCCCAGGGTGAGCGCGGCGTCGGCGGACTGGGCGAATGCTTCAGGGGCGAACGGGGCGGCCGCGAGCGCGGCCACCAGCGTGGAAGTCTTCATCGGGAGGCAGGGGGGAGGCTGGAAATGAAACTTTATAACATTTCGATTCCGCCGACCATCCGATGACTGCAGGCCCCTCGACCTTAAACGGGGTAGCCGGTGGCTTCCCGGGCCTTCTTCCAGGCGATCTCAAACTCGCGCGCGCTGATCTCGTCGTCTTCGTCGAAATCCATGAACGACACCGGCTGGTCAGCCAGCACGAAGCGGTCATCGCTCTGGCCGGTTTCATCGGCCCACACGACCTTGGCCCCGTAGATTTCCACCTGGCGCACGATCTTCTCGCCACGGGCTTCCATCAGCACGTTGCCCTTGCCCAGGCCCGATTCGGCCCAGTGCTTGTAGTACTTCTTGGTGTTGGATTTTGCGTTGTTCTTTGCGTATTTCATTGCGTTTGTCCTGGCCACAGGTGCGGCCGGAGAGATCGGAAGGGCGCCATTATCAGGCATATGGGGTCAGATCCCTTTCCTGCGGAAGGGGATCTGACCCCTGCTGACCTACTGCGGCAACGCCACGCCCTTCGGCCACAGCATCCAGATCCTGCCCTGCTGCTTCATGTCGCCGGCCAGCTTGCCGGCGGCATCGCCACTGCCCCAGTACAGGTCGGCGCGTACCTCGCCGGCAATGGCGCCACCGGTGTCCTGTGCCGCCACCGGGCGCACCACCGGCGTGCCGTCCGGGCGCGTGGTCGACAGCCACAGCAGGCTGCCCAGCGGCACCACGGTGCGGTCCACCGCCACGCTGTAGCCGGCGGTCAGCGGCACGTTCAATGAACCACGCGGACCTTCCGGGCTGTCCGCGCTGCGCACGAAGAACACGTAGCTGGGATTGCTGCGCAGCAGCTCCGGTACGCGTGCCGGATGTGCTTTCGCCCATGCGCGGATCGCGTCCATGGTCACGTCTTCCTTCTTCAGCTCGCCCTGCTCCACCAGCCAGCGGCCGATCGCGCGATAGGGATGGCCGTTCTGTTCGGCGTAGGCCAGCCGCACCTGCTTGCCATCGGCCAGGCGCACACGCCCCGAACCCTGGATCTGCAGCAGCTGCAGGTCCATCGGATCGGTCAGCCAGGCCAGCACCGGCGCCTTGGCGCCCTTGGTCGCAATGCTGCCGGCATCGTCGTAGGGCTTCAGCACCTTGCCCTCCACGCGGCCGCGCAGGCGCTTGCCCTTCAATTCGGGATAGACACTCTCCAGCTGCACCACCACCAGATCATCGGGTGTGCCGTACACCGGCACGGTGGCGGTGTCGGTGCGGGTGAGGCTTCCCGGATAGATGGGTTCGTAGTAGCCGGTGATCAGGCCGTCGGCCTGATGACCGCCGGCGCGCAGGGAATAGACATCGAGATCGCGCTGCAGGAATGCGCGGATCGCGCTGGCGTCCTTGTCGGACACGGCGCTGGCGGTCGCGCAGGGTTTTGCCCAGATCGCATCGTTCTTCAACCGGGTGCAGCTGCTGCGCCAGGCGGCGAAGCCTGCCTGCAGGTCGGCATCGGATACGGTCGGCAACGTGTTCCAGTCGACCTTGGCGTAGGTGGCGGCAGGCGTTGCTGCGGCGGGGGCTTCAGGGCGGGTGCCGGTGCTGGAACAACCAGCAAGCACGGCAAGCGCGAGAAGGCTCCAGCACGTGCGGTTGAAGGGGGCGATGAGGTCAGTCATTGCCCCAATGTAGTGCAATCGGGCGTGGCGCAGGACCGGGATCGCATCCTGCACCACACGAGGGGCCTTATCGCGTGCCGCCCAGCAGCTCACTGCTGTGGGTGGCGAACACCGGCGGCGGCACGTCCAGCACGGTTTCGCTGACGACGCGGCCGGCGAGGAAGTCGACGATGCTGCGGGCGATGGCCGGGTTGCCTGTCCACAACTCGTTGTGATGGCTTGCATTGCGCACCAGCAGCGAGTGGCCGTTGCTGAAGCCCGGCCGCAGTGCCTCGGCGTTGGCCGAAGGCGTACGCCCATCCAGCGTGCCGCTGATGAACAGCACCGGCACCTCACTGTGCAGCGGGCCGCGGAAGCCCGCACCCAGATCGGCCAGGCCAAGGCCATTACCGATGGCCGGGAACGGGAAGTTCAGCCCGTCGCCGAACAGGCTCTGGCGTGCCTGTGCTTCGGCCAGTGCCCGGCGCTGCGGGCTCTGCCCGGAGGCGACGTCCATCGCCAGACCCATGGCCGGGAACTTCGCGAACTGGGCGCGCCCGATCAGCACCAGGTCGGCCAGCGGGTCGTAGTTGCCCGTCTCGGCCTCGCGCAGCACCAACGGCAGCCACTGCTGGGTGATGCGCTGCCCCAGCATGTTGGCGATGACGATCTGCGCGTCGTACAGGCCGATGTTGACCTGGCGGCCCTCATGCATGTGGCTGCGGCCCTGCCGCGGCTGCTCGCGCAGCGCCTGCAGCACGCGGGTGGTCGATCCGGCGAGGTCATCGAAGCCGTCCTTGCGGGCAAGCACCGCCAGCTCCTGCAGCAGCACATCGCTGCTCAGCGGCAGCTTCAGCGTGTCGTCGGGACCTTCGGATCCCATCAGCACCACGCGCTCAAGACCGGCGCCGTGCAGGCGCACCGTGGCCAGGGCCAGATGGGTGCCATAGCTCATACCCCACAGGCTGATCTTCGGCACGTCCAGCGCGCGCCGCAGGTCGTCGAGGTCGCCGGCACTCTCGGCCGTGGTGTAGGCACCAAGGTCGACACCGGCCTGCCGCCAGAACGCTACGCACTTGGCGGCCGTCGCCTGCAACACGGCCAACGCGGCATCGCGCTGCAACGGCTGCGCATCGTCGAAACGGCTCTCGTGCGGACATTCCGGCGGCGGCTCGGACAGACCCGCACCGCGCTGGTCGAGCAGCAGCACATCCGTCTCGCGGCGGACCTGGTCGAACACTGGCCAGCGCGGACCACGTGCGGTATCGATTCCAGAACCACCCGGACCACCGGCCAGGTAGACCACCGGTGCAGTGCGGCCAGTGCCAGCCGTCGCACGCAGGCGCACCACCTTCAGGTGCAGGCGCGGACCGTCCGGCTCGCTGTGCCGTCGCGGGACCTCCAGCGTGGCGATCTCGGCGGCAATATCGCCATGGTTCCTGGTCTGCAGTGTGTAGGGCTCGAAGGCCAGAGTCGCCGGACCGGCCTGCGCAGGAAGGGCGACAGCGAGGGCCAGGTAGAGTGCGGCCAGGGCGGCGGCCACGACGGGGCGACGAACCTGGAAACTGCCGGAAGACGTAGAGGCGCTGCGGGTCATGTTGGGCTCCGATGGAAGGATGTGCGCCGCCAGCATCTGCTCCCGCGCAGCGCTGCGGACGCGTCCCTCTGCCGAACGTCTCCAGACGCCGGTCCAATGTCTCCACGCAACCGATACGATGGCCGCCATGCAGATCACACGAACCCTCGCTGTCCTTGCTGTACTGCTTGCGGCCGTGGCTGCCTGGTTGATCGTGTCGACGCCGCCACCGGAAATGAGGGTTGTGCAGGGAGCACAGATGGCACCTGCGAATGTCGGGGCATCCGGCGGCCTGCCAACGCACCCGCCGCAGAACCTGGCTTGGCGGCCGCTGGACCAGCAGCAGCTGGCGGAGTGGCATGGCCCGTACTGGCTGCGCTGGCAGGTGCCGGCGCCGGAAAGCGACGCCGATCATGGACGCACAGTGAGGCTGTCGTTGCGCGCTGCCAGCCAGCTGTACTGGAACGGGATGCCATGGATCAGCAATGGCGCTGTCGGTCGCACGCCGGAAGAAGAGAGGCCCGGGCGCATAGACGTCGTGCGCGTGCTACCGCCGCCGTCGGGAAACGCCACCGATGAACTGCTGGTGCTTGCATCCAGCCAGCAGCAGCATTTCGCCCTGCATGGCGCAGATGCGATGGTGCTGATCGCGCCAGCCCCCGTGCTGTACGGCCAGATCATCCTGCCATGGCTGATCGCGGCCTTCGCCACCGGCGCGCTGGCAGCCGCATGCCTGTATTTCCTGGCGGTGCTGCGTGGGCAGACACGCACGCCCGGCGCGCACCTGCTGCTGGCGTTGGGCGTGGTGGGGCTGGCGCTGCCCGCGGTCGAGGCGTGGCGATCATTGCTGGGCTACCCCTATCCCTGGCACGGCGTTCGCCTGGTCGCGCTGCTGGCCCTGCATGTGGCCGCAGCGCTGCTGCTGCCTGCCTATCTTGCGCGTCGCTTCGAGGTGGCCTTACCGAGGGCTGGCTGTTTCATCTATCTGGCGCTGATCATGGCAGCGGCCATCGCGCTGCCCGGCTTCGACACCCGCTCCGCTGCGGCGCTGCTGTTGAGCCTGCTCGCTTCGGCCTGGGTGCTGTTGCGCGCACCTGCTGACCAGGAAGACCGGTGGCCGATCCTGGCGCTGCTGTCTGCCGGCCTGCTGGCGTTGCTGGTCGCACGCGGCGCCTTCCTTGATGGCCCATACTTCTTGCTGCTGGCGGTGCTGATGGTGTTCCTTCTGCTGCGCCACGTCGCCCAGTTGCAGGCGCTGGACCGGCACAACGCCTGGCTGCGCGAAGAGCGCGCACGGCTTTCATTGCAGTTGTTGCAACGGGGCATCCAGCCGCACTGGCTGATGAACACGCTGACCTGCCTGCAGGAACTGATCGAGCAGTCGCCGATGCGCGCCAGCCGTCTGGTGGAGTCGCTGGCCAATCAGTTCGATCGCCTGCGCGACAGCAGCAGCCGCCAGAGCGTTCCCCTGCAGGATGAGTTGGCCTTGTGCCGCAGCCACCTGGACATCGTCGGCCTTGCCCTGGACCGGCGCATGGTGCTGGAAGTCGATGGCGGCGATGCGGCGCTTTCGCTGCCGCCAGGCATCCTGCACGCACAGGTGGAAAACGCACTGACCCATGCCGGCGCTGTTGCCTGTGCACTGCACCCGTTCCGCCTGCACGTGCAGCGCGACGAGGCGCGCTGGATACTGGAACTGCGCAGTGCGCGCGGCTCAGCCCCGCACCGCGGCCGTGGCACCGGTACACGTTACATCGAGGCCAGCCTGGCGGCGGCCAGCCCCGCCGGCTGGAGCTTCGTGCAGGGCATCGACGGCGACCACTGGTGCGGCCGGATCGAGCTGACATGCGCATCCTGATCGTCGAGGACGAACCCCTGGTGCAACAGCGCCTGCTGCGCATGTGCGGCGAGTTGGCCGGTGCACGCGCGCGTTTCGATGCAGTAGCCGATCTGGAAGCGGCCGGCGACCGGTTGCAGCGCAGCGTCTATGACGGCCTGCTGCTGGACCTCAACCTTGGCGGCGACGATGGCTTCGAGCTGCTGCGCCGCGCTGTTGCCGGGCGCTACCAGTGCGTGGTGGTGTCGGCACACCGCGAACGCGCATTGCAGGCGTTCGAGCACGGCGTGCTCGACTTCGTGCCCAAGCCCTTCTCACGCGAGCGCCTCGCCCAGGCGCTGGAACGGCTGCTCGACGCAAGCCGCTACCGGCCCGGCTGCGCCCGCTATCTCGGCATCTGGCGCGCGCAGGGCACAGCGACCGTCGAACTGGCGGACGTGCTCTGGATCCGTGCCGACGGCGACTACAGCCAGGTGCGCCTGCGCGACGGCCGCAGTGAACTGCATGACAAATCCCTGGCCGCGCTGGCCACGGTACTGCCTGCGGATTTCGTCCGCTGCCACCGTTCCTATCTGGTCAACCTGCACCAGATCCGCACGCTGCATGCGGCCTCAGGCAGCCGCTACTGGCTGGTGTTGAGCGACGGCAGCGAGTTGCCTGTTGGGCGTGCGCATGTCGCGGCAATACGCGCTGCGCTGGGAATGGAGTGAGGCTGCCAGCCATGGGCTGGCACTACTGGGTCAGGGGGTCTGCAGCAGCAGCGAATGCAGGATGCGGGCATCTTCGGCGTCGAGTGTCTTCGGCAGGGTGTCACTGCCACGGAAGCGACGGTGGAACGCACGTACCGCTGCATCGCGGTTGTCCAGCGGATAGCCGAAGCGCGCCAACGCAGCCCATGCATCGAAGCCTTCCGGCGCAGCACCGTCGGCCGCGCGCGGCCATACGCCGAAACCTGCTTCGGCCAACTGTTGCCACGGGAAGAAGCGACTGGGATCTTCCTTGCGCGTCGGCGCCAGGTCGGCGTGGCCGATCACCTGCCGCGGCGGGATGTTCAGCCGTTCAGTGAGATCACGCAGCAGCACGATCAGCGATTCGATCTGCGCCGGGCTGAAAGGCGTACGGCCATCGTTGTCCAGTTCGATGCCGATGGACGCGGAGTTGAGGTCGGTGATGGTGCCCCAGCGCCCGGAACCGGCATGCCAGGCGCGCCGTTCATCGGCCACCAGCTGGTAGCGATGGCCATCGGCGCCGATCAGATAGTGCGCGCTGACCCGCCCGCCACTGTTGGCGGTACGCAGCGTGTGCAGGCTCTGCTGCACCGATTTCTGCTCGGTGTGGTGGATGACGATGATGACCGGCGTACGCGCGTTCTGGTTCGGCGACGGCACCCAGGTGGCAAGCGGGTTGCGGATCTCCTGCGGCGTGGAGGCACAGGCGGCCAGCAGCAGGCAGGCCGAGAGCATCAGGGACGTGCGGATCGGGTGCATGCCCTGATTGTGCGCGATAAGCGCGGACGATGCAGTAGCGCCACGCCATGCGTGGCTGGGCCACCGACCGTGCCGACCAACGGTCGGCACCCACCAGAGCAGAGCAGAGCAGTCCAGAGCAGGAGCAGTGCCAAGCAAGCTTGGCACCTACCAGAGCAGGTGCAGTGCCGACCAACGGTCGGCACCCACCCTGTAGATGCATCAGGCCTCGTAGGCCGATTCACCATGCGAGGTCACATCCAGGCCGGTGCGCTCGGCCTCCTCGGTCACGCGCAGGCCGACGACCACCTTGACCAGCAGCAGGATGGCTGCGGTCACCACCGCCGACCAGACCACGGTGAGGCCGACGCTGACCACCTGCACCCACACCTGGTGGCCGATATCCAGATCGGCCTTGGTGCCGCCCAGCGACTGCGCGCTGAACACACCGGTGAGGATCGCGCCGACGATGCCGCCCACGCCATGCACACCGAACACGTCGGCGGTGTCATCCACCTTCAGCAGGCGCTTGAGGCCGGTCACGCCCCACACGCAGACCACGCCGGCAACCAGGCCGATGACGATCGCGCCGAGCGGGCCGACGGTACCGCACGCCGGGGTGATGCCGACCAGGCCTGCCACCGCACCCGAGGCCGCGCCCAGTGCCGACGGCTTGCCCTTGCTGATCGCTTCAACCAGCGTCCAGCCCAGCACCGCTGCAGCCGTGGCCAGCACGGTGTTGAGGAAGGCCAGCGAGGCAACCGTGTCGGCTGCAGCGGCAGAACCGGCGTTGAAGCCGAACCAGCCGACCCACAGCAGCATCGCGCCGATATAGGTGAACGGCACGTTGTGCGGCTTCAGTGCAGTCTGCCCGTAGCCCAGGCGCTTGCCGACGAACCATGCAGCGACCAGACCGGCCACGCCGGCGTTGATGTGCACCACGGTGCCGCCGGCGAAATCGATCGCTCCCATCTCACCCAGGTAGCCACCACCCCAGACGATGTGCGCCATCGGGATGTAGCTGAGGGTGAACCACAGCGCCGAGAACAGCAGCACCGCGCGGAACTTGATGCGCTCGGCGAAGGCACCGACGATCAGCGCGGTGGTGATGCCGGCGAAGGTCGACTGGAAAGCGACGAACAGGTAATCCGGCAGGCCCTTGATCGGCGTGTTGCCCACCGACTCCGGGGTGAAGCCCTTGAGGAAGGCGAATTCGGTGAACGAGCCGAAGAACGGATTGCCGGCACTGAACACTGCGCTGTAGCCATAGGCCACCCACAACAGCAGCACCAGCGAGAACACCACGAGGATCTGGCTGAGCACCGACAGCACGTTCTTCGAACGCACCAGGCCGCCGTAGAACAGGGCCAGGCCCGGCACCACCATCAGCAGCACCAGCAGGGTGGAGGTGAGCATCCAGGCGACGTCGCCATGGTCATAGGCGGGCGCTGCCACCGCTTCGGCGGCAGCCGGCGCGGCGGCAGTCGGGTCCTGCAGGGGCTCGACGGCCACGGCCTCGCTCTGCAGCGGCGTGACCTGGGCCTGGGCATGTGCACTGCCGGGCCAGATACCGGCGGCCAGCGCGCTGAGCAGCATCAGCAGGCACACCAGATGGAACCGGGCTTGCCACCCGGTGAGAAGGCGCATCTTCATGGGGGAGTCTCCGGAAGGGGGTTTACAGCGCGTCGGCGCCGATTTCGCCGGTGCGGATGCGGATGACCTGCTCGACAGCGGTCACGAAGATCTTGCCGTCGCCGATCTTGCCGGTGCCGGCAGACGACTGGATCGCTTCGATCACGGCGTCGGCACGCTCGTCGGTGACGACGGTTTCGATCTTGATCTTGGGCAGGAAGTCGACAACGTACTCGGCACCGCGATACAGCTCGGTGTGGCCCTTCTGGCGGCCGAAGCCTTTCACTTCGGTCACGGTGATGCCCGACACGCCGGCATCGGACAGGGCCTCGCGGACCTCGTCGAGCTTGAACGGTCGGATGATGGCGGAGATCAGTTTCATGCGCATGTCCCGATGGTGGATGGGGCCAGCGCGCCAACGCGCGATGGCATCAGGCAACCACGGGCCATCGTGGTGATGGCCGTGGCTGTTGCACCGGACACGAACCGGGCCGGGACAGCCGTGCCTCTCTCCTTGCACGGCCGACGCGGGAGGGAGGGCGGCCCATGTCGCGTATCCGGTCTCTCTCTTGCCCCTGGATCAGGGGTCCTTGGCGTGGGGTCAGAGCCCTTTCATGCATGAAAGGGATCCGACCCCGTGCAACGACCCCGATCTGACCGCGGCTCCCCAGCCGCGAAGACGGATGCGATGGCGGCGGGTGGGAGGGGTTACCCACCGCCATCGCAACCGGTCAGCTGGCGTAGTACAACTGGTATTCCAGCGGGTGGGTCGCCGCGCGGAACTTGGTCACTTCCTGCATCTTCAGCGCGATGTAGCCGTCGATGAAGTCATCGCTCATCACGCCACCGGCCTTGAGGAACTCGCGGTCCTTGTCCAGCGCTTCCAGGGCCTGGTCCAGCGAGGAGCAGACCTGCGGAATCAGCTTCTCTTCTTCCGGCGGCAGGTCGTACAGATCCTTGTCGCTCGGTGCGCCCGGGTCGATCTGGTTCTTGATGCCGTCCAGGCCGGCCATCATCAGCGCAGTGAAGGTCAGGTAGCCCGACTGGATCGGATCGGGGAAGCGCATTTCGATGCGGCGCGCCTTCGGGTTGGACACCCACGGAATGCGGCACGAGGCCGAACGGTTGCGCGCCGAGTAGGCCAGCATCACCGGGGCTTCGAAGCCCGGCACCAGGCGCTTGTAGCTGTTGGTACCCGAGTTGGCGAAGGCGTTGATGGCCTTGGCATGCTTGAAGATGCCGCCGATGTACCACAGCGCCATCTGGCTCAGGCCGCCGTAGCCATCACCGGAGAACAGGTTGGTGCCGCCCTTGGACAGCGACTGGTGCACGTGCATGCCGCTGCCGTTGTCGCCGACGATCGGCTTGGGCATGAAGGTGACGGTCTTGCCGTTGCGGTGGGCGACGTTCTTGATGACGTACTTCATCCGCAGCAGTTCGTCGGCCTTCTGCACCAGGGTGCTGAACTTGGTGCCGATCTCGCACTGGCCGGCGGTGGCCACTTCGTGGTGCTGCACTTCCACTTCGATGCCGACCTGTTCCAGGGTCTTGCACATCTCCGCACGCAGGTCGTGCAGGGTGTCGGTCGGCGGCACCGGGAAGTAGCCGCCCTTCACGCCCGGACGGTAGCCGCTGTTGGCGCCGTCGTACTTGGCGCCGCTGTTCCACGCCGCTTCTTCCGAATCGACCTGGAAGAAGGTGTGGCCCATTTCATTGGCGAAACGCACCGAATCGAAGATGAAGAACTCCGGCTCCGGGCCGAAGAACGCGGTTTCGGCGATGCCCGAGGACTTCAGGTACGACTCGGCGCGCTTGGCGATGCCGCGCGGGCAACGGCCATACGGCTGCATGGTGGCCGGGTCGAGGATGTCGCAGCTGATCACGATGGTCGGATCGGCGTAGAACGGGTCGACGTAGGCGCTGGCGGTATCCGGCAGCAGCACCATGTCCGACTCGTTGATGCCCTTCCAGCCGGCGATCGAGCTGCCATCGAACATCTTGCCTTCTTCAAACAGCGACGGCTCGACGATGCTGACCGGGAAGGTCACATGCTGTTCGACACCACGCATGTCGACGAAGCGCAGATCGACGAACTCGATCTGGTTGTCCTTGATCAGCTTCTCTACGGTTTCCACGGACATCGGTACGACCTCGGATGGGAATGAATGCCTGCTGAGGTACAGCAATGACCGTGCCAACTTTTCAGCCTTCACAAGTCGTTGATTTCAAAGCCGCTGCCCCAGCGAGGTGCAGAACCATGCGCACCAAACGGGTGCGCCGATGACCAGACGCACCCGTTTGGTGCGGCATGGATCGTCTATTCTTTCGAGCTTCTTCCGCCGCCCGCGCCCGCACCGTCCATGTCCGATCTGCTCTCCGCCCTGCTGCTGGGCATCCTCGAAGGCTTGACCGAATTCCTGCCGATCTCCAGCACCGGCCACCTGCTGATCGCCCAGCACTGGCTGGGCGCGCGATCGGACTTCTTCAACATCATCATCCAGGCCGGTGCGATCCTGGCCGTGGTGCTGGTGTTCCGGCAGCGCCTGCTGCAGCTGGCCACCGGCTTCGGCCAGCGCGAGAACCGCGAGTACGTGTTCAAGCTCGGCGCGGCCTTCCTGGTAACCGCCGTGGTCGGCCTGGTGGTGCGCAAGGCTGGCTGGTCACTGCCGGAAACCGTCAGCCCGGTGGCCTGGGCGCTGATCATCGGTGGCATCTGGATGCTGCTGGTGGAGGCCTATACCGCGCGCCTGCCCGACCGCGACCAGGTGACCTGGACGGTGGCCATCGGCGTCGGCCTGGCACAGGTGGTGGCCGGTGTGTTCCCCGGTACCTCGCGCTCGGCTTCGGCGATCTTCCTGGCCATGCTGCTGGGCCTGAGCCGCCGCGCGGCCGCCGCCGAGTTCGTGTTCCTGGTCGGCATTCCCACCATGTTCGCCGCAAGCGCCTACACCTTCCTGGAACTGGCCAAGGAAGGAAACCTGGCCAGCGAGAACTGGACCGACGTCGGTGTCGCCTTCGTTGCCGCCGCCGTCACCGGCTTCGTCGTAGTGAAGTGGCTGATGGGCTACATCAAGTCGCACCGTTTCACGGCCTTCGCGATTTACCGCATCGCCCTGGGCGCTGCGTTGCTGCTGTGGTTGCCGTCCGGCAGCTGAACAGCGCCGGGGCACGGTAACCCCGTTGCCGGCCCCGATCCGTTTCCCCCTCGGTTCCCCAAGGAGAATCACCATGAACCGCAAGCTCACCCTGCTCCTCCCGCTGGCCCTGCTGGCCGCCTGCAGCCAGACCCCCGCCCCGGCCGGTACCGGCGGTGACGATCTGGCCCCGGCGGCGGCCAAGGCCGGCGACCAGAAGGCGCTGGCACACCTGGATGCGCAGCGCCTGCAGAGCCAGCACTGGCTGCTGCAGCAGGCCACCGCGGCCGATGGCAAGCGCATCGATGCGCTGTTCGCCCGCGAAGACAAGCCGGTCACCCTGGACTTCGCTGATGGCCGCCTTTCGGTCAGCAACACCTGCAACCGCATGGGCGGCGGCTACACCCTGGCCGACGGCAAGCTGAGCGTCAGCGCGATGGCCTCGACCCTGATGGCCTGCACCGACAAGGCGCTGATGGCGCTGGACGAAGCCGTCTCCAGCCGCCTGCAGGGCGAACTGAAGGCCGAACAGGACGCCAACGGCGTGCTGACCCTGACCACCGCCAAGGGCGACGTGCTGGTGTTCAACCCGGAACCGACCGCTGAAACCCGCTACGGCGGCGCCGGCGAAACCGTGTTCCTGGAAGTTGCGGCGAAGACCGAGAAGTGCTCGCACCCGATGATCCCGGACTACCAGTGCCTGCAGGTGCGCGAAGTGAAGTTCGACGACAAGGGCCTGAAGCAGGGTGAGCCGGGCGCGTTCGAGAACTTCTACGGCAGCATCGAGGGCTACACCCACGAAGACGGCGTGCGCAACGTGGTGCGCGTGAAGCGCTACGAAGTGAAGAACCCGCCGGCCGATGCGCCGTCGCAGGCGTACGTGCTGGACATGGTGGTCGAGTCGGCCATCGAGAAGTGATGTAGAGCCGACTGCTGGTCGGCTGGCTCTTGAAGGGCGGCCGCGAGGTCGCCCTTCTTCGTTGTGGGGTAGTGCCGGCCGCTGGCCGGTTGCTGCACACCGCTCCGGCGACATACGGAACATGCCGGCCAGCGGCCGGCACTACCCACATGCATCAGGGAGATCGGCATGAAACGGACGTACATGCTCGCACTGGCTTTGCTGGCCATCGGTAGTGGCAGCAGTGCATACGCCGCCAGCACACCCACCACCGACCAGCTTGAAGCCCATCTGTGGCAGCTCGCACGCGCCACCGACGCGCAGGGCAAGCGCATCGACGCGTTGTTCGTAAGGGGCCGGGCGCCGTACACCCTGCGCTTCCAGCCCGGCTACATGAGCGAGTTGAACCTGTGCAACCAGGCCAGCAGTCATTACCACCTGCAGGACGACCGGCTGATCCTGGAGAACGGCATCCAGACCACCGCGCTGTGCATCAATCCCAAGGTGGATGCGCAGGAACGGCGAGCCGAAACGCTGCTTCACGGTCGCGATACCGCACCGACCCTCGCGTTGGACGACACCGGCGCATTGGTCGTGCGCAATGCCAAGGGCGAAGTGCTGGTGTTCAAACCCGCGCCGCTGCCTGCGAAATGAAAAGGGCGGCCGCGAGGTCGCCCTTCTTCGTTGTGCGTTGTAGAGCCGAGCCCATGCTCGGCTGCTGTCTATCGGGAAAAGCAGCCGAGCATGGGCTCGGCTCTACAGAAGCACATTGCCCGCTCAGGCCAACGCCGGGTTCAACGTGTAGGTGCCGTGCAACGCCGCTTCGGCCAGTACGTGGCCGTGCATGGCACGGAACGCATCTGCGGCGGTGAAGCGCTCGGGCAGCTGCAGCGTGGCCACATCCAGCGCGAACACGCGGAAGAAGTAGCGGTGCACGCGCTCGTCGTTGAACGGCGGGTACGGGCCGTCGTAGCCCAGGTAGTCACCGGCCATGTCCGGATTGCCGGCGAACCAGCCGGTGAAATCGTTCAGGCCCTGGCGGCTGCCGGCCGGGCCGGCCGGCGCGGTCTTGCCCTTCACCACGAAGCCGTCGCTGCAGCTGCCCGCGGCAATTTCCTGCACCGAGGCCGGGATGTCGGCCATCACCCAGTGCACGAAATCGCAGCGCGGCTGATCGCGCGGCACGCGCATGTCATCGCGGCCGACCGTCTCCGGCACCGTCGGTACGTCCGGGTCCACGCACACCAGCAGGAACGAACGGGTGCCGTCGGGCGCGCCGCTCCAGGCCAGGTGCGGGTTGCGGTCGGGGGCGAAGCCGTTGGCATCGCCAGCGGCGAACTCACGGTCGATCGGCGCACCGTTGACCAGGCTGTGACTGCTCAGTTGCATCTGATGCTCCTCACTCTTCCGGGTAACCCAATCGCACCGCGACCGGGGTGAGCTGGGCGAAAGCGGCGCCCATCACGTCGCGATACCGGCGCCAGTGGCCGGCGGGCAGACGCGGTGCACCCAGCTGTGCAGCCGGCGGCATCGGACGTCCGAACACGCGGCCCAGCAGGTCAGCCATCGCATGTGCATCGTTGCCGATGTCGTCGATGCGCAGCAGCACGTGCGGATACAGGTCCTCCTCGTGCAGCGCGGCGATCTGGGTCAGCGAACGCACCAGCCACTGGCTGGCTTCGGCCATCGAGGTCATCGCCAGCGGTGCAGCGGCGCCATAGGCGATCCAGTCCAGCAGCATGTCGCGCGGGTCGCGCAGCACCAGCAGCAGGCGACCCTGCGGCAGCTGCGGGCGCAATGCCCACAACAGCGCGTTGTCCCACCACAGCAGCCAGTCGATCACGGTGTCGCTTTCCAGGCCGCGGGCCGGCAGGTGTTCGCGCCAGCGCTCGACCAGGCGTTCCGGGCTCAGCACGCCCGACGCCAGGTCCTGCAGCGTGTTGTAGTTCTGGAAGGCATCGTCGGGGGGATTGGCGGTGTAACGATCACTGCGCAGTACCGGGCTGGCAGCGGCCAGGCCGGTTGCCACCCGCTCCACGCCCGAACCCGGGGCGCCCCACAGGAAGATCGGTGCCGAGCCACTGTCGCGCGTCGCTTCGTCGATGCTGGCCATCTCCGGCCAGCTCGGCGGTGCCTTGGCCTGCGGCGGCAGCGGCAGCCGCTGCGAGGCCTGGTCGGTCTGCAGCGCCATCCACGTACGCAGCGCTTCTTCCGGCTGCCCGGCGCGATCCTGGATCTCGCCCAGCCAGGTGCGCAGGTCGGCGCGGTGTCCCTCCGGTGCCTGTGCGATCAAGGCCTGCACGCGCTCCACGGCGGCGGCCGGGTCACGCTGCAGCAGACCCTCGACGCGACGGCTTTCACCGCTGACGCGGCCCGGTTCCAGGGTGGTGATGCGCTCGGCGATGGCTTCGCCCTGCTCGTGCTCGCCGGCCATGTCATGCAGGCGCATGCGCGCTTCCAGCGCCGGCAAGTGGCTGGGCATCGCTGCCATCCAGCGCTCCACGACGGCCACGGCGCCGGCACTGCCGACGTCTTCCACGGCCAGCCGTGCCAGCCACAGGTCATGCAGCTGGTCATTGCTTTCCAGCGCGTCATCCAGACGTACGCGGGCTTCATCTTCGCGGCCCAGGCGCTGCCAGGACATCAGCAGCAGCTGCAGCACCTGGCGATCACCCTGCAGCGATTCCAGCAGCGGCAGCAGGTGCTCCAGCGCCTGCAGCGGCTGGCCACTGCGCAGTGCCAGTTCACCGGCCAGGCGGCGCATCGGCGGCACGTCCAGCTCCGGCTGCTGCAGCGCCTGCTGCATTGCCTCGGCGGCGGCCTCGACGTTGCCCTGGCGCAAGGCCAGCTGCACCACCATGCCGTGCAGCGAGGACATCTTCGGGTTCAACGCCAGCACGCGGCGGAATGCCTGCTCGGCGAACGCCAGCATGTCCTTGCCCAGATAGGCAAAGCCCAGTGCGTACAGCACGCGGGTATCGTCCGGCAGCGCCTGGCTGGCCGCCGACAGCAGGGCCAGCGCGCGGTCGGCATCGCCACGGCGCAGCGCAACCATGCCATCGATGGTCAGAAGTTCCGGATGGTCCGGCTCCAGCCGCGAGGCCAGGGTCGACAGCCGCTGGGCCTCGTCGAAGTCGTTGCGGCCCACCGCCAGGTGCGCCTGCATCAGGTAGGCCGGGAAGGCGTTGGGGTCCAGCCCGGTGGTGCGCTGCAGGGCTTCATCGGCGCCGTCGAACTGGCGCAGTGCCAGCAGCAGGCCGGCATGCTGCAGGTGCAGCTGCGCATCATCGGGAGCCAGCTGCAGCGCCTGCTGCAACGCCTCCATCGCGGCCTCGGCCTGGCCCTGCTGCTGCAGCGCAAGCGCCAGCCAGCGGTGGGCCTCGGCCTTGCCGGGTTCGTCACGGGTCCACGCCTGGGCCAGCTGCACGGCCTGGCCGGCATCGTTCTGGCGCAACGCTTGGAGGATCTGGTCTTGCATGGCCGTCCGGTTCAAGGTCAAACCCGCATTGTAGCGGGCCGCGCGCCGGTGCCGGTTCAGCCCGCCAGGACGCGCCGCAGGCGCTGCGCGACCCAGCGTTCGGAGAACCCATCGCCGCGCCAGTTTTCCAGGAAGCCACAGTGGCCGCCCCAGCAGGCGGTTTCCAGCCGCGCCTGCTGCGGCAGCTGCCAATCGCGGAAGGTCGCGTAGGGGATCACCGGATCGTCCTGCGCCATCAGGATGTCAGCGGGCACCTGCAGCGTGGACAGGCGGTCGCCGGCGATGGAATAACCATCGAAATAGGCCTGCAGCGAACCAAACGTGGTGTGCCGTTCGACCAGCCAGGCGGTCAGCGAACGGATGTCCATGTTCAGCACGCGGTCGTCGCAATCGCTCAGTTCGGGGAACAGATCGCGCTTGCGACGCAGCGAACCGGCCCACTTGCGGCGGAAGTACCAGTCGTACATCGCCGGGCCGTTCTCGATGTTCTCCATGGTCAGCCCCGGGTCCAGCACCGGGCAGACGGCGGCCACGTGCTGCAGCGGCACACCGGCGGCCGGCGCGCGCAGCGCCAGCCGCAGCACGAAGTTGCCACCCAGCGAATAGCCCGCCGCAACCAGCGGCAGATCGGGCCAGCGCTGGGCGACATCGCCTGCGGCATGCACCACTTCGTCTATGAGATTGGAGTGGAAGATGCCGGGATTGAGGTGATGGGTATTGCCGTGGTCGCGGAAGTTCAGCCGCACCACGTCGAACCCCTGCTCCAGCATGCGGGCAGCGGCCATGCGCATGTAGCTGGATTCGGCGCTGCCTTCCCAGCCGTGCAGCAACAGGGCGATGCCGCGCGGTTCGCGCCCTTCGACATGGCTGTGCCAGCCCTGCAGGCGCACGCCCTCGCCACCATCGAGGATCAGCTCCTCGCTGACCGCGCCGGTGGCGGCCAGCAGCAGCAGGCCGCGTTGCAGGCGCATGCGGCTGGAGCTGAGCATCGACTGCAGGTGCGGATTGCGCAGCCAGCGCGGCGGCTGATAGTCGGACGCGGTGAGCATCGGCGCATCAGCGTCGAGGGTCGGTGGCGGAAACACGGCCACCCTGGCCTCAATCCCCGCTCATGGCCGCCACGATGCGCGCGCGCGAGGTTTCCGCGATGCGCCGACGGCCTTCCAGGTCCTGGGTGCCGATCGGCTCCAGGAAATGCACTTCGGTATGCCGCGCCGGCTCACCGAGCAGGCGCAGGAAATTGGCGAAGAAACTCTCGCCCGGGCCGAAGGCCACGATGGTCTGTGCATCCCCGCGCACGCCATAGACCAGCGCCACCGGCTGCACCGGCACGCTGGTTTCGACTGCCGCCTGGAAGATGCGTGCATGGAACGGGCCAACGTCGTGGCCGCCGCGGGTACGTCCTTCCGGGAACACGCCCACGGCCTTGCCGGCGCGCAGGCGGTCGGCCATCACCTGCATCACTCCACCGAGTGATTCGGTGTTGCCACGCTGGTGGAAAATGGTCTGGCCGCGCGCGGCGAGCCAACCGACCACCGGCCAGCTGGCGATCTCGCGCTTGGCGACAAAGCCCATCATGCGCTGGCTGTGCAGGATGGAGATATCGACCCAGCTGACATGGTTGGCGACGAACAGCACCGCGCCCGGCAGCGGCTGGCCGATACGCGACAGGCGGAAGCCGAAGATCCACATCAGCCCGCCCTGCCACCAGTTCACCACCTTGGCGCCGAAGGTATCGTCGCCCACGCGCAGCTCGCCCCATGGCGGAAGCATGCCGATCAGGATCAGCGGCAGGAACACGGTGATGTGGACCAACAGCAGCGGTACGCGGTACAGGTAACGGCACACACGCGCCACGCCGCCGCGGGGGGCCGGAGTGGGGGAAGTCATCCACGCACGATACCGGAGGGCTGCCATCGCTGCCAGCCGAATTCGGCCATAAGTCTCATTGACGGCGGCCATCGGCGGGGAACGCTGGGTTCCGCCGCCGTCACTGCTGCCGCCAGGGCTCAACCGTGGCCGGCCGCCACCACGGCCAGGGTCAGCCGCGAGATGCAGACCAGCCGGCCCTGCTCGTCCTCGATGCGGATTTCCCACAGCTGGGTGCTGCGGCCCACGTGCACCGCGCGCGCGGTGCCGGTGACCGTCCCCGAACGCACGGCGCGCACGTGGTTGGCGTTGATCTCCAGGCCCACGCAGACCTGCTTGGCGGTATCCACGCAGAGGTTGCCGGCGCTGCTGCCCAGGGTTTCGGCCAGCACCACCGAGGCGCCGCCGTGGAGGATGCCGTACGGCTGGCGGGTGCGCTCATCCACCGGCATGGTCGCCTGCAGCCAGTCCTCGCCAGCGGCACTGAAGACGATGCCCAGGGTGCTGATGGCAGTGTTGTGGCTGAGTGCGTTGAGCTGCTCGATGGAAACGGCTTCGCGGAATACCTGGGTCATGCGGCTACCTTCAGAGGATGGGGACGAGGCCGGCGCCGAATGCGGTCAGCATGCGCACCAGCAGCCACTTCGGCCCGACGTTGACCTCGGGGAAGTCGCCCACCGCGACATAGCAGCGGTGGAAATCGGCGCTCTGCCGCGGCAGTGGCTGCGGGCAGTCCGGGCCCGGCTTGAACTCGTAGTCGGTGGCGTAGCGCCACGGCCAGAAGTCGAGGATCGGCAGTGCCTCGGAGGCCTTGCCGACGCTGTAGTTCAGGCCGGACAAGACCGGCGGCTTGGCACGCGGCGCCACCGTCCAGGAGTTCTGCGGGTGGGTATCGCGCAGGATGCTCTGCGCCAGCTGCTCAGCGAAGGCCGGATCGTCGATGATCACCGCGCCTTCGGTGTTGTAGTTTTCGCTGCGCGGATCGAAGTTGTGGGTACCGACCACGCCGATACGGCGGTCGACCACCAGCGACTTGGCATGCAGGCCCATGCGCGCGCCCTTGCGGGTGACCGGCAGCGGCTTGTTGACCGCCTTGCTGCCCAGGAACGAAGGGCGCGTTTCGGTACGCAGCAGGCGGGTCTCGACTTCGCTGCCGGCGGCACGCCGACGCGCACGACCGTTCTCATAGGCGCTGCCGGTACGCGGATGGATCACCCGCGCCGGCGGAGCGTCCGCTTCCGCAGTGGCCACCACATCACCACTGCCGCCACCGGCATTGCTGCCAGCGGCACTACCCCCGAGCAGCGGATTGCGACCGGTATCGCTGCCCGGCGCGGCGATCGGGTCGGGCAGCAGGTTGCGGTAATCGACCGGGGCATCCAGCGGGAACGGCTTGAATTCGAAGATGTTGAAGCCCAGCTCGCGCATGTTGCGGCGCTTGTACTTGTACGACAGCGCATACACGATCGGGTTGTCGGTGGCGGCCAGGCTGTTGCTGGACACCACCACGCGCGGTGGTTCCGGCCGCTTGCGCAGCTCGCGGAACAGCTTCTGTGCCGGCTTGGACAGCACCAGGTAGGGCGTCTGCAGGATCACTTCATGCTGTGCACTGGAGATCAGTGCATCCAGCTGCGGCTCGGTGACATGCTGCCCGGCCAGTGGTGCGTCGGCGCGCTCACGGCGGTGCTTGCGCGGCAGATCGGCCACATAGCGCACCGAGGCGACCGGCAAGGCGGTGTCCACGAACGAACGGGTGACGAAGTCGACATCGTTGGCCTCCTCGCTGACCCGCTCCACCCGTTCGGGCCTGCGGAACTGCGCGGGCGGCAGCAGCGGCACGCCCTGCTTGAGCAGGGTACGGCCGACATCGTTCAGGCGCTCGGCCGGCACGCTGCGCTGCGCACGCCAGAAGGCATCGAAGTTGGCCGCCATCGCGCGCGCTTCAGGACCGGCGATCAGCACATCGCGGTCACGGAAGTTGTATTCGCGATCCCAGTCGTAATAGTCGTCCTGGTAGTTGCGCCCACCGACCACGCCGATCGCATCGTCGACCACCAGCAGCTTGTTGTGCATGCGCTGGTTGAAGCGGCGGAAGCAGCACAGCACGCTGCCGGCATAGTCGAAGTAGTTCAGCCGGGCCTTGCCGAACGTCGGGTTGTAGACCCGCAGCTGGAAGTTCTGGTGGGCGCCGGCCAGTGCGCCGAGGATCTGCAGGTCGGAGATCGCCGAAAGCTGGTCGATCAACAACCGCACCTTCACCCCGCGCCGCGACGCCGCCAGCAATTCGTCGATGACCAAGCGGGCGCTGTCGTCCTTGTCGAAGATGTAGGTCTGCAGGTCGATGCTGCGGGTGGCGCTGCGCAGCAGGTTCAGGCGCGCGACCAGCGCGCCTTCGCCCTCGTCCAGCAGGGTGGCGTAGTGCCGCGGCTGTTCCGGGGTCGATTCGCTGAACGCCCGGCCGGCCAAAGCCCGCAGGGGCGAATCCAGCGCGCAGCGGTCGGCCTGCTGGCAATCCACCTGGGTCGAGCGTGCCTGTACGGCGATCGCCTCGGCGCGATCACGCTGGGCGTGCGACAGCGACGCACAGCCACTGCCCAGCAACACGGTTGCCAGCACCAGTACACGCAGCAAGGGATTCACGGTTTCGACGCCTCGCTGAGACGTGCACGCAATACGAAAGTCACTCGGTCACTCAAGGCAAGCTGCCAGCTGTCCATGCCGTACCGGCCTCGTTGCACGGTACCGCGGCTGACGACGTCGCAATCATAGCCGGGTCGGGCACATTCCGCTTTCTCGACCTTGAGTGTCTCCGGATGGCTGACGCCGCGCAGGGTCAGCCGACCGTCGATGCCGCCTCCGTCGGCGACCGTCTCCGGCCAGTACGGCAGCGAGTCGAATTCCACGAACGGGTAACGGCCAGCGTCGAAGAACTCCGGGCCGCGCATCCAGCCGGTATAGCGGTCCTTGCCGGGGATCTCCACGGTGCGGGTGAACATCTTCAGGTGGACCTGGTGACGGCCATCGGACAGCACCTCGATACGCCCCTCGAAACGCGGGAACACGCCCTCGATGCGCTGGCCGAAGCGGGTGCGGACTTCGAAACCGATCTGCGAGCGCACCACATCCAGCTGCAGCGTACGCGGCGACTCGGCCACGACCGCCGGCAGCGCGGTCGGTGGCGGTGCGGCGGCCCAGGCCGGGCCGATCGCCAGAACGACCGGCAGCAGGCAGCGGCCCGGCAACGCCACCCTCATCGGCTCACGGCCACCAGAAGGCGTTCAGGCTGGCCACGCCCGGCTCGATCGTTGCCTCGCGGGCGAAACCGAGCACGGCGACGCCGCCCGGCGGCATGCCACGGTAATCACTGCTGGTGCCATCGGTCATCAGCGCCACCAGCTGCTCCAGCCCGGGGTTGTGGCCGACGATCAACACCCGGTCCAGGTCACGGCGCTCGTCCACCAGCGCCGCCAGGGCGCCCGGGGTAGCCTCGTAGATGCGGTCCTCCAGGCGCTTTTCGACATAGCCGATGGCCGTCATCACCGCTTCCAGGGTTTCGCGGGTCCGCCGCGAGGGGGAACACAGCACGCAATCGGGCAGCAGGTTGTTTTCCTTCAGCCACTTGCCGGCGGCTTCGGCTTCGGCGAGGCCCACCGGCGACAACGGCCGGTCAAGGTCGGCCTGGCCGGTGGTGGCCGGTTCGGCGTGGGCGTGGCGGAGCAGGATCAGTTCGCGCATTGCGGGATTCCAATAAAGGGATGGAGACCTACGGCTGTTACAGCTTCAGCCAGGACAACAGGGGTTCCCAGTCGGCCTGGTGCTCGCGCACCTGGGCGGAGCGGTAATCGAAAAGACTGCGGCCCAGGCCGGTCATGACCACATAGCTCTGGCTGTCGCGCAGCTGGGCGACCACCGGATACGGCCAGTCAGCCAGCATCTGCAGGGCCTGCTGCGAGGTCTGGGTCCAGGGCTTGGTGCGGTTCAGCACCAGCCCGACCGGCAGCTTGCGGCTGTGCACGCGCGGTACCTGGGCCAGGCTGTTGAGGAAGCCTACGATGGCTTCGATGTCCAGTGCCGAGGGCAGCACCGGCACCACCACGGCATCGGCAGCGTCGAGGAAATGCGGGATATCGTCGGCCAGTGCGCCGGCCGGTGCATCGATCACCACGGTATCGGTACCGTCGGGCAGCTTCTGCGCCCATTGCTTCTTGCGGTACACGTCGATCGGCAGCACCGCGCTTTCCAGCCCGGCCCGGCGCTGTGCCCAGCGCGTGCTGGAGCCCTGCGGGTCGGCATCGGCGATCACCGTGGCCTTGCCTTGCAATGCCGCGTACGCGGCCAGGTGGGTGGCGATGGTGGACTTGCCCACCCCGCCTTTGGAACCGGCCACCAGGATCGTCTTCATGCCAGCCTCGCTTCCGGGTACGTGCCCCGAGCGTACACCGCCGATGGTGACGGAAGGTAGAGCCGTGCTGAACCCGTGCCCCCCGGCCTTTGCTATCGTGGCGCCCCCGAAGGACCGAACCGCCATGAGCGAACTGCAGGACCTGAGCGCACTGATCCGCGCCAACACGCCGTTGATCGTGGTCGAGACCCAGGATGAGGGTCGCATCGTCGAGCTGTTCCGGCAGACGCTGATGCATGTCTGGCGGGCCCTGCACCGCTGGTCGATCACCGAGGGCCTGCGCCGCATCGACCTGGAGCGCGAGGACGAGCCTGTGGGCCCGCCCGACGCCAGCGCCGCACTGCAGATGATCCGCCAGGCCGACCAGCGCGGCGTGTACCTGCTGCTCGATTTCCACCCTTACCTGGGCTATGCCAGCCACCAGCGTGCGCTGCGCGATCTGATCCAGCGCCGCCACAGCGAATCGCACGTGCTGGTGCTGATCGGCGCCAAGGTGGAACTGCCGGCCGAACTGGAAGCCCTGGCGGTGCGCTTCAATCCGCGCCTGCCCGACGCCAACGCACTGCTGAAGATGCTGCGCGAAGAAGCCGATGCCTATGCACGCGAACACGGCGGGCGCCGGGTGGAAGTGGACAGCGAGGCGGTCAAGAAGATCCTGAAGAACCTGCAGGGGCTGAGCCTGGTCGATGCGCGGCGCATCGCGCGGCAGCTGATCTATGCCGATGGCGCGCTGCGCGACGACGACCTGCCACAGTTGGCGCGGCTGAAGTTCGAGCTGCTCAACCGCAGCGGCCACCTGTTCTTCGAGCACGACAGCGCGCGCTTCGGCGACGTGGCCGGGGCCAACCGGCTGAAGCGCTGGATCAACCAGCGTCGCGTCGCCTTCATCGCCGGCTCGGCACCGGCCGGGCTGGACCCGCCACGCGGCATGCTGCTGCTGGGCGTGCAGGGCTGCGGCAAATCGATGCTGGCCAAGGCTACCGCCGCCGGCTTTGGCGTGCCGCTGCTGCGCCTGGACGTAGGCGCGCTGTACAACAAGTACCACGGCGAGACCGAAGCCAACCTGCGCCAGGCACTGGCCTCGGCCGAGCAGCTGGCGCCATGCGTGCTGTGGATGGATGAGATCGAGAAGGGCCTGGCCACCGGCACCGAGGATGGCGGCGTGTCGCGCCGTGTACTCGGCTACCTGCTGACCTGGATGGCCGAGCGCAAGGCGCCGGTGTTCATCGTGGCCACCGCCAACCAGGTACACGAGCTGCCGGCCGAGCTGCTGCGCAAGGGCCGCTTCGACGAGATCTTCTTCGTCGACCTGCCCTCGGCCGATGTGCGCGTGGAACTGCTGCGGCTGCACCTGGGGCGGCGCCAGCTCAATGCCGACGACTTCGCGCTGCCGGCACTGGCGGCGGCGGCCAACGGGTTTTCCGGTGCGGAGATCGAGCAGGCGATCGTGGCCGGGCTGTATTCGGCGCACGCCGAAGGCCGGCCGCTGGATACCGAGCTGCTGATGGGCGAGATCCGCACGACGCGGCCGTTGTCGGTGTTGATGGCCGAGCAGGTGGCGGCGTTGCGGGAGTGGGCGTCGGGGCGCACGGTGTCCGCGGACGACTGAGGATTTCCTGCGAACGGCGCAGCCCCTCGTGGTTGGTCGCTGAAGGAGCCAGCTGTGGGTTGGCCGGGTGGGTAGGCTGCGCAGGGGACGCTGCAAGTCCCCCTCCGGGGCCCGGCCCAGCCGCTGGCGGCTGTGCGTTCAGGCGCTTGCGAAGCAGTGCTTCGCAAGCAAAGCGCCTTCACCCCTGTAAGCTCGGTCGCCGCATCCATGCGGCTCACGCCCCTGCGCAGCCTACCCGCCCGGCCACGGACAGTTTCCGGGGGCGATCAGCCACGGAAAAGAAAGAAGAAGAGCAAAAGCAGAAGCAGTTGGCTGGCCGCTTTTTGTAGCGCCGAGCCCACGCTCGGCTGCATTTCGATCAGATATCGATCATTCGATTCCGATGCAGATTCATCCACGCATGGCGTGGATGTACGTGTCGACCAAGGTCGACACCTACCAACAGCAGCGGGAATCTGTCGAAGGCGGGGCGGTGTGGGCAGGCAGGACCGTTGGCGCCATGGGCCCGAGGCATGCCCTCGGGCGGGTTGGGCAGGACGCCCAACCCCGGTCTTGCCGTGTGCGCAGGAAAGCGCACACGAGCAAGGCGCCATCGAGCCCCCAAGGACGGGTTTACGGCGTGTCCTGCCTGTCCACACCGCCCCGCCATCCCCCAGCAAACCCGCTGTTGCTGTGGCTCTGGCCTCTGCGGGTGCCGGGTGCAACCCGGCCGAACCCCCACCCTCAGGGCCAGGCGGGTGGCGCGGCCGCCCAGGCCTGCTGTACTTCGGCCAACGTCGCGCGTTCGTCATCGCGCCAGCCCGGCAACAGCTGCGCGTAACGACTGCTGTCGCGCCATTGCGCCGGCTCGGTGCGTACGGCAGCGGCATACCACTTCACCGCCTCCTGCTGCTGGCCCGCCCGCCACAGCGCCAATGCATAGCTCGGCGGCACCCAGCCGGGATTGCTGCGCAGGGTGCTGGCAGCGGCCTGCCACTGCTCCAGCGCAGCCAATGCCTGGCCCTGCCGCAACAGGTCCCAGCCATAGTTCCAGCGTACGCTGCGGCCCAGCGCGCTCTGCACCGGCGCTTCGGCCAGTGCCTCGCGATAGAGCTTGTCGCCCAGTTCCGCGCGCCCCTGCGCAATGGCGACCGACGCCAGCTGCGCCGTGGCTTCCAGCCCCTTGCGGCCACGCTCGCGGTGCTTCAGCAGCTGTGCCACCAGGTCTTCGCCTTCACCCTGCACCACCGTGATCGGCGCGGCGGCGGCGTCGCTGTCGAAATAGAACTCCTGCGGTGCCGGCAATGCCGGCGCGGCCCACGCAGTGGCCGCTCCCGAGACCAGCAACACGCCGGCCAGGAACTGTCCTGCAACTGACATCCAAATTCCCCCAAGGTTGAAACACCAACCCTCCCTCTCTCTCCCCGATCCTAACCTCAGCACGGCCCTGGCGCGAGTGCCGGGGCCTTTGCCCCCCACTGTTACAATTCGCGCCTTTCCCGCCGCGTGTACCTGCGCGGCCGGTGCCAGCCGATCCTGACCAGGCCAGCCATGACCAGTACCGCGCAACTCACTTCGCCCGCCTCCGCCGACCTGCTCGACCGTGATTACACGCTCGACCACAAGTACACCCGCAACGAAGGACGGATCTACCTGAGTGGCGTGCAGGCGCTGGTGCGGCTGCCGCTGATGCAGCGCCTGCGCGACGAAGCCACCGGCATCGACAGCGCCGGCTTCATCAGCGGCTATCGCGGCAGCCCGCTGGGCGGCTTCGACCTGGAGCTGTGGCGTGCGCGCAAGCACCTGGAAGCGGCCAAGGTGAAGTTCACCCCGGGCCTCAACGAGGATCTGGGCGCGACCATGGTGTGGGGCACCCAGCAGACCAACCTGTTCCCCGGCGCCAACGTGCAGGGCGTGTTCGGCATGTGGTACGGCAAGGGCCCGGGCGTGGACCGCTGCGGCGACGTGTTCAAGCACGCCAATGCCGCCGGTACCTCGCGTTACGGCGGCGTGCTAGCACTGGCCGCCGACGACCACGCCTGCCGCAGCTCGACGCTGCCGCATGGCAGCGAAGACGAATTCGTCAGCGCGATGATGCCGGTGCTGAACCCGGCCGGCGTGCAGGACATCCTCGACATGGGCCTGCTTGGTTGGGCGATGAGCCGTTACACCGGGCGCTGGGTCGGTTTCAAGACGATCGCCGAGACGGTGGAATCGTCGGCCTCGGTCGAGGTCGATCCGCTGGCCCGGCGCATCGTGCTGCCGGAAGACTTCGACATGCCCGCCGGCGGCCTCAACATCCGCTGGCCCGATCCGCCGCTGGACCAGGAGATGCGCCTGCACCGCTACGCGGTGAAAGCCGCGCAGGCCTTCGCCCGTGCCAACGGCATCGACAAGGTGGTGATGGACGCGCCGCGTGCGCGGCTGGGCATCGTCACCACCGGCAAGAGCTACCTGGACGTGCTGCAGGCGCTGGAATACCTGGGCCTGGACGAGCAGGCCTGCGCCGACATCGGCATCCGCGTGTACAAGATCGGCATGACCTGGCCGCTGGAGCCGGAAGGCATCGCCCGCTTCGCACAGGGCCTGGAAGACATCATCGTGGTGGAGGAGAAGCGTGCCTTCATCGAGCGCCAGATGAAGGAGCAGTTCTTCAACTGGCCGGCCAGCTGGGGCCAGCGCCCGTCCATCGTCGGCAAGTACGACGAGGCCGGCGAGTGGATCCTGCCGTCCACCGGCGAACTGACCCCGGCCACCATCGCCGGCGTGATCGGTCGCCGCATCCAGAAGTTCTTCAACAACGAATCGATCGAGCAGCGCCTGCAGTGGATGCAGGAAAAGGAAGCCGAGCTTGCGTTGCCGCGCGCCAGCTTCCCGCGCGTGCCGCACTACTGCTCCGGCTGCCCGCACAACACCTCTACCACCGTGCCGGACGGCTCGCGTGCGCTGGCCGGCATCGGTTGCCATTACATGGTGACCTGGATGGACCGCAGCACCGACACCTTCACCCACATGGGTGGCGAAGGCGTGACGTGGGCCGGGCAGGCCGCCTTCACCGATACCCAGCACGTGTTCCAGAACCTGGGCGACGGCACCTATTTCCACAGCGGTTCGCTGGCGATCCGCCAGGCGATCGCCGCCGGCGTCAACATCACCTACAAGATCCTCTACAACGATGCGGTGGCGATGACCGGCGGACAGCCGGTGGACGGCCCGCTCAGCGTGCCGGACATCGCAAGGCAGATGCGTGCCGAGGGCGTCCACACCATCATGGTGCTGTCGGACAACATCACCAAGTGGACGCGCCAGCGCGAGCATTTCCCCAGCGACGTGGAGTTCCATGACCGCAGCGAGCTGGACGCGGTGCAGAAGCGCCTGCGCGAAGTGAAGGGTGTTTCGATCCTGATCTACGAACAGACCTGCGCCACCGAGAAGCGCCGTCGCCGCAAGCGCGGCAAGCTGGAAGATCCGCAGAAGCGGGTGATGATCAATTCGCTGGTCTGCGAAGGCTGTGGCGACTGCGGCAAGAAGAGCTTCTGCGTGTCGGTACTGCCAAAGGAAACCGAGTTCGGGCGCAAGCGCGACATCGACCAGTCCAACTGCAACAAGGACTATTCCTGCGTCAACGGCTTCTGCCCGAGCTTCGTCACCGTGCACGGTGGACAGCCGCGCAAGGGCAGCAAGCGCGATGCCTCCACGCTGCTGGACAACCTGCCGGCACCGGTGGTGCGCGGCACCCTGGAGCAGCCCTGGAACATCCTGATCACCGGCGTTGGCGGCACCGGCGTGGTGACCATCGGCGCCCTGCTGGGCATGGCCGGTCATCTTGAAGGCAAGGGTGCTTCGGTGCTTGATCAGACCGGGCTGGCACAGAAGGGTGGCGCGGTAACCACGCACATCCGCATCGCCCGTCGCCCGGACGACATCCACGCGGTGCGCATCGCCGCCGGTGAAGCCGACCTGGTGCTGGGCTGCGACATGGTGGTGGTCAACGATTACTGGGCACTGTCGAAGGTACGCGCGGGCCGTTCGCAGGTGGTGCTCAACACCTATGAAGCGATGCCGGGCACGTTCACCACGCGCCCTGACATGCAGTTCCCCGCCGCCGACATCATCGCCGGCGTGCGCGTGGCCCTGGGTGGCGAAGAGCCGCTGCTGCTGGATGCGACCCAGCTGGCTACCGCGTTGCTCGGCGATGCGATCGCCGCCAACCTGTTCATCCTCGGCTACGCCTGGCAGCAGGGCCTGGTGCCGCTGTCGTTCGAGTCGCTGATGCGTGCCATCGAGCTCAACGGCGCCGCGGTGGCGATGAACCAGCAGGCCTTTGCCTGGGGCCGCCTGGCCGCGGTCGATCCGCAGGCCGTGCAGCAGGCGGCAGGCGTGGTGCGCAACCGCCATACCGACACCGAAAATACCCCAGGCCCGCTGCATGCACTGCCGCCGGGCGAATGGGAAGGCAACGAGTGGGGCGCTACCGCCGCACCGCGCAACACCGGTGACGAGCGCGAGCTGCGTGGGCTGCCGACGCATGGTGGCGATGTCGCTTTCCTGCCGTTGGACGACGCGCGCCTGTCGCGCTCGCTGGACGAGATGATCGAGCGCCGCTCGGCCTTCCTGACCGACTATCAGGATGCCGCCTATGCCAACCGCTACCGCACGCTGGTCGAGCGTGTGCGCGCGACTGAAGCCGAGCGTATCGGCGGCTCCACCGCGTTGACCGAGACCGTGGCCCGCTACCTGTTCAAGCTGATGGCGTACAAGGACGAATACGAAGTGGCGCGCCTGTACACCAGCGGCGATTTCCAGCGCCGCCTGCAGCAGCAGTTCGAGGGCGATTACCAGCTGCGCTTCCATCTGGCACCGCCGCTGTTCGCGAAGAAGGACGAACAGGGCCGGTTGCTGAAGAAGGAATATGGCCCGTGGATGTTCAAGGCGTTCGGCCTGCTGGCCAAGCTGAAGTTCCTGCGTGGCGGCCGCTTCGACGTGTTCGGCCGCACGGAAGAGCGCCGCATGGAGCGCAAGCTGATCGGCGATTACGAGGCGACCGTGCAGGTGCTGCTGGATGGCCTGGATGACGATCGCCTGGCACTGGCAGTGGAGATCGCCAGCGTGCCCGAGCACATCCGCGGCTTCGGTCACGTCAAGGAAGCACACTTCGAAAAGGCCAAGGCCCGCGAAGCGGTGCTGCTGGCGCAGTGGCGCAACCCGAAGGCGCTGCATATCGTGCAGGTGGCGTAGTAGCACACTACAAAAAGAAACCTATTGATTGCCTTTTGAGAAGGCAATCCATAGGTTGCCTGTGGCGCAGGAACGAGATAGGTTGTGTGTCGTAAAGCAACCTATCCTTTGCGTACGTGATGGCGTACGGTCATCTTTCCCGAGGACTGCCGGTATGGACAGGCCGCCGCATACGGTGAGAACACCGCAGCAACTTGCGCCGCTGATGCGCGCGTTCAGACGCCAGGCCGGGCTGAGTCAAGCACAGCTTGCCGAGCGACTGGGCATCTCCCGCCAGGCAGTCGGCGCATTGGAACGCGATCCAGCGTCTGCCAGCTTCGAGCGATTGATGCGAGTCTGGGCCGTGTTGGGCCTGGAAATCAGCCTGCAGCAGCGAAGTCCCCGGGAAAACACGTCGACTTCGGAGTGGTAAGCCATGGGTACGTTGCGGGTCTGGATGAATGGTGTCGAGGTGGCGCTCTGGGATGATGCGCGGAACCGGGCATCCCGCCTTTCCTACCTCAGCCAATGGATTGGTTCGACGCAGTCGCGACCACTGTCCCTTTCGCTCCCCCTGCTGCCCGACGGTGAAAGCCATCAGGGTCAGGTCGTCAACGACTACTTCGACAATCTTCTCCCCGATAACGTCACCATCCGCAACCGGATCCGCGACCGGTTCGCCACGCGCAGCAGCGATACGTTCGATCTGCTTGAAGCCATTGGCCGGGACTGTGTGGGCGCGGTGCAGCTGTTGCCACATTCGCGCACACCGGATGCCATCCAGCGGATAACGTTCGAACCATTGAATGACTCAGGCGTCGCTGAAGTCCTGCGCCAGGTCACAACAAGTGCATTGCCTGGCACATCTTCCAGCGACGATGCGTTCCGCATTTCCATCGCTGGAGCGCAGGAAAAGACCGGCCTGCTGCTGCACGATGGTCAATGGTGCATTCCTACCGGAAGTACGCCGTCCACGCACATCTTCAAGCTGCCGTTGGGTATCGTCGGCAACATGCGTGCGGACATGCACCAGTCCGTGGAGAACGAGTGGCTGTGCATGCACTTGCTGGCGGCCTTTGGTATTCCCGTCGCGGATACGCAGATGGGGCGTTTTGAAGATCAAGGTGCACTGATCGTCGAACGTTTCGACCGGCGACTGGCTGCGGATCGCACGTGGTGGCTTCGCTTGCCGCAGGAAGATATGTGTCAGGTCTTTGGCCTCCCCGCTGCCCGGAAGTACGAATCCGATGGCGGCCCCGGCATCGTGGCCATCATGGATCTGCTTCGGCAATCCGAGCAGCCTGAGGATCGAGCAACCTTCTTCAAGACGCAGATCCTGTTCTGGATGCTTGCCGCGACCGACGGCCACGCAAAGAACTTCAGCGTCCACATCGACGCGGGGGGGCGTTTCCGTCTGACTCCTGTCTACGACGTGCTGTCGGTATATCCCATCCTCGGCCGGGGGCCCAATCAACTCGATCCGCACAACGCGCAGCTTGCCATGGCGGTAGAGGGCAAGAACCGCCATCGAAAACTGCACCTTGTGCGACGCCGGCACTGGAATGAAACCGCACGCGCCTGTGGCGTAGCCGATGGCGCAGAGCCATGGATCGAAGCGTTGATCGCTTCCGTGGAACCCGCCATCGAACACGTCACACGCCAGCTTCCAAGCGGCTTCCCTTCGACCGTGTCCGAACCTGTTTTCAAGGGACTGCGTGCTGCGGCGACCCGTCTTTCCAGCATGGCCCCCGACGCCTGATCACCCCAGGCGCCACAGCAACACTCGGTTGTTGGCCGGCATGGACAGATCACCCAACCGGGTGAATCCGTTGTCCGCCGCCAGCGCCTGCACGGCTTCGGCATCGCGGATGCCGCTACGCGGATCACGCGCTTTCAGCCAGCCATCGAATTGCGCGTTGCTGTCGCTGCTGTAACGGCCGCCGTAATTGAAGGGGCCATACACCGCCAGCAGCGCGCCATGGCGCAGCAGGGGTGGAAGTGCGGCAAACAGGGCCTGCACGTGTTCCCAGCTCATGATGTGCAGGGTGTTGGCAGTGAATGCAGCATCGAACGTGCTGCCTTCCGGCAGGCTCAGGCCGGTCGCCGGCGGCAGCTCGACCTGCAGCGCCACCGGCGGCAGCAGGTTCAACAGCGCCGCCTCCGCACGCCAGGCCTCGATGCCAGGCAGATGGTCCGGATGGTCGCTGGGCTGCCAGCGCAGCCAGGGCCAGCGCTCGGCGAAGAAGGCCGCATGCTGGCCGGTGCCGCTGCCGATCTCCAGCACCCGGTGGCGGTCGCCCATCCACGGGTCGAGCGCAGCGGCGATCGGTTCGCGGTTACGTTCGCAGGCTTCTGAATACGGCTTGCTCGACATCGAGACGGCGTCCAGGCGGGGTCGGCCTCATTGTGCACGAGGGGGTGTTGCTCGGCAGGGCTGCGCCCTGCACCCGCAGAGGCAACGGCAACGGCCGAAGCAACAGCCGAAGCAACAGCAAAAGCTGGTTTCCTGTGGGTTGGCGGGGTGGGTCCGGTTGAGGGGGGCGCCGTAAACCTATCCGTGGGGGCTTGGTCGCGGCATCCATGCCGCTCACACCCCCTCAACCGGACCCACCCCGCCTTCGACAGTTGACCGCGATCTGTCGGAACGGCACGGGATCTGACCCCAGATTTATTTCGATATCTGACAGATGTGTCGACCAAGGTCGACACCTACCAACAGCCGAGTGAACCTGTCGAAGGTGGGGCGGTG
>NZ_JBSPUD010000014.1:0-119070 GCF_056861525.1 Stenotrophomonas sp. 82F1
GGGCCGGGGGGGGGGGGGGGGGGGGGGGGGGGGCGGCCCCCCCACCGGGCGCCCCCCACCGGTGGCACGGGGTCGGCACCCACCGGTGGCACGGGGTCGGCACCCACCGGTGGCACGGGGTCGGCACGCACCAGAGGGCAGATGGTGGGTGCCGACCGTTGGTCGGCACGCCAAGGGGTTTACGGGGTGACCGTCTCCACCACTTCCAGGCCGTACCCGGCCAGGCCGATCTGGCGGCGCGGGGTACCCAGCACGCGCAGCTTGCCCAGGCCCAGGTCGGACAGGATCTGCGCGCCGGCACCGTTGCGGCGCCACTGGCTCACGTCCTTGTCCTTGCCCGGCACCACCGGCGCCGGCTGCTGGCGCAGGCGGGCCAGCAGGCCTTCGCCGTCGCGCGGGGCCTGCAGCACCACCATCACGCCGGCGCCTTCGGCATCGATCGCGCGCAGTGCATCGGTCGCGGCCACGCCGAAGTCGTCGCGACGCCAGTGCAGCAGGTCGGCCAACGGGTTTTCCACCTGCACGCGCACCAGGGTCGGGGTGTCAGCATCCGGGGTGCCACGGACCAGGGCGAAATGCAGGTCGTGGGCGATGCGGTCGCGGTAGGTGACCAGCTTGAACGGACCGAATTCGGTCTCGATCTCGCGCTCATCGACGCGCTCGACGGTTTTTTCGGTGGCCAGGCGGTAGGCGATCAGGTCGGCGATCGAACCCATCTTCAGGCCGTGCTCGCGGGCGAACACTTCCAGCTCCGGGCGGCGCGCCATGCTGCCGTCGGGGTTGAGGATCTCCACCAGCACGCCGGCCGGTTCCAGCCCGGCCAGCATGGCCAGGTCGACGCCGGCTTCGGTGTGGCCGGCGCGGGTCAGCACGCCACCGGGCTGGGCGATCAGCGGGAAGATGTGGCCCGGCTGGTGCAGGTCGGCCGGCTTGGCGTTGGGCTTCACCGCGGTGCGGATGGTGTGCGCGCGGTCATGCGCCGAGATGCCGGTGGTCACGCCTTCAGCCGCTTCGATGCTGACGGTGAAGTTGGTCTGGAACTGCGCGGTATTGGCCTGCACCATCGGCGCCAGGCCGAGGTCGGCCGCGCGGGTGCGGGTCAGCGGCAGGCACACCAGGCCACGGCCGTGGGTGACCATGAAGTTGATGTCGCTGGCCTTGACCAGCTCAGCGGCCATGATCAGGTCGCCTTCGTTCTCGCGGTCTTCATCATCGACGATGACGACCATGCGGCCGAGGCGGATGTCTTCCAGGATGTCCGGAATCGGGGCGAAATTCATGCGGCATCTCCCTGTGGGGGCTGACCGTTGGTCGGCACACTGATCAGCCGCTCCACATAACGCGCGACCAGATCGATTTCAAGATTGATCGCGCTGCCCACGCCGGTGGCGGAGAACGCGGTGTTGGCCACGGTGTGCGGGATCAGCGCGACTTCAAAACCTTCGTCATCCACTTCGTTGACGGTGAGGCTGACGCCGTCCACGCAGATCGAGCCCTTCTTGGCGATGTAGCGGCGCAGCGCGGCCGGCGCGGCGAAACGCCAGCGCTGGGCACGGGCATCTTCGTGGATGGACAGCACCTGGCCGAGGCCGTCGACGTGGCCGCTGACCAGATGGCCGCCAAGGCGGTCGGTCGGGCGCATGGCACGTTCGAGGTTGATGACGGCGCCTTCGGCCAGTTGGCCCAGCGTGGTCAGGCCCAGGGTCTCGGTGGACGCATCGGCCTGGAAGCTGCTGGCGTCGAACGCGATGACAGTGAGGCAGACGCCGTTGATGGCGATGCTCTCGCCCATCTGCACGTTGTCGAACGGCAGATTCCCGACATTGAAAGTAAAGCGGACATCGCCGCCGATGGATTCGCGTGCGGCCAGACGGCCGACGCCTTCGATGATTCCAGTAAACAAGTAACGTTCTCCGCGAAAAGTGAGCGAAAAACGCCGCAAGGCAAACAGGCGGGCGCAGGGCCGCATAGGCCCTGTGGCACCGTCTTCTTTCATCCGGACTATGACCGTCGGCTCCGGCATTGGACCGGATCTGCTGACCCCCGACGGTAAGGCCGGGGCGCTCGCGGGCTCGTGCTTGCGCACCTACCGCCGGTGGGGAATTGCACCCCGCCCTGAAGACGTTTGTGTACCGGCGAACCGGCCCGCCCAGTGTAACAGCCCGGGCTGAACGGGGTCGGATGCCCCGGGGTCGGATCCCTTTCTGCAGGAAAGGGCTCTGACCCCGCCTGTCCTGTTACTGGGGTCGCTACTGGGGTCAGAGCCGTTTCCCGGTGGGAAACGGATCCGACCCCGTCGCACCCCAGCTGTGACGGCCGTCGCTCGCATTTCGTAAAACTTTCATTAAAATCGGCGGTCGGACGACATGAGGTCGCCACGGACTGCCGCACAGGTGGGCCGCCAATGGACTGAAATTCACAGGAATTCCCATGCGCAAGATCCTGATCGTGGCCGCCCTGCTGGCCGCTGCCCCGTTCTCGGCCTCGGCCGACGCCCTGAGCTACACCTACGTCGAAGGTGGCTGGACCCAGGTCAAGACCAACGACGATGTGTTCAACGATCCTAAGGTCGATGGTGGCTATGTGCGCGGTTCGATCGCGCTGGCCGAGCAGGTGCATGTGTTCGGCGGCTGGAACTACGGCAGCAAGTCGTACGACTACGACTACGGCTCGATGAAGCTGAAGTTGAACCAGCCGGAGCTGGGCATCGGTTACCACATGCCCTTCAGCGACCGCGTCGACTACACCGCCGACATCGCCTGGGTCCGCCAGCAGGCGGAGATCACCGTGAAGGACGTGGACTACGGCCGCTTCACCGTGAAAGACCACACCAACCTGGTGCGTGCCACCATGGGCCTGCGTGGCAAGCCTTCGCGCATGACCGAAGCCTGGATCAAGGCCGGTTACATGGACGGCGGCAACGAGTTCAAGGGCACCTGGGTCGGTACCCTCGGTGGCCAGATCAACTTCACCCGTACCTGGGGCCTGGTCGGTGAGATCTCCGGCTACCGCGACGTCACCCAGTACTCGGCCGGCGTGCGCGCCAGCTTCTGATTGCCCGATCCTCGTCGTGTGATCGAACGGGTCCCGCAAGGGGCCCGTTTTTTGTTGCAGGATCGCCGCAGCGTTCCACACCTTCGATCGATCCGCCATGGCCTCAAAACATGGCAGCATGCTTGTCTCGCGAGGAAGATTGCGACATTGGAAATGCCAACGCGAAGACGATCCGGCTGTCGTCCACACATAAACAGGGAATGTATGGTCTCCATCCATGTACGGGGCGAAGACAAGACTGCAGACATAGTGCAGTGGTCGATCTGGAATGACCGGCACCAAGGACTGCAACTGAAGTGCACTTACCTCGACAAGAGGAAGGCCACCCATGCACTCAGCGAGTGCGTCATTTCTCCTACGAGAACAGTAGGTGAAATGCTGCTGACCAAGCGCAGCAGTGTGCTCGTCACTGCCGTCGAGAAGGCCACGATCTACGGCGAACGATATGCAGTCGTGCACTATCCGGGCATGGACAAGCCATATATCCACAAGATGGAAGGCACCACCTTCGCTGCAGCTACATCGTTAAGGCAAACACAAGCATTCCGCTACTTCTCAGCCGTCGCGAACACCCGGCGGGATCGAGCGCAGTCGAAGACGGAAAATGACATTGCCGCCAATGTGGTGCGTCAGCTGGCCAAGCTTCCCGCCAGCGCTGATACTGCACTGCAAGCCTACTGCACGGGCCGCAACGGCACCCTGCCCCAGGGTCAAGGGCTGATCTACCCTTTCGGACTCAATGAAAGCCAGATGGCAGCGGTCGAGAACGCATTTCGCGCGCAGACCAGTGTGATAGAAGGTCCTCCCGGGACCGGCAAGACCCAGACCATCCTCAACATCCTCGCCAATATCGTGTTGCGAGGGCAGACCGTAGCCGTGCTGTCGAATACCAACTCGGCCGTGAAGAACGTCCTCGAGAAACTGGGAAAGTCTGGACTGGGCCATCTTGTTGCAGATCTCGGCAACCAGGAAAACCGAAATGATTTTTTCGCCGCCCTGCCAGTACGACCCAGCGGCGGCGACGAAACCGAGCACGGCGCCACGCTGGAAGAAGTCCAAGGCTTGCTTACCCAGGTGAAAAAGCACCTGTTTGACAAGAACCGAAGTGCACAACTAAAGGCTGAACTGGACGAATTGACGGTTGAATGGCGCTACCTTCTGGAATGGCAGATTGAAAACGGAGTGCAGGCAGCAACTCCTCTGGACAGGTACGGACTGAGCCCAAGAAAGACCGCCGACTTGATGGCCTATCTGGCCTATCTTGGTGAACGGCGCATCCGAATCAAGGATCGTATTGAGCTAGTGCTGAACTTCGGGATCTTCCGCACAACCTCGTTCGCCTCGGACGGCGCGCGCCTGATGGCCTTCCACTCTCTACAAATGCACTACTACGAGAAAGCACTGCAAGAAAAGGAAAGAGAACTGCAAACCTGCCGTGCGCGCCTGCAAGATGCGGATTTCGACCATACACTGCAGAAGTTGAAAACCGCTTCAATGAGCCATCTGAAGCAACACCTTCATGGTCGGCCACAAACATCTGACTGCTTCGATGCCAAGACCTACCGCACAAATTTTGATGCATTCCTGCAACGCTTCCCGATCCTCTGCAGCGGCACCCACTCCATCATCAATTCGATCGCGCCGGGAGCCATCCTTGATTACGTGATCATCGATGAGGCATCCCTTCAAGACATCGTGCCGGGCATCCTGGCACTGGGCTGCGCGAAGAATCTCATCGTGGTCGGTGATAGCCGCCAATTGGCGCACATCCCTGAACTACTGGGTCTACCAGCACCTTCCGAAGCCTATGACTGCGAGCGATACAGCTTGCTCGATTCATGCATCCACGTATTCAAGGACACGCTGCCACGGACACTACTGAAGGAGCACTACCGCTGCCATCCGAGAATCATCCAGTTCTGCAACCAGCAATTCTACGACAACGCACTGATCCCGATGACCGAAGACAAGGGGGAAGCTCCCCTGCAGCTGGTTGTTACGGCAAAAGGCAACCATACCCGCCAGAACACGAACGTGCGCGAGCTGGATTCACTTCTCGCAGTGCTTGACGATGACGGTGAGCCGTTCGGGATAGATTCTGAACGCCGGGGCTTCATCGCTCCTTTCCGGGCCCAGGTGGCCCTCTCCGACGCACGCCTGCCGCAGGATTTCAAAAAGGACACCGTCCACAAATTCCAAGGCAGAGAGTGCGATGAGATCGTGTTCTCCACGGTTTTGGACAGAAAGCGCTACAACCAGTCGCAGAGCCGGCTGCATTTCGTCGATGATCCCCGCATGGTCAATGTGGCAGTGTCGCGGGCCAGACACCGATTCACCCTGGTGACGGGGGACGAAGTGTTCACCAGCAATAACGGACACATTGCGGCATTGATCCGTTATGTCACCTACTACGCCCAAGACAAGCAGATCGTGCGCGCACCGGTGGTATCGGCCTTCGATCTGCTGTACAGGGAATACGACCATTCCCTGACACGGTTGAATGACCGCTTACAGCCAAGCGATTCCAAGTACAAGTCGGAGCAGATCGTAGCCGAGCTGCTGCGCCAAGTCCTGTCCGCTCCCGAATGCCAGCCGCTTATGATCCACACGCAAGTCCGCCTGGACCAGATCTCAAATTCCACGGATCTAGCATTGACCACGCGCGAACGCGATTTCATGAAACGCTCATCCTGTGATTTCGTGGTTTATTTCAAGGTCGGCAAGACGCCCGTGGGGGTCATCGAAGTCGATGGAGGATCCCATGATCATCCCGCCCAACAGGCTCGAGATCTACTGAAGGATGGCATCCTTGCCAAGGCAGGTGTCCCCATCCTTCGGTTGCGGACTGTCGAGAGCGGCATCTTGGAGAGAATCGCTCTCTTCGTTGCCCAGTGGAGCCCCCGGCAGCCGCCGCCATGACGCCGCATTGATCGGCTGCCAAACGTTCATTCGAATGCGCTAGGCTTGCCGCCCTCTGGAACAGGAACACCGTCATGAAGACCCCGATCCGCGGCCTGCTGGCCACCGCACTGCTGTGCGCGCCGTTGTTCGCCGCCGCTGCACCGGCGCAGCTGACGCCGGAGCAGACCTTCGACCTCTATGCACGCGCTTTGCTGGAGGATGATGCCGCCGCCGCGCGCACGCTCAACGACGCGCTGAAGCCGGCCTTCGACGGCCAGGACTCGGTAACGCCGGTGCCGGGCATGATGGCCCAGGCCCTGGCCGAACCGTGGCAGACGGTGCTGGCCGTGGCCGGCGTGAAGGGCGATCCCGCAGCGGCGGAAGCGATGTACGCCAAGGCGCTGAAGGCCTCGCAGTGCCGTGCCACGCGCAGCACGGTGGAAGACAACGAGTACGTGGACGACCAGAAGATCGCCAGGGTCGATTTCAGCTGCCAGTTGGCCGACCTGGGCAATGTGCATCCGCTGTTCACCGCCAGCCTGACCAGTGATGAGCAGGCTACCCGTGCGCGCTTCACCGAGGCCTATACCAAGGCCCTGCAGAGTGGCCCGCGCAAGGCCGTGACCGGCACCCTCACCCTGTACACCGCCAAGGACAAGGGCTACTGGTACAGCAGCAACTTCGACGATCTGCTGGGCCCGGTGCTGGGCGCGCTGGCGCCGTTCGAAGAATGGCTCCAGGACGTTGAAGCGGCCAAGGCACCGAAGGTGACCGGCGTGCCGGCCTGCGATCTGCTGTTGCAGCAACACCGCAGCTGCGTGGCGAAGATCGCGCCGGACCAGATCAGCGGTGTTGATGCGATGGCCGAAGAGCTGAAGGCGAAGACGCAGGTGATGTCGGCCGAGGAGATGACGCAGGAGTGCAAGTCGCTGCGGCCGATGGCCGAGATGATGTGGACTGATGAGTGCGCGTGAGGTGGTTCTGCTGAAACAGCTGGGGCTGGCTGCGCTGCTGGCCCCTGGTACTGCACTGGCGTCGGCACCTGCGCTGACGCCCGTGCAGGTATTCGACCTGTATGCACAGGTGATCGTGCACGGCGATGCAGCGGCACAGGCAACGCTGGCCCGCTATCTCGATACCGACAACGGGGCTGCCTTCGCCGCGGCATTGGCGGGCGCAAGCCATCTGGACGAGGCGCCCGAACTGGCTGATTGGCCGAAGGCCGCGGCGGCGCTACGCAAGCGGCAAGCCTCGGTGCATTGCGCCACCGACAGCGTGCGCCATGCGCAGACCGACAGCGCCGACGTCGACTATCGCTGCCACCTGCCCGACCTGTCGGCACTGCTGCCCGTGTATCGACAGCATCCCGTGCCGTTCAATGGACCGCACCCGCCGCAGATGGCCAGGGAGCTGGCGACGGCATATACGCAGATGATCGCCGTGGCACCGGACCGGGAAAGGATCATCACGGTGTCGTTCCACCGCGACCCTGACGGTGGTGCCTGGCGCGTGCAGAACCCAACGCCGCTGATGAGCGGACTGGCGGATGCGTTCCTGCCGTTCTTCGAGTGGAACGAGCACCTGCCGAACTGAAAAAGGGACGGAGGGGATTGAGTCGTTTGTGGCATAAACGACTTAATCCCCTCCGTCCCTTTTTCAGGGGCGCAGCAGCAACCGCAGATCCTCACCCACCTGGCGCTGATCGACCACGCGCAGGCGGCGCTGCTGGTCCATCGTGTCGATGCCAAGACCTGCCAGCAGCGGGCGGCCGCTGTCGCCGAGCAGGGTCGGTGCCTGGTACAGCAGCAGTTCGTCCACCCAGCCGCCGCGCAGCAGTGCACCGGCCAGCGTCGCGCCAGCTTCGGTATGCACTTCGTTGATGCCGCGTTCGGCGAGGAGTGCCAGTACCGCGCCCAGATCAAGGCGGCCGTGGCGGACAGCGACGCTGGCGAATGCCGCGTCGGCTGCGTCGGGCGGGCTGATCATCGCATCGTGCAGGTACAGCGTCGGTGCTCCACCTTCGCGCACGCGGCTGCATTCCAGCGAACGCAGGCGCGAATCCAGCACCACGCGCAACGGTGGCATCACTTCGATGTCAGCCAGGCGCACGGTCAGCATCGGGTCGTCGGCGATCACGGTGTCGGCACCGGTCAGGATCGCACCGGCACGAGCGCGCCAGTGCTGCACATCCTCGCGCGCGGCGGGGCCGGTGATCCACTTCGAGCTGCCGTCGGCCATCGCGGTACGGCCATCCAGGCTGGCGGCGAGCTTCACCCGCAGCCACGGACGACCGCGCTCCACGCGCGACAGGAAGCCCTTGTTGAGCTCGCGCGCCTGCGCCGCCATCAAGCCCTCGGCGACCTCGATGCCGGCTTCGCGCAGCAGGTCGAAACCGCCGCCATCGACCTTCGGGAATGGGTCGCGCATCGCCGCAACAACGCGCGACACGCCGGCGTCGATCAGCGCCAATGCGCACGGCGGCGTGCGTCCGTAATGCGCGCAGGGTTCCAGGGTGACGTAGGCGGTGGCACCACGCGCTTCGGCGCCGGCCTCGCGCAGGGCGAACACTTCGGCATGCGGGCCACCGGCTCGCTGGTGCCAGCCCTGCCCGACCACGCGCTCGCCATGGGCGATCACGCAGCCGACCATCGGATTGGGGCGGGTGGTATAGGCGGCACGCTCGGCCAGACGCAGTGCGTTGGCCATGTGCAGGTGGTCGAGGACGGAGAACGATGTGCTCATGCCGCCATGGTAGCGCCGTTGGTATGGATCCACGCCATGCGTGGATGACGGCACGACGCCAACCAAGGTTGGCATCTACCAGGGCAACAGGGCGTCAGCCCTTCTTCTTCTTGGTCAGGGCGATCACATCGCCCAGCAGCTGCAACTGCTCGGTGCTCGACGGCAGGTCGCGTTCGAGCTTCTCGATTTCCTCGCGGAAGTCGGCCACGTCCTCGAAGCTGCGGTACACCGAAGCGAAACGCACATAGCCGACATGGTCAAGCTTGCGTAGTTCATTCATCACGAACTCGCCGACCTTGATCGACGGCACTTCGCGCTCACCGCTGATGCGCAGCTGATGCACCACCGCGCGCACCGCCGCTTCGATCTTCTCTTCGGGCACCGCCCGCTTCTGCAGCGCGCGGTCGAAGCCGGCGCGCACCTTGCGGGCATCGAAGGCTTCGCGGGTGCCATCGCTCTTGACGATGGCCGGCAGCTTCAGTTCGACGGTTTCCAGGGTACTGAAGCGTTCGTTGCACGCCTCGCACTCACGCCGACGACGAATCGTAGCGCCGTCTTCGGAGACGCGCGAGTCGATGACCCGTGTATCGGCATGCTGGCAGAAGGGGCAATGCATTGAACGCCTGGCTCAGGGAAATACCTGCTGCCACGGTCGTGGCAGCGTCGCAACGGTACCTGAGAAGGGCTGTCCCAGCAAATGCCGACTGCAATCAGCCTTGTTCGGCAATGCCGGGCGCGCGCCGCAGCCACACCAGATGCGCCGCCGGCAACAGCAGCGGCACGCCCAGTACCAGATACCCCAGCACCTGCCAGGTGCTGCCGGCACTCAAGCTGAAAAGCACCACGCCGACCACGGCCAACGCCGCGATGGCGCCGAGCACCAGCCCGATCCATGGCAGCGCCGGTGAGCGCCGCAGGCCTTCGCGCCCCTGCCGCAGGTAGCGGATGCTGAGCCACAGCCAGGCCAGCAACCCGGCAACACCCGCCATCGACCACAGGAACAGCACGGCACCTTCGTCGCCACGCATCAGCCCGTGACGGATCAGGAAGGTGTAGATGCCGAACCCGGCGACGCCACCACCGGCCACCAATGCAGGCAGTCCCAGCAGCAGGCATTGGGCGATATACAGGCGTTTGTGCAGACGCTCATCCATGCGTTCGAATCTCCTTGCAGATCGCTCGCTTCACGCGCGCGGTCGCAGCCACAAGAGCATGCCGGCCGGAACCAGCAGCGAAGGCCCCGTCAGCAGCAGACCCAATCCCTCAACACCGTGTGTGATTCCCAGCCACAGCCCCATGCCCAACAGCGGCAGCGCCGCGAGCATGCCGAGCAGCAGCGCGCCCCACTGCACCCGGCTGCGGGTGCGCAGTGCGCTGCGTCCTCCAAACAGGTATCCGCAACTGAGATCGAGCCAGGCGAGGCAACCGGCGAGGCCGGCCAATCCCCACACCAGCATCAACGCCTGGCCGGGCAATTCGACGGTGCCGTCGGCAAGTGAAAGCACGCTTCCCGCCATGCCGATCACCGCCATCGCCCCGCCGAACAGCACGCTGGGTGCGCCAAACGGCACCGCCAGCGCTGCATAGAGATACTTGAGGCGGCGCTCGTCCATGCGCGTTACTCCGGTACTGGGGTCAGAGCCCTTCCCTGCAGGAAGGGATCCGACCCTGCTTCGATCCGGGCTTCGGGGTCAGATCCCTTTCCGTCAGTAAAGGGCTCTGACCCCTGCGGCGATCAACCGTAGACCGGGTACTTGCGGCACTGCGCGCTGACCGCATCGCGCACGCGGGCAATGACGGCTTCGTCGGCCGGCGCGTCGAGCACGTCGGCGATCCAGTTGGCCAGGTCCACGCAGTCCTGTTCCACGTAACCACGGGTGGTCACCGCCGGGGTGCCCAGGCGCAGGCCCGAGGTCACGAACGGCGAACGCGGGTCGTTCGGCACCGAGTTCTTGTTGACGGTGATGTGGGCCTTGCCCAGCGCGGCTTCCGCGTCCTTGCCGGACACGTCCTTGCCGATCATGTCGACCAGCATCAGGTGGTTCTGGGTGCCGCCGGAGACGATCTTGTAGCCGCGCGCGATCAGCGTGTTGGCCATCGCCTGGGCGTTCTTCACCACCTGCTGCTGGTAGGCCTTGAAGCCCGGCTCCAGCGCTTCCTTGAAGGCCACCGCCTTGCCGGCGATGACGTGCATCAGCGGACCGCCCTGGATGCCCGGGAACACGATCGACTGCAGCTTCTTGACCAGGTCCTCGTCGGCGCCCTTGGCGACGATGATGCCGCCGCGTGGGCCGCGCAGGGTCTTGTGGGTGGTCGAGGTGACCACGTGGGCATGTTCCAGCGGGCTCGGGTAGACACCAGCGGCAACCAGGCCGGCGACGTGCGCCATGTCGACGAACAGGTAGGCACCGACCTTGTCGGCGATGGCGCGGAAGCGCGCCCAGTCGATCACCTGCGAGTAGGCCGAGAAGCCGGCCACGACCATCTTCGGCTTGTGCTCCAGGGCCAGGCGCTCGACTTCGTCGTAATCGATCAGGCCCTGGTCGTTGACGCCGTACTGCACGGCGTTGAACAGCTTGCCCGAGGCGTTGACCTTGGCGCCGTGGGTGAGGTGGCCGCCGTGGGCCAGGCTCATGCCGAGGATGGTGTCGCCCGGCTGCAGCAGCGCGAAGTACACCGCCTGGTTGGCCTGCGAACCGCTGTGCGGCTGCACGTTGGCATAGTCCGCGTCGAACAGCTGCTTGAGGCGGTCGATCGCCAGCTGCTCGGCGATGTCCACGTATTCGCAGCCACCGTAGTAGCGCTTGCCCGGGTAGCCTTCGGCGTACTTGTTGGTCAGCTGGCTGCCCTGGGCTTCCATCACCGCCGGGCTGGTGTAGTTCTCGCTGGCGATCAGCTCGACGTGGTCTTCCTGGCGCTGGGTCTCAGCGGCGATGGCCTTGGCCAGTTCGGGATCGTAGGTTTCGATGCGGACGTCACGCGGGAACATCGGGTACTCCAGCAGGCGGGGAAAGGGGTACGACTCAGCCCTAGATTGTAGCCCCGCCCCGGCCTGCTGGGGCCGAAACGACCGGGGCCGGATTCGACGAACGAATCCGGCCCCGTATGGTTTCGAATGGGCGTTGTGGGGTCGGAGCCCTTTCCTGCGGAAAGGGATCCGACCCCGGCGCTGCATCAACGGTTGTTGATGATGTAGTCGGCGATGATGCCGGTTGCCACGGCGACCAGCAGCATGTTGCCGCGGTCATCGCGGATCCAGTGGTGGCCGTACGGTGGGCGGCGCAGCTGGTAGCGCGGGTAGTCGTTCACCACGTAGATCGGGCCGCGGTAGTAGTCGCGGTAGCGGTGGCCGCGCTGCCAGCCATAGCCATAGCCGGGCCGGTAGCCCGGGCTGTAGACCACGCGCGGCGGCGGCGGTGCCGGACGGTAGTAGCCATGGTCGTAACGGCGATCGTGACGGTAATCGCGGCGCGCTTCGCGGCGGTCGCGTTCCCAGTCGCGGCGGTCGTGACGCCATTCCCGGCGATCCTCGCGCCACTCACGGCGGTCATGGTCGCGGCCACGGTGGTCGTTGTCGGCGAAAGCCGGGGCGATGGCACCCAGCGCCAGTACGGAGGCCACGGCGCCGGCCATGAGTCGATGGAGTTGCATGGGAGACCTCTGCTGGGTGGGTGGTGATCCCATCTTGCGCATCCGATCTGAACGGTTTCCGGCTGGAAACGCTTCCCGATGCGGGACTGTGACCGGGTATTCAGGCCGCGGCCAGCCCCGGGCGCTGCGGCCAGCGCGGGCCGGAACCGGTTCCGGCTATAATTGGGGGTATTCCATTCAGTCTGTGCCCGCTGCCGCAACGGGAAGTTCCCCGTGACGGACCGGGCGCAGGGTCGCGCCTACGGAGACCTCATGTCCTCGCAATACATCTACACCATGAACCGCGTGTCCAAGGTGGTCCCGCCCAAGCGGCAGATCATCAAGGACATCTCGCTGTCCTTCTTCCCGGGCGCGAAGATCGGCCTGCTGGGCCTGAACGGCGCCGGCAAGTCCACCGTGCTGAAGATCATGGCCGGCGTGGACACCGATTTCGAGGGCGAAGCCCGTCCGCAGGCCGGCATCAAGGTCGGCTACCTGGCGCAGGAACCGGAGCTGGACCCGACCAAGACCGTGCGTGAAGCGGTTGAGGAAGGCGTGGGCGAAGTGCTGCAGGCACAGGCTGCGCTGGACGCGGTCTACGCGGCCTATGCCGAAGAAGGCGCCGATTTCGACGCGCTGGCCAAGGAACAGGAGCGCCTGGAGGCGATCCTCGCTGCCGGCGACGCGCACACCCTGGAAAACCAGCTGGACGTGGCCGCCGATGCGCTGCGCCTGCCGCCGTGGGATGCCATCGTCGGCAAGCTGTCCGGTGGTGAAAAGCGCCGCGTGGCACTGTGCCGCCTGCTGCTGCAGAAGCCGGACATGCTGCTGCTCGACGAACCGACCAACCACCTCGACGCCGAGTCGGTCGAATGGCTGGAACAGTTCCTGGCGCGCTACACCGGCACCGTCGTGGCGGTCACCCATGATCGCTACTTCCTGGACAACGCCGCCGAGTGGATCCTGGAACTGGACCGCGGCCGCGGCATTCCGTGGAAGGGCAACTACACCGACTGGCTGACCCAGAAGGATGAGCGCCTGAAGCAGGAAGACAACCAGGAAAAGGCTCGCCAGAAGGCGATCCAGAAGGAACTGGAATGGTCGCGCCAGAACGCCAAGGGCGGCCGCACCAAGGGCAAGGCCCGTCTGGCCCGCCTGGAAGAGCTGCAGTCGGTCGATTACCAGAAGCGCAACGAGACCAATGAAATCTTCATCCCGCCGGGCGAGCGCCTGGGCCAGGCGGTGATGGAATTCAAGAACGTCTCCAAGAAGTTCGGCGACCGCCTGCTGTTCGACAACCTGAACTTCCTGGTGCCCTCGGGCGCCATCGTCGGCATCATCGGCCCCAACGGTGCCGGTAAGTCGACCCTGTTCAAGATGATCACCGGCCAGGAAAAGCCGGATACCGGCGAGATCGTGGTCGGCCCGACCGTGCAGCTGTCCTATGTCGACCAGAGCCGTGACGCGCTGGAAGGCAACCACAGCGTGTTCCAGGAAATCGCGGGCGGCCTGGACATCCTCAACATCAACGGCATCGAGATCCAGTCGCGCGCCTACATCGGCCGCTTCAACTTCAAGGGCCAGGACCAGCAGAAGATGGTCGGTTCGCTGTCCGGTGGTGAGCGTGGCCGCCTGCACATGGCCAAGACCCTGCTGCAGGGTGGCAACGTGCTGCTGCTCGATGAACCGTCCAACGATCTGGACATCGAAACCCTGCGTGCGCTGGAAGATGCGCTGCTGGAGTTCCCGGGCAACACCTTCGTCATTTCGCATGACCGCTGGTTCCTGGATCGCATCGCGACCCACATCCTGGCGTTCGAAGGCGACTCGCACGTGGAGTTCTTCCAGGGCAACTACCGCGAGTACGAAGAAGACAAGCGCCGCCGCATGGGCGACGACGCTGCGCCGAAGCGCCTGCGCTTCAAGGCGCTGAAGTAAGGAACGACGAAAGGCCGCGCTCGCGCGGCCTTTCGCCTTTCAGGGGCCGCAATCGATTTTTGTTGACGCTTTTGACCCTTTCGCGCCGCGCTCCAGCGCCACTCGGCTGAAGGCTGCAGGTGTAAAGCAGCGTTAATTACTTGTCGCATACGGCAAGCTCCGCACTTTGCAACTCGTTGTATGTTCCTGGCCCAACGCTTCGGTTTTCCTACGCACCCGATTCATCCCCCACGTAGGAAACACATGAAAGCACTGATCTCGACCACGGCGGCACTGCTGCTGTCCGGCACCGCCGCTGCCGCGCCGGCGAACTGGGAAGGCATCCATCTGGGGGCACATGCCACCCATGGCGAAGGCCACAGCCAGGACCGCAGCAATGCCAATGCCACTGAAAAGAGCATCCGCGGCTTTGCAGGCGGGCTGCAGGTCGGCCGCAACTGGCAGTTCGACAACAACGTCGTTGCCGGGATCGAAGGCACCCTGTCCTTCGGCAACATCAACCAGGAGTGGAAGGACCGCGACAACCATCAGTACAGCCCTTACTACGGCAAGGATGCGGTGACCCGTTCGGGCGCGATCAACCTGACGCTGGGTTACGCCGCAGGCCAGTGGCTGCCGTACGTCAGCGCCGGCGTGACCGTGGCCCGCCAGGAGTTTTCGCTGGGCTGCGACAAGTCCCTGGTGGAGGCCACCAATGGGTGTCGCGTCGCCGAATTTGAAACCCGCGCGTCCCATGTTTCCACCGGCGGCAACGTCGGCGCAGGTGTGCTTTACCGCTTCAACGACCAGCTCTCGGCGGGTGCCGAGTACCGCTACACCCACCTGGGCTCCAGCCCGGTTTACCTGGAAGATCCCAACTACCCGGCTGCGGCGCGACGCAGCTTCCATACCAACTACAGCAGCGTTACGCTGAAGTTGAACTACCACTTCTAACCGCCTGGCGACGCATCCGCAGGCCCTCTGGGCGGCAGGGCGCGCAGGTACGAGAGATCTGCGATGTCCCTGTTCGAACGCCTGTTCCAGCTGCAGCAGCACGGCACCACCGTGCGCACCGAGCTGCTGGCCGGTGTCACCACCTTCCTGACGATGTCCTACATCGTCTTCGTCAATCCCGAGATTCTCGGCACCACCGGCATGGATGCAGGTGCGGTGTTCGTGGCCACCTGCCTGGCCGCAGCGCTGGGCTCGGTGGTGATGGCACTGGCGGCCAACTTCCCGGTGGGCATGGCCCCGGGCATGGGCTTGAATGCGTTCTTCGCCTTCACCGTGGTCGGTGCTGCCGGCCTGCCCTGGCAGCAGGCGTTGGCGGCGGTGTTCATTTCGGGCCTGGTGTTTCTGGTGCTGTCGCTGACCGGCGTGCGCGCGTGGCTGGTGTCGGGCATTCCGGCTTCATTGCGGTCGGCGATCGTGGCCGGCATCGGCCTGTTCCTGGCGATCATCGCGCTGCAGAAATCCGGCGTGATCATCGGCAACGAGGACACGCTGGTTGCGCTGGGCCCGCTCAATACCGCGCCGCCGCTGCTGGCACTGGGCGGCTTCCTGCTGATTGCGATCCTGGAAGCGCGGCGCGTGCGCGGCGCGATCCTGATCGGCATCCTGGCGGTGACCGCGGCCGGCTGGGCACTGGGCGATCTGCAGTACCACGGGCTGGTGTCGTTGCCGCCGAGCCTGGCACCGACCTTCCTGCAGCTGGACCTGCCCGGCCTGCTGCACCACAACGGCGGCGCACCGATTGCGGTACTGCTGCAGGTGGTGCTGGTGTTCGTGCTGGTGGAAGTCTTCGATGCCACCGGCACGCTGTATGGCGTGGTCGGCCGTGCCGGCCTGTTGAAGCTGCCGGGCGCACAGAAGCGGTTCGGCCGCGCGCTGCTGGCCGACAGCACGGCGATTGTCGCCGGCTCGCTGCTGGGCACCAGCAGCACCACCGCTTTCGCCGAGAGCGCCTCTGGCGTGCAGGTGGGTGGCCGTACCGGATTGACCGCGCTGGTGGTGGCCGCGTTGTTTCTGGCCGCACTGCTGTTCTCGCCGCTGGCGGCGATGGTGCCCGGCTATGCCACCGCGCCGGCGCTGCTGTTCGTGGCTGGCTTGATGTTGCGCGAACTGGTGGAAGTGGACTGGAGCGACCTGACCGAGTCGGTGCCGGCGGCGTTGTGCGCGCTGGCGATGCCGTTCACCTATTCCATCGCCAACGGCCTGGCCTTCGGCTTCATTGCCTATGCCGCGCTGAAGGCCGGCACCGGCCGCTGGCGCGAGGTGCATCCGGCGGTGTGGCTGGTGGCGGTGCTGTTTGTGCTGCGTTACGCGTTGGAGTGAGGCGCAGCGGGGTCAGAGCCCTTTCCCGTGGGAAGGGATCTGACCCCATGGTCACCGCCAGCGCGGTTGCAGGCGTCCATCGGCGGCGAAACGCCAGCGGCCTTCCGCCCAGCCGCGACCGAACAGGGTGAGCATCTGCGAGTAGTACGCGGGCGCATCGGCACGCTGCTGTTCGGCACTGGGCAGGCTCTGCAGCAGTGCCGCTGCGCGGGCTTTTTCGCCCTGTGCCAGCAGGTAGGGCAGCAGTGCGGCACGGAACCCATAATTGCCCTCGCCCTGCCCTTTGCCGGTACGCGTGTCGACTTTCTCCCACATCGGTGCGCCATTGCGCAGGCGCTGCAGTGGGCCTGACAGGGCAGCCAGCTGGCGACGGAACAAGGGGTCACGCGGCGCGGTCATGCCAGCCCACGTGTAGCAGCGGATGGCGTCGTAGCCGCCTACAGCGCCCTTCGCCGGATCAACGACGAAGGTGCCGTCCTTCCAGGCGGCCCAGTCCGGCGCGAAGCCGTGCGGACTGGTCTGCTGCAGCACGGTGACCGTGTTGTCGGCCAGGGCCTGCCAGGGACCGCCGCGGTCAACCGCTGCAAAGCGCCTCAACAGCGGCAACGGCAGGTAACTGGGATTGACACGTGTGGCGCCGTCCTCGATGAATCCCTGCGGCCCCGGCAGCAGCATCGGCCCCAGCGTGGGCAACTGCACGATCTCGCGTGCACGCACCTGTGCCAGCATGCCTTCGGCGATGGCCTGCAACGCGGGGCGTCGCCACAGGCGCGCGGCTTCCAGCAGTGCGTAGGCCAGCCACAGATCCGAATCGGATGCGGGATTGTCGTCCAGCAGGCCCCAGCCGTCTTTGTCCTTGCGGCCCCACAACCAGCCGGGCAGGCGCACGGACATGTCGCCACCGGCGAGATTGTCCTGCGTCCAGGCCAGGAGGCGGTCGAACAGCGCAGGATCGTTGTCGACCAGCGCAAAGAACAGTGCGTAGGACTGACCTTCCGATGTGCTGCGCTGATCGTCCTGGCTGCGGTCGATCATGCGCCCATCGCGGCTCAGGCTGCTGTCCTGCAGAACCTGCCAGGCCGGCCAGCGGGTTGCGGCGAGCGCACGGCCGCCGACGCCGCCCAGCAACGGCAGCAGGACGGCGGCCTGCAGCAGGCGGCGGCGTTGCGGGTCAGCGGAATTCGCCATACGGCACCAGCGGAGAGACGGGCAACGGCAGATTGCCCTGCCACGGTTTGAAGGAATAGCGCAGGTAGAGCTGGCACGTGTTCGGCGAGAAATCGCGGCTGCGCTGCAGGGTGCCGGCCGCACCCAGCACGACGTGATCTCCCAGGCGCCGCTCCACTGCGGCATACAGGCGATAGCCGGTACCGGTGCTGCTGCCGTCGGTGGTGTACAGGCCATCCGGGTCCAGCCGCAGTGGACCGTACTGCGGTTCCAGCTGTGCGATCACGCGCTGGATCAGGGCCTCTTCGGGGAAGCGGCTGATCGAGCGGGTGCGTGCATTGGAAACGCTGACCGAACCATCCACGCGCACCGACCAGTCATCGTTGCGCCAGGCGAAGCCCACCGGCAGGCTCAACGAAGCGTAGCGCTGCGGACTGTAGTAACCGCCCTGCCCCAGCGAATAGCCGCCGAGGTCCTTCTGGTAGCGCCAGTACATCGCACTGGTGCCCACATCCAGGCGCATGTCCGGGCGTTGGATCAGCTTGTGGTACCAGCCAACCATCGCCCGCGCACGGGTGTTGTCCACCACGTTGTGCCCGGTCAGCTGGTGCCAGCTCCAGTTCGACCACATGCCGTTGCGCCCGCCTTCGTCATAGCCGAGGCTGAAGGTCACGCCATTGGCGGTGACACCGCCCCAGGCAATGCCGCTGCGTGGATCGATCGCGCCGGCCTGCGACAGCAGTGAATTGGTCATCGGCCGCCGCGATACGGTCGCTCCCCAGCCCAGCCGGCCGAGGTCACCATTGAGGGTGACGCCGCCCAGCCAGTTGCCCACCACGTAGTTGGACGGGGAATGGCCGATATCGAAATTCCAGCGATCATCCAGGGTGCGCCAGCCCACGGCAAAGCCGGGTCCCGAATTGCGCCGCTGGTGTACGTCGCGGGTGCAGCCCGGGGCCTGCAGGCGCGTACCGTCGGCCTGCAGCAGGCCCAGGTCGCAGCTGCCGAAATCATCGCTGTAGGCGCCATCGGCATCGGCCTGGAAACTGCCTGCGTCGAAATGCACCTGTTCGATACGCGCCCAACCCAGGCCGCCAGCGAACGGTGCATCAAGATGGGCGATGCGGGTGTCGCGCGTCAGTTGCGAGATGCCGGGTGTGCCGTCGCTGCGGCGGCCGGAATCCTGCATCACCGTCAGCGTCGGGTTCTCCTGCTGGTACAGGGTGTCCACGTCGCTGCGCAGGCTGCGCCGCAACCAGTCGTCACTGGCGGTTTCGCGGCTGGCCAGGGTCAACGCGCGGTTGTCGCGCGGCTGCGCCTGCGAGGGCGCGATCAGGCCGTTGTCGGCCATCGCCCGTGCGTACATGTCCAGCGCCTGCTGCGGATCCTCGCGGCGCACAAGCCGCGCCGCATCGCGCCAGGACTGCGCGTCCGCTCCGCTCTGGCGGGCAAGCAGCGCGCGCAGGATCTGCAGCGCCTTGGCGTCTTCATGCAGATCGGTCCAGATGTTCGCCAACTGGCGTTGCTGGCCGATCGCATCATCGGCCACCACGGGCGGCGCGTCGTGCATCTGCCGGCGGGCGCTGGCCAGATCGCCGGTGCCGATCCAGGCCTGCACCTGGCCCAACTGCGCATCGAGGTTGTCTGGCTGCACCGCCAGCACCTGCTGGTAGTAGTGCAGTGCCTGTACGTGGTCGCCACGCAGGCGCGCCCATTCGGCCAGGATCAGCTGGTTGTCCGCGCTGGGGGGCTGTTGCTGCAGCAGGGCGATGGCTTCTGCTTCCCGGCCCTGTGCGCGCAGCTCCCACAGATGATCGATCAGCTGCTGTCGCTGCAGGCGTGCTGACAATGCGCGCATGTCATCGTCCCACTGCGCACGCGGCACGCCATCGAGCACGGCCAGCGCCTGCGGCAGGCGGTCGGAGCCTGACAGGTACAGCGCCTGCGCGTAACGCGCTTCCATGCCGGCATTGCGCGCAGCCATATCGGCAATCACGGCATCCGCTTCAATCTGCTGGCCGGCTGCCCGCAGTTCATTGCCCAGCGCATACGCCAGCCAGGCATCGCCGGGCAGCTCGCCGCGCAGCTCTCGCCCCAGCGCGATGGCGGCATTGGCATCGCCGGTGGCGAGCGCCTGCTCGCGACGCTCGCGCAGGCGATTGATCTGCAGCTGGCGCAGGTCTTCGGCGTACAGCTTGCGCTGCGCTGCAGGCAAGGCGTTGATGAAGGCTTCCAGGCGCTGTGGATCGGTGCGGCCATACAGCTGCACAAGCTTGCGGATCACATTGGCATCGCGTGGGGCGATCCGCCGCGCGGCCTGCAGCTGTCGCTCGGCGGACGCATCGTCGCCACGCGCCACCGCTACATCGACCAGGCCGAGGAGGGCGTTGACCTCGCGTGGCTGTTGCCGGCGAGCCTGCGAATAGAACGCCTCGGCCTCATCAAGCCTGCCCTCGGCCAGTGCGGTGTCGGCCTGGTCCAGCAGCAGCCAATAGCGGGTGCTGGTGATCAGGTCGCGCCATCTGTCGCTGGTATCACCGGCGGGCGTGGCCTGCACGGCACGCTGGAAGTACGCGATGGCCTGCTCGCGGCGCCCTTGTCGCATCAATGCCAGGCCCAGCCCACCGAGGAATTCCGCTTCGCGCGGATAGCCGCGCAGCGCCTGCAGGTACGCGCGTTCGGCATCGGCATTGCGACCGGCATCAAGTAGTTGCTGGGCACGCAGGCCGGCGCGCCAGGCCGGGTCGCTCACCCGCTTGTGCTGTTCGGCATAGCGCTCGCGCACCAGCGCGATATCGCTGAAGGTGGGATTGCGGGTGATGAATTCCTGCAGGCGGCGCACGTTGCGCTCGTCGGCGGGCTGGTCCTGCAGGTAGCCCCACTCGGCGTCCGCGGCCAGCGCGCGCGCTTCCGGATTGCGCCCCATGCGCTGCAGCGCGGCCAGCGCATCGCTGTCACGACCGGCCGCGAACAACAGTTGCGACAGTGTCTGCAACAGCGTGGTGTTGCCGGGATAGGTGCGATCCAGCGCAGTCAGTGCGCGGATCGCTGCATCGCGGCCGCTGGCCTGCGTGCCCCGCAGGCGCCAGTACTCCAGACCCAGTTGCAGCCCCGGTGGATCGTCGTTGAACAGGCGGCGGTAGATCGCCAGCGCTTCTTCGCTGCGGCCACCGGCGGCGAACAGGCGCGCCTGCTGCAGTTCCTGCTGCAGGTCGCCCCGGTAGGCACGCCACAGGCGCTCGCCGGCGGCCAGTTCGCGGGTGCCAACGCCGAGCTGGCGCAGCCGTTGCAGGGTCGCATCGGCGTCCTCCATCTTCTGCTGCGACAGCTGCACTTCCAGGATCGCCAGCAGGGTGCTGCGATCGTCCGGCGCCAGCATGCGCAACCGCGCCAGGGCATCTTCGATCAACCCCTGGCGGCCGCTGGCCTCACCGATGCGCACCTGCTGCAGCAGCCATTGCCGCTGCTCGGCAACCGTGCCGCCGGGCGTATCCGGCAGCGCCTGCGCCGCGCACGGGCCGGCCAGCCCGATCAGGACCAGGCCGGAGGCGGCGACCAGCGAAGGCGGCGTGCGCACCATCAATCAGTGCCCCGGATCCAGCCGCTTGGCCGCCACCCAGCGCAGCACCCGCCAGAACAGGAAGGCCACCATCAGCACCACCACCGTGGCCAATACCGCCAGCAGCGCGGGGTGATCAGCCAGGTGGTACCAGAGCAGCAGCCACCACGGCAGCGCGCCCACGTAGTAATGGTCGCCGACGAACTGGCTGTGGATGCCCGAACTGCGCAGGATCGCCACCGAACCGGCAATCGCCTGGCGCTTGCCGGTATCGCTGAGGGCGTCGTCGAGCAGGCCGTAGTCGGCGGCATTGCTGGCTGCCAGCGAGACGATGCTGCGCTGCGCATGATGCGGCGACTGCAGGCCGATGATCGCCGCGAAGGGCGCTTCGGCGGTGACCGCCACCTGGGTGACCGCCGGATCACCGGCGCGGCTGCCGCGACGGGCCTGCTCCATCGCCAGCTGGGGCGACGGTGACTGGCCATTGAGCAGGCGCGTGCGCTGGTCATCGATCAGCAGCGACAACTGATCGCTGCCGCGCAGTTCGGCCGGCATTGCACCCAGCATCAGCAGGTCGGCATCCATCGCGCTGGCCTGCTTCCAGTCATCGGACAGGCGCAGGCCATAGGCCGGGTATCCGGTCTGCACGCCCAGGCCCCCCACCAGATTCAACAGCAGGCTGACCTGCGATTCGCTTGCCGTTGCCGGCACCAGCACCACTGTCTCGGACAGATCGGCCATGCGGCTGAAGGGGAATCCACTAAGCGCGAATGCGGACAGGTCCGGCAGGCCCATGTAGTGGTGGAAACCGGAGAAGTCGATGGTCGAATCTTCTTCGATCGCCGCCTGCAGGTTCGGCGGCAGCACGGTCTGGCAGTGGTCGCGCTGGGCGCTGCCCATCACGCTGGCGAAGTTGAAATCAAAGCGCAGCTGGTTGCGATCACCCAGCTTGAGCGAGGGAATCAGCAGGCGGCCGTCGTCGGCACCGGCGTCACCGGCCAGCACCGGCAGGCGGATTTCCTCCAGGCCCTGCTTGCCGTTGCGACGCACCAGCGGGAAGCTGGAAATGAACTGTTCGTTGATTGCGACGCCCAGTCGCGATTCATCGCTGCCGAACGGCGGCGTGTAGCGGTAACGCAGGTTCAGCGGAATGCCCTGGTTGCGCCAGATGAAAAGATCCGGTGGCAGGTTGAGGCTGACCGTGATCGGCTGCGGAGACACCCCGTTCGCATGCAGCTGCTGGGGATAGTCGAGCAGTTCGGCCAAACGCACGGCACGATCGGTACGCACCCAGTTCGGTGCGTCGTACGGCTTGCGCGGGGCCAACGGCTTGACCTCGTCGATGCTGACCTGGCTGCCACGGAACAGCGCGTTGCCCGCCGCCATCGCCGCCACCGCCTTCTGCAGGTCGTCGTCGTTGCGGCCCAGCACCAGCAGCAGTTTGCGCTGCGGGTCCTCCGGCAGCGCCATCAGTTCAACCACCGGGCCCTTCACCGGTGCATGGTTGGCGATCACCGGCGGGAACTTGCCATTGACCGCCAGCACCACGGCATGCCCCTGCGCCGGCAGTTGGCCGAAGCTGACCGGGAAGCGTGCCTGCCGCCACCAACCGGCCAGGCTGCCGAAATAGGAGGCCATCACTGCACCGGCGCGTTGCTGGGCCAGCGTCGGTGCGGCACCGAACACCACCGGCAGCTCCAGCCGCGCGGTGTCGCGCGGATCGAAGAAGGGCAACGGGAAGTTGGCCAGGTCGTCCTGCATCGCCAGCGGTTGTCCGCCCAGGCGCAGCGTGCTGTTGCTGGACAGGTTCACCCACAGCGAGCTGTGGGTGGGTTCTTCGCAGATGTCGGTGTAATGGCCGACAAACTCCAGCCGCACCTGGTTGAAGTCGGCGATCAGGCGCGCATCCAGCGGCAGCTTGGCCTGCACCGGGCGGCCAAGCTGGTCGTTGCTGATCGGCACTACCCCCATCAACGCGTCGTTGAGATAGACCCGCAGATGCGACAGGGTCGGCAGCAGCGACGGCGACGGCGTGAAGCTCAGGTCCAGCTCGGCTTCGCGGGCCAGGCGATCGCGGCGTACCTGGAATTCGAAGGTGGTCGCGTTGCGCACGCCCGACAGCAGCGTGTCCTGGCGACGGCCCAACTGGGCGAACGTGCTTTCGCGCTGCCAGGGCCACGCACTGCCTGCCCAGGTCTGCGGCAGTGCGGCTTCACTGCGCTGCGCAGGAACCGCTGCAGCCGCAACCGGCGTCGGCACCGCGACCTGTGCTTGCGGGGCGGCCGGCGTGGGGCTGGTGGCAGATGCCGGCACGGGGGCCGGCGCACTGTTGCCCGAGGCCACAGGCAAGGCCAGCAGAGGCAACAGCAGCCAGCGCAGAGAGGACGGAATGCTCATGGACGAAGCCCTGGATCAGCGGCTGGGTCAGCCGGGTGGGATGGAAGCGGACGTTGCGGGGCGAAACTGGCCAGCCAGCGCAGCAGGCGACGGTTCCAGTGCGCGGGGCGGTCGAGGTCGAACGGTGCGAAATCGCCCATCCGCCGGTAACCGCGCCAGCCAAGCACCAGCACGCTCCACAGGCTGCGTGGCAGGCTCTTGGGCTGGTAGCCGGCGTGCCAGTCGAGCCACGCATCTGCGCGGGCAAAGGTGCACTGGGCAAATTCCACGCGCTGGCGTTCGTTCTCGAAGGTCAGCAGCAGGCCGAGGCGGTGGCCGACGCTGCGTTGCACGCGCGCGGGGAACGCGAACTCGCGACGGCCCCGGCCCAACAGTACCTGCACCGGTTGGCCCTCAAGCAGTTGCGGGTCGTCGCCCAGCTCGATGCCGACACCGTCGTTGGAGTAGTCCTGCATGACACCACGCAGGCGGCGACCATCGGGAACCTGCAGGGCCATCGGCAGACGCGTGGTGACGCGATGGGTGCGGCGTACCTGCTGCACTTCGGCGGCCACGGCCAGTGCCCCACCGATGATCAGCAGGTTGTACAGCACCCACAGCGAGCTGACGACCACCGTGCCACGTTCGTCGGCCGGGCCATGCATGAAACGCCAGACCGCGAAGCACAGGCCCAGCACGTTCAACAGCGCCAGCACCAGGTAAGGCCGTGCCACGCGCCAATCGAAGCGATCACCGGCCTGCGTGCCCCCCTTGTCGGTGACGTTGAACTTGCCACGCCCCGGGCTGAACAGCGCAATGGTGGTCGGCCGTGCGATGTACCAGGCCAGCACCGTCTCATACACCTCACCCCAGAAGGGGCGGCGGTACTTGCCCTGGATGCGCGCGTTGGTGAGGCTGGCGTGGGCCATGTGCGGCACCACGAACAGCAGGATCGCCAAGGCCGGCGCGTAGATGATGTAGACGTGCAGCAGCAGGAACGCCAGCGGCGCGGTGAGGAACACCAGGCGTGGAATGCCGGCGAGGAAGTGCAGCATTGCGTTCGCGTAGCAGAAGCGCTGGAACAGGCTCAGGCCCTTGCCGATCAGCGGGTTGTCGATGCGGAAGATCTGCACCATGCCGCGTGCCCAGCGGATGCGCTGGTTGACGTGCGCGCCGAGGCTGTCGGTGGCCAGGCCGGCCGCCTGCGGGATGCGCAGGTACGCCGAGTTCCAGCCGTTGCGGTGCAGGCGCAGCGCCGTGTGCGCGTCCTCGGTGACGGTCTCGGTGGCAAAGCCGCCAATGGCATCGATCGCCTCGCGACGCAGCACCGCGCAGGAGCCGCAGAAGAACGCCGCGTTCCACAGGTCATTGCCATCCTGCACCAGCCCGTAGAACAGTTCGCCCTCGTTGGGGTCGCTGCGGAACACCTGCAGGTTGCGCTCGAACGGATCGGCCGAGAAGAAGTGATGCGGCGTCTGTACCAGTGCCAGCTTCGGGTCGCGCAGGAACCAGCCACAGGAGACCTGCAGGAACGAACGCACCGGCAGATGATCGCTGTCGAAGATGGCCACCAGTTCGCCATCGATCAGGGTCAGGGCATGGTTGAGGTTGCCCGCCTTGGCGTGGCGATTGTCGGTGCGGGTGATGTAGTTCACCCCGGCGCGCTCGGCGAAGGCGCGGAACTCCTCGCGCCTGCCGTCGTCAAGAATGTGGATGCGCAGCTTGTCGGCCGGCCAGTCCAGGCCCATCGCCGCGTACACGGTGTGCCGTACCAGGGCCAGGTCTTCGTTGTAGGTGGGAATGAGCACATCCACCGTCGGCCACTGCTGGACATCGGCCGGCAGCGGCGCCGGGCGACGACGCAGCGGCCACGCCACCTGCACATAGCCCAGCATCAGCACCAGCCACGAGTAGGTTTCCGCGGCCAGCAGTACCAGTCCGCAGATCAGGTCGAAGGTGCTGTTCCAGTTCAACGTGGCCGTGTAGCGCCACCACAGGTAGCGGCAGGACACCGTCATCGACAGCACCACCAGTACCAGGGTGGCGTAGCGCCCCTGCATGCGCCGCACCAGCAGGGCGATGACCCACAGCAGTAGTACGAACACGAACTGCGCGAAGTAGGTGAACGGTTGGGTGATGCACAACACGGCCAGGCCCAGCGTGGCCAGACCGATCAGGAAGGTCAGCAGATTGCGCGTGCGCGGCGACAACGCCTGCAGGCGCTGGCTGGCCCAGGCCATGATGCGGCTGTTCCAGACCTCGTTGGGCGCATCGCGCATCGCACGCACGTAGCGCAGGTGACCACGCCCGGCAGCACCGCGCAGTTCGGCGATGCGTTGCCGGCGCGCGCGGGCCAGTCGTTGCCTGCGCTGCGATGGACGCGGCACCAGGCGCACGATCGACAGCCACACGGCCTGGATCAGCAACCGCAGCGGGTCGCCCGGGCGCCAGCGACGGTCGCCCTGCAACTGCGGGAACGCACCGCGCAGGCGCGGTGCCAGTGCCTGCCACGCCGGAGCTTCCAGGCGCAGGAACGCCCAGCCGATGGCCTGCAGCAGCCACAGCACCAGGCAGGTCGCCCACGGCGCATGGACCCGATCACGCAGGCGGCTCCAATGCAGGTAGTAGACCCGCGCGCTCATCCGTGCGCACCCTCCGCCTGCCGCCGGGCAGCCTCGGCCAGGCACCACAACGCGAGACCATCGATATCCGCCGCGGCCAGCGAATCGGCCGCATGACGGCCCAGCGGCTGCTTGCTGGCCAACGCCGCCGGCACCCGCGCATCCTCGTGCAGCGGTTGCGGCAGCAGGCGCGCAGCATGCGAGTGCAGCCACAACTGCATCAGGTCGCGCTGTACCGGTACGGCGGGATCGTAGCGATTGGCCAGAACACGGCGTGCGTCGGCATTCTGCCGTTGCAGCACCACATGGCTGGTCGGATCGACACAGGCCAGGCGCAACGGCAGAGTGCAGGCGGCGTGCTGATTGATCGCAGCCACGTGCGCCGGCAGCCGCTGTGGCAGGTCGAACAGCAGCCAGTCGAACTGCGAGGACAGCAGCGGCATGCGCTCGGCCCAGGTTGCCGGGGCAGTTTGCAGCCACTGCTCGACCCGCAGTGCCTCGCCGAGATCGACGCGACCGTAGGGAAGCACGGCCAGGCCAGGCGCGCAGGCGAAGGCCGACGCGCGCCAGTCGCCCCCATCAAGCTGGGCGCGTGCCCAGCCGCCTGCCTCCTTGGCTGGCAGGCCCAGGTGCAGGCCCAGCATCTGGTCCGGGCTGCATTCGACCAGCAGCACGCGCTGGCCCTGCACATGCAGGGCCTGGCCCAGCGCCGCCAGCACAGTGGTCACGCCGGTGCCACCATGCACGCCCTGCAGGGACAGCACCGTACTCATGGCTGCTGCTCCAGTTCGGCCAGCAGCGGCCAGCGTGCCAACGCCTGCGCGCGCTCGTTCTGCGCCGAGAAGTCCACATAGGGCATCTCCGGCATGTTCAGGCTGCGCCGCAGCAGGTCGATGTCGTCTTCCTCGACCGACAGCGTGGTGGGCACCGTGAGGATGTCAGCGGCCATCAGCGTTTGTCCTCGGGGTAAGGGCTCCAGGTCTGGCTGCCCTGCAGCTGCAGCCATGGCTTGCCGTCGTAGTCGATGACCTTGGCACCCTCGTTCTCGGACACCGACGGCGTCTGTGGCAGCCCCTTGAGCAGGCTGTTCCAGTCGCGGTCGGCCGGCGGCGATTGTGCGTTGAGCGCGTACACCCGTGCCACCAGCTCGGAGATGGCCAGGTAGCTGCTCGGCTCGGGGACATGCCGTGGGCCACCGGCGGCAGGCGCGCCCATGCCCACCAGCTTCACCCCCACCGGCACATGGGTGATCGACGGGCTGGGAATTTCGCGCATGCCCGGGATCTGCATGCGATCGCCATGCAGGGCAGCGCCGTGTTCGGGCACCACCACGATCATCGCCCGTCGTCCGCTCTTCTCCACCGCATCGACGAAACCGGCCATGTCGCCCAGTACCATCTGCGCACGCGCCTTGTAGTCGGCAGCGTTGGCACGGCCATCGGCGCCGACGATGCGGTTGCCGTCGTGCAGCGAGATGGTGTTGTAGAACAGCGCCACCTGCTGGGTGGACTCGGCCTGGCGTTGCTTGAACCAGCTGTTCAGCACGTCGCCATCGCGACGCAACGGCGATTTGTCGAACGCCACCAGCGCGCGCGGCAGCGGATTGATGTCCATCGGCTTGGCCTGCAGGCCGCCGTACTTGGACAGCTCACCGATGAAATCGTCGAAGTGACCGTCGTGATTCATGGCCACCTCGCTCTGGAAGCCGAGGCGCTGCAGGTTGGAGAACAGCTGGCATTCGGCCGGCACCGGATCGAACAACGCGGTATGCGAGGTCTGCCCGCAGCTGGCGCGCAGCAGGCGGATCGCCGCGGGTCCGCTGTAGGCGGTTGCCGAATTGAAGTCGTCGAACACCACGTCCATGCGGTCGAGCAGGTTGTTCTGCCGCAGCCCCACTTCGTCCAGGTCACTCCAGGCCAGCGAACAGATGTTGAGGATGATGACGTCGAACGGCGCGCCGCTGGCCGGCGCCGGGAACGCCGTCTTCAGGCTCGACTGCTGCTGGTAGAAACTGGCCAGCCAGGCGTTGAGGTTGTCGTTGCTGGCCGGCGCCAGCTGCGCACGGCCGCCACCCGCATTGCCGGTGGCCGCCACCGCCTGGCCCGATCCCGCGACCAGCCCGGCCGGCAGCGGCAGCGCGACCACCGCCATGCCGAGCATGCCCAGCACGCTGAGGGTGGTGATGCGCAGCCACGGTTTCAGCAGGTAATAGGCCACCAGCAGCAGGGCCAGCACCGCCACCATCTGCCAGTTGATGAAGCGCTGCGCCAGTTCCAGCCAGTAGTCGGCAGAGAAATCGAGCACGCCCGGCTGCGCCAGCAATCGCTGGAACGGCGGCCACCAGGTGTCCTGGTAGTACAGCGCCACACCCACGGGGACAGCCACCACCGTGCGCGCGATGCGCGCCCAGCGCCAACGCAACGGCACCAGCAGTGCGCCGAGGAACAGCAGGTTGGGCAGGATCTTCAGATCCAGCGCGCCCATCCAGGCCAGCACCACCTTGGACAGGAAGTACAGGTTCCAGCCACGCAGGTCGGCCCAGGCGAACGGTGATGCGGGCAATGCCTGCGGACTCATGCCGGCCTCCGCGGTGCACGCTGGCGCACGCCGGCCCGGCGCAGGTGGCGAGGCGGCAACCACCCACCGACGCGTCGGCGCAGGCCGCGCCACAGCACGCCCAGCATCGCGCCGAACGGGATCATCAGTACCGCGCAGGCGACGATCAACGTCCACAGCTGCTGGTCGGTGGTCATGCGTCGTCTCCCAGCCGCAGCGGCGTTGGTGTGGCAAATGGCGCTGCGACAACTGCGGTTACCGAGCTCGCCACTGGTTCCGCAGGCTGCGGCAGCAGTTCGGTCTCTGGATCGCTGCCGCTGGCGTTCATCGCCGCGATATCGTATTCGGCAAGCCGCTGGTAACCGTCGAACAGCTCGCGCCAGGGCAGGCGGAACAGGTTGCCCAGCGCCTGTTCGATGGCATCGCGGCGGCAACCGAACAGGAACAGGCGCACCTGTCCGCGGTATACGCAGGCCAGGTCGCCCTGGCGGCGGATGCGCAGCTGCTGCAGCGTCTGCTCGGCGCGCAGGCCAGCCACCGGCTGCAATGCCAGCACCGCACTTTCCACGGCGCTGCCGTCCTGGTCGATGCGTTCACTGGCGATCTGGCGGAAGCGTGATGCACTGACCTGGCCACTGATCGACGGTGGCCGGTGCGCACGGATCAACGGTTCCGGATCGTCCGCCAACTGGCCCTGCCAACGCTGCCGCTGCACGGTGTCGAGCAGGGTCAGCAGGCGCGGCAAAGGGGTGCGTGCAGGCACCACCAGGCTGCCACCGCACTGCAGCAACAGCCGCTCATCGGCGTAGCGCAGGCAGGGCTGCAGTTCGCGCACCACCAGCTTCAGGGCATCGCCGCGCTCACGGCGCAGGCGATGCAGCAATCGAGCCAGCGCATCGACCTGTGCGTTTTCACTGATGGCCACCACTACCGTGGCCTCGCGTGCCTGCAGTGCGGCCGGCATCAGGCCAGCCCACCCTTCGTACAGGCGCCAGGCCGACGACAACGGCGGGGCACCTTCCAGCACATCGGTCTGGGCCAGGAACAGGTCGCGGTCACTGCCGCCCTCGCCCGCCACTGACGGCGCTTCGACCTCGGGGTCGACCACGCGCTGCAGGCGCTGGCCGACCTGTTCGACAGTGAAGGCACGTTGTGCGACGACGCCGTGGCTGTTGGTCCAGTAATGCAGCAACAGCTGCAGTGCACCACGGTGCGGATGCAACTGGGCGACGCCAGCGCAGCTCCGGTTCAAGGGCAACAGGCGTGGCGCGACCGTGGCCACCTCGCCATGGCACAGCAGCAACAGGACCTGAGCGGCCTGCTGCGCCCAGTGCTGCAGGCGTTGGCACCAGCGCGACAAACGCGCATCGTCCCACCCGTCCAGTGCAGCCACCGGAAACTGCACGACGCACATGCGCGTCGTGGAACCCGAAGCGCGGGGCAGATCCTCGGCAAGGCCACGCAGGGCCTGCTGCATGCCCTGATGCGAACACTGGAACATGCGCACCCGTGCAGGGCCTTGTTCGGCAGTCAGCAGGGACAGCATCGGCTCGACACCGCGCCCCAGCGTCGCCAGCACTACGTCATCCAGATCGCCCGCACCGGTCAGCGCACTGGCGCCCAGCAGATCGGCCGGCGCGCTGCCGGCGGCAACGACCCAGTACACGCCGCCACTGCGCATTTCGACGAACTCGGCCGGCATGCCGGCAATGGCAAGATGGGGCGCCGTCACGCGTTGTTCCTTCCAGCGGCCATCGGCGGATCCATTGGCAGACTTGCAGGGTGGATACTGCAGCGAAGGGAACTCATTTGATGACGCACGTCACATTCATGTGGTTGAAACCGCATGATAACGTCGATCCTGCCGCTTGCGGCATCAAGACACGGTCAATTGCAGCCAGGCGCGAGGGCCAGCAAGCACCGCGCGCAGGCAGCCACATCCCGCTGGCCGCAGCGCGGCCCCGGACCGGACTCGATCAGGCCTGGCCCGGGTCCGGCAGCTCGAACACCTGCCGCAGGTAGGACAGGTAGCCCGGGTCATCGCACATGCTCTTGCCCGGCGAGTCGCTGAGCTTGGCCACCGGCTGGCCATTGCAGCGGACCATCTTGATGACGATGTTGAGCGGGGTCGGCCCCAGATCGTTGGTCAGATGGGTACCCACGCCGAACGCCACCTGGCAGCGGCCGCGGAAGTAGTCGTACAGGCGCATCACCTTGGTGATGTCGAGCCCATCGCTGAACACCAGCACCTTGCTGCGCGGATCGACGCGGCGCTGCTGGAAGTGGGCCAGCATACGGTCGCCCCAGTCGAACGGGTCGCCGGAATCATGGCGCACGCCGTCGAACAGCTTGCAGAAATACATGTCGAAGTCGCGCAGGAACGCGTCCAGCCCGACCACATCGGACAGCGCGATGCCGAGGTCGCCGCGGTACTCGCGTGCCCACGATTCCAGCGCCGCCACCTGCGAATCGCGCAGGCGCGGGCCCAGCGCCTGGAACGCCTGCAGGTATTCGTGGGCCATGGTGCCGTGCGGGGTCATGCCGTACAGGCGCGCGAAGTGCACGTTGCTGGTGCCGACCAGCTGCGGGCCCAGCGCATCGCGCAGCAGCGGCAGCAGGCGCGCATGCCAGTCGCGCGAGTAGCGGCGGCGGCTGCCGTAGTCGGCGATGCGGCACTGTTCGAAACCGGGGGTATCGCGCAGCAGTGCGGCCTTGGCCTGCAGGCGGCGCTCGCCCTCGGCGAAATCGGCCGTGGTGGTGTTGCGGAACCAGACTTCGTTGATGATCGCCAGCAACGGCACTTCAAACAGGATGGTGTGCAGCCACGGACCGGTGATGTCCAGTTCGATCTCGCCGGGCACGGTCTTCGATGCGCGCAGCTGGATGTACTTGCGGTCCAGGTGGAACAGGCCGAGGAAGTCGGCGAAATCCGGCTTCACGAAGCGCAGGCCACGCATGTAGTCCAGCTCTTCATTGCTGAAGCGCAGGCTGCACAGGTGGTCGATCTCCTCATCGATCTGGTCGATGTAGCGGGCCAGTTCGATACCGGGGGTGCGGCATTTGAAACGGTATTGAACCTGCGCGCCGGGGTGCTGGTGCAGCACCGCCTGCATCATGGTGAACTTGTACAGGTCGGTGTCGAGCAGGGACTGGATGATAGGCATGGCTGGAATTATGCGCCTGTAGGGGTGAACCGGGGGCGCCGCCAGTAGAGCCACGCCATGCGTGGATGACCCCATCCATGCAACCGAGCATGGGCTCGGCTCTACAAAGACCTGCGCAGCAGCCGCGGCACCTGCACCAGGGCATGGGCCCAGATCGCCCCCCACACCGCCAGCCGTACCGGCAACGACCGCTGCGACGCCTCGAATTTGCTGAAGTAGCGCCACAGCCCGCGATGCTTGTGCCATTCCACGAAGAACGGGCGCGAACGGCTGGACACCCCACGCACGTGGGTCACCTTCAGGTCGTTGGCGACGGCGACCACGCCGCCGGCCTCACGCACGCGACGGCACAGGTCCAGGTCTTCGGCATGCAGCCGGTAGCCGGCATCCCAGCCGCCGATGCGATCGAACAGGGCTCGCGGCATCAACAGCAGCGCACCGGACAATGCCGGCACCTGCTGCAACGGCTGCGCCGGGTCGCGGGCAATGGCCAGCCGCGCGCCGCGACCGGGCGAGCGCAGCATGGCAAGGAAGTCAGGATCACGACGCCGTACCGCGTCATCGGCCTGGCCGTGTTCGTCCACCTGCTCCACGCCCAGCAGGCTGTCGCCCACCGCACTGGCACGGTCACGCAGTGCGGCGAGGGTATCGACTTCAACCATCAGGTCGGGATTGATGAAGGCCAGCCACGGGCTGCGTGAATCGGCAACGCCCTGGTTGTTGGCTGCGGCGAAACCGGGATTGTCCGGATTGGCGATGAAGCGTACGCGCGGATCGTGGCTGGCATGGCGCTGGATGACCTCCAACGTGTCATCCAGCGAGCCGTTGTCGATCACCCGGATCTCGGCCACGTCGTGCGCCTGGCGCAGTCGCGACAGGCAGGCATCGATGGTGCTGCCGCTCTGGTAGGTGACGACGATGGCGGCAATGGCGGCATTCAAACAGGCGGCTCCAGCGGTGATGGCGAGACGAACAGGTCGCCCTGCCCGCGCGGCATTATCGCCTGCTGCAGGTTGTGCTGCAGGTCCTGGCGCAACGTATGCAGCGGGTCGTGCATCAGGAAGTCAGCCAACCGCGGTACCCAACCCGGCCAGCGCGCGGCCAGTGCCTCCAGATCGCCGTCGCGGCTGGGCGCTTCACTGGCACGGCTGACGAAGGCGTTTTCGCACAACACGTTGCGCCAGCCGAGACCGGCCATGCGCAGGCTCAGATCGACCAGCGCCGCGTTCCAGCCCAGGTAGCTTTCTGCGTCCAGGCCGCCGGCACGCCGCCGCGCATTGGCGCGCACCAGCACCGCGTGGGTGACTGCCGAGGGGAGTTCGGGGTGCAGGGTCGGCAGTGCGGCGCACACGTGGGCCAGCAGCGCCGGGTCGTCCGGTTCGGGGTTGAGTTCACCCAGCCGTGGCCAGGCAGCGGTCTCGCCCACGTTGCACCACGGCGTGGCGGTGGCAATGGCGGCGTCACGCGCAAACGTGGCCTGCAACTGCTGCAGCCATCCCGGTGCAGGCACGCTGTCCGGGGCCAGCACCGCGACATCCAGGCCATCGCAGGCACGCAGCATTTCGTCCAGGTGGGCAACCTCGCCGAGGGGTCTGGCGCGGCGGGTGTATTCGGCCTGCAGCGGGGTATGTGCCAGCCAGTGTTCGACCACTGCCTGTGCACGTGGCCCGGCCTGCGCGTCATCGCCCAGCCAGATCGATGTACCCGCTGCGGTACCGGCATCAAGCGCGGCCAGGCAGCGGTCAAGTACCGCGTCGTCCACGCCCAGCGGCAACAACACGATCGCCCCCATCCCGCCTCCGTGGTTGTCGGTGGCCACAGCGTAGCATCGGGTGGGTGTCGGCCGGGTTGCACCCGGCACTTGCAGAGGCCGCAGCAACGGCAACAGCAACAGCCGAAGCGGGTTTCCTGTGGGATGGCGGGGTGTGTCCGGTGGCGGGGGACGCCGTAAATACGTCCCTGTAGGCTCGGTCGCGCCAGCCCATGGGCGCACGCCCCCGCCCCCCGACACACCCCGCTTTCGACAGTTTTCCGCGAACTGTTGGAATGGCTCTTGGGGTCAGATCCGTTTTCCGCAGGAAAATGGATCTGACCCCAGAATTTCATTCGATATCTGAAAGAGATTCATCCACGCATGGCGTGGATCTACTGGCCACCGGCCAACTGTCGAAGGCGGGGCACTGTGGGTTTGCGGGGTGTGAGCCGCATGGATGCGGCGACCAAGCCTCCATGGACGGATTCACGGCGTCCCCGCAAACCCACAGTGCACCGCCATCCCACGGAATGCCGCTGTTGCTGTTGTTTCGGCCGTTGCTGTTGCTTCGGCAGGTGCAGGGCGCAGCCCTGCCGATAAACCCCTTACTTCAGCCGGCGACCGGAACGATCGATACGGAACCACTCGCCGCCTTCCATCGGCGTATGCCCGTCGCCATCGGGCGTGCCACGACGGCAGCCGTTGCAGACCTCAGCCACGCCGTCCTGGAATGGCCAGGCAAAATCGAACGTGGCCGCAATCACCTGCTCGAAGGCGGCGTTGAAGTAGCCCACGCGGTCGCCGACGCGGCCGCGGAACAGGCCTTCCTGCAGCGGATCTGCGCCGTTGTCCCAGGCGATCACCGCCTGGCTGCGGCCGCGACGGTCGACGTAGTGGAAGCCGTCGGCGGTCTGTACCAGCGCCAGGCCATCGCCGTCGTAGGGAAGATCCTGCAGGGTGTCCGCGCTGATCTGCGGCTTGTGATCGACGACTTCGCAGCCAGGCAGCATCCACAACCCGTGTTCTTCGGTCATGACCTTGCAGGCCGGCCCCTGCGCCGACGCCCAGGTGCTGGCCAGCACGCCCAGCAGGGCCAGCCAGCGCGCACGGCGGAGGCTGGCCAGGGCAGGGCGTGCCGGCCGTGCCATCACTTGCTGCCAGCCTTGCGCTCGAAGGTGGCCGGTGCCGGCAGTTCCACCGGTACGCCCTTGTCGTCGCAGGTGCCGGCCTTGCACAGGCGATCGCGCAGGGCCGGGGTGGCCTGCACGATCATGTGGTAGATCGCGTTCTGTTCCAGGGTGCCGCGGATCGCCTTGCTGCCCGGGCCGCGTGCCCAGATGCCGACGTCTTCGCCACCATGCGATTCGGACTTCATCGGGACCAGCGCTTCCTGCATGTAATCCGGATGCTCGGTATCGACATCGTGCAGGTTCGGGCGGCCAGTGGCCGGTTCGAAGCTGCTCGGGTTGTGCGGGTAACGCTTCGGGCCGGCCGGCTGCTGGTTGCTGCTGCCGGTGTGGCCCGGGCCGTTGGCGTAGCTCAGCGTGGTGTACGGCTGGCCGGTGCCGTCCAGCGCGTAATCCAGCTTGCCGGCGCCGTCTTCGCCGCCCTTGTCCTTCACCTTGCCCAGGATCGGGTTGCCACGGGCCGGGTAGCCGACGAAGTTCAGGGTGTGCGAATGGTCGGCGGTGACGATGATCAGGGTGTCGTCGGCCGAGGTCAGCTCGTTGGCCACGCGCACGGCATCGGACAGGGCCACGGTTTCGGTCAGTGCACGGTAGGCGTTGCCGCTGTGGTTGGCGTGGTCGATGCGCGCGCCTTCGATCATCAGCACGTAGCCTTCCTGGTGGCGCGACAGGTTCTTGATCGCTGCAGCGGTCAGCTCGGCCAGGCTCGGCTCACCGGCCGGGTCCTGCGGGCGTTCGTACTCGTAGCGCATGTGGTCCGGCTCGAACAGGCCGAGGATTGCCGGTGCGTTGGCGGCGGCCTGCAGCTGCTTGCTGTTCCACACATAGGCGCCCTGCGGATGCGCCTGCTGCCATTCCTGCACCAGGCTGCGGCCGTCCAGGCGCTGGCCGACCTTGTCGTCGTACTCGGGGTCGCGCTCTTCCACGGTGGTGAACTCACCACGACCGCCACCAAGGGCGACCAGCGGGCCACGGCCGTAACGCGAGGTCGACAGCAGCTGCTGGGCGATGTCCTTGCAGCCGGCGGCCTTGGCCGCTTCGGTCAGGTCGGTGTCGTTTTCCCAGTTGCGCTCGGGCGAGTGCGCATAGGTCGCGGCCGGGGTGGCATGGGTCAGGCGTGCGGTGGACACCACGCCGGTGGCCAGGCCGGCGCTGTCGGCCAGCTGCAGCCAGGTCAGCAGGCCCTTGGACAGGCTGTCGGCGCAGTCGGTGCGGCTGCCGGCACCGACACCGATCGCACCCATGTGGGTCTTCACGCCGGTGGTGATGGCGGTCATGGTGCCGGCCGAATCCGGCGTCTGCGAATCGGTGTTGTAGGTCTTGCTGAACGCGGTAGCCGGGAAGCGCTCCCACGACAACAGGTTCTCTTCGCCCGAGCCGCCCTTCTGCTGGCCTTCGTAGATACGCGAGGCAGCCACGGTGGTCAGGCTCATGCCGTCACCCAGGAACAGGATGACGTTTTTGGCCTTGCCGGCCATCGCACCATTGGCGGCCGCTTGGGCGGCACCGCTGCGGTACCACCACTGCGGGGTTTCACCGGCAGGATGGGCGACGGGGGCGACGCTGACCTTCAGGCCGGCCGGGGCGGACGCGGGGGCGGTGCTGGCGCAGGCGCCGAGCAGCAGGGTCGTGGCGCAGGCGGCCAACAGGGAGACGGAACGACGCATGGACGCTGGGATCTCACAAAGTGTAACGGGACGTTCATTATGCCCGGCCTCGCAAGGCACGCCGATGACACACTGATTTGCCATGTGGGCGGTCGTTCTGCGGCCCGCCTTGGGCTATCGTGCCAGCATCCCTTCCTACCCCCTTGGATTGCCTATGAAGCTGGTCTCTGCCTGGCTGCGGATTCCATTCTGGCAGCGCGTGGTCGGTGGCTTCGTGCTCGGTGCGTTGGCCGGCTGGGCGCTTGGCCCGGCCGCTGAAACCTGGTTCGGCCCGCTCGGCGAGCTGTACGTCACCCTGATCAAGATGATCGCGGTGCCGCTGGTGTTCTTCGCGGTCATCAACGCGATCTCTTCGCTGCACGGCCAGAAATCGGTGGCCGCGCTCAGCGGGCGCACGTTCCTGTGGTTCGTGATCACCGCCGCGCTCGCGGTATGCGTGGGCCTGGGCGTGGGTACGGTGCTGCAGCCCGGCGCCGGTGGCCTGCAGCTGTCGATGGCCAGCAACTATGTGCCGCGCGAAGTGCCCAGCGTGGTGCAGGTGCTGCTGGATGTGGTGCCGTCCAACGTGTTCTACGCGCTGTCGGGAATCGGCACCAAGGTCAACGCCGCCGGTGAAACCGTGTTGGCCGCAGGCCGTGGTTCCATCCTGCCGGTGATCTTCTTCGCTGGCCTGGTCGGCTTTGCCATCGTCAAGCTCGGCGAGAAGGTGACCGAGGCGCGCAAGCTGGTCGGCCAGATGAGCGACATCATGATCCAGGTGACCCGCTTCGTGCTGGAAGTCACCCCGATCGGCACCTTCGGCCTGATCGCCGGCCTGGTCGGCAGCTATGGCTTCGAGAAGCTGCTGCCGCTGGGCCACTTCGTGCTGGCGCTGTACGTGGCCTGCGCGCTGCACATCGTGGTGGTGTACAGCGCGCTGCTGCTGGCGCATGGCCTGAACCCGCTGAAGTTCTTCCGCGGCGCGGCGCCGGGCATGCAGGTGGCGTTCGTCAGCTCCTCCAGCTTCGCGGCGATGCCGGTCGCGCTGCGTTCGATCACCCACAACCTGGGCGTGAACAAGGATTACGGTTCGTTCGCGGTGCCGCTGGGCGCGAGCATCAAGATGGACGGCTGCGGTGCGATCTATCCGGCGCTGTGCGCGGTGTTCATCGCCCAGTACAGCGGTGTGCCGCTGACGCCGGAGCAGTACGTGGTGGTGCTGATCGCTTCGGTGCTGGGCAGCTTCGGTACTGCCGGCGTGCCGGGTACGGCGGTGATCATGGCGACGGTGGTGCTGAGTGCGGCCAACCTGCCGCTGGAAACCATCGGCTATCTGTATGCGATCGACCGCATCCTGGACATGATGCGCACGATGACCAATGTGACGGGCCAGATGCTGGTTCCGGTGATCGTGGCCAAGGAAACGGGCCTGCTCGACCAGACGGTGTACGACAACCCGTCGACCAACGTCGGCATCGATGATCCCGACCCGAGCCCGCCGCGCGCCTGAAGCGGCACTGCATCGGGCTGTATCAGTACCTGTAACACGGCTGATACAGCCCCGATGGCGCCTTGCGCAGTGGTGTTTCCTGCGCGTTAAGGCCAACGAAATCCGAACGAAGTTGTAACACTGCGGCGTCATGCCGCCGTGCTGTTGCCGGTCAAACCCCTGCTGCGACAGCCTCCCGGAGTTGGCACGAAAGCTGCTCACTCCCTGCGCATAGGCAACGGGAGAGCGGCATGGACGGCAGCACCACCCTTTTCACTGTTTCGGGCCGGCAGCTGGCGCTGCTGCTGATGCTGGTCGTTCCGCTGGCGGCTGCGGCCTCGGGTGCCCGCCAGGGGGTGAAGGCGCAGCCGGGTGAAATCGTCCTGTTGCGCGATGTCGCCACGCGCCCGGCCTACCGCATGGCGCCGCCCGGGGTGGCATTGATCGCCGATCCGAAACCGCAACATGAGATCGCCGCTGCACTCGGCAGCGGTGGCGCCACAAGCGGCATGGATGAACTCAGCGAGGACGACTACGCCGGCCTCGGCGCTGGCCAGTCCGGCAACGTGCACGCGCACGGTGTCACCACGGTCGAGCGGGTGACCCAGCAGGCGCTGGGCGGAACCCTTGGTCGCTCGGGTGAGGGAATGATGAGTGGCAGCAGCCTCAGCGGTGCGATGAGCGGCCCGCTGGGGGCCGTCGGCAATACCACACGCGGCATTGGCGATACGGTGCGCGGCGCACTGTCGCAGTTCCCGCTGGGCGCACCAGCGCAGGCGGGTGGCAAGTGAAGCGCGCAGTGTTGCTTGCGGTCTGGCTGGCAGTGCCGGCCGTAGCCTTGGCCGACGACTACAGCGGCATGCTGGCCTACCTCGATGTGACCCGCATCGACGGCCGCGCACTGGCGGGTGCCAGCGGCGCCATCGCCATCAACCAGGCGGCCGGCGATCTCAACCTCCAGGCCAACCTGCATGGCATGGCCAGCGGTGACCGCGCCGACGTGGCCATCGCCGCACGGCAGCAGCACAGCAACGATGTGGTGCTGTCGGCACCACTGGAAGCCAGCGCGCACATCGCCGGACAGGCACTGGCAGGGGCCAGTGGCATTGCATCGATCAACCAGGCCAGCGGCATCGCCAACACGACGCTCAATGTCGTCAGCGCGACGCTGGCCCGGCAAGGAATACGCGAATCCGATGACACGGCGTTGGCCGCCTCGGACATCGCGTCAGCAGGGGGGCAGGGCGACACCGGTGACGGTGTTGCGGCGGGTATCCGCAGTGTCGGCGTTTCCTCGACGGCACTGCGGGGCTTCGACGGTGTCCTGCAACTCAATCAGATCGCGGGAGCGCGAAACGATACGGCCAATGTTCTGGGCCTGGTCGTGCAGGGCAACCCGTGAGTACCACCCACCCGAACCAATCACCTGATGAGAGAGAGGGCACCATGAAAGCGACTGTCAAAAAGACCGTACTCGCCATGGCAATTGCCACTGCCTCGACCGCTGCTGCGGCCAATGGCTGGGACAACCAGAACGCCAATGCGAACATCAACCACAACCACGTCGTGACCGAAACCCGCAACGACACGCACAACCATACCGACAACGAAGTCCGCAACTGGACCCGCAGCAACACCACGGTACGCAACAACACCGACACCTCGAACGTGACCCGCAATCGCACGGTGAACATCAACGAGCAGGTGCAGAAGAACAGCAACATCCAGGCCGACGAGCGCAAGGAAAAGAACAACCACGGCGTCGACGTGAACCTGGAGAAGGACCTGCGGCTGAGCTCGGACATCAACTTCTCCGGCGACCCGACCATCAGCGGTGACATCGACCTGGACTCGGCCGCCATCGCCGTGATCGACAACCGCCAGTCGATCAGCAACAACGTCACCGGCAACAGCCTGGTCACCAACAGCGCTTCGATCGCCGATGATGTCGGCGCCGGTGCCTCCGGCAACCTCGGCTTCAACGTGGTGGCTGGCGACAACAACGCGCAGGACAACGCTGCGTCGCTGTCGGCGGCGGATGCCTCCTTCAGCTTCGGCATGGCCGACGCCGAGGTGTTCGTCAACCAGGCCGGCTTCGGCAACACCACCATGAACTCCGGCGTCACCAACGCCGCTGGCCTCGGTGGCAATGCCTTCGGCGGTGCATCGGGCAACATCGGTGTGAACATCGCTTCGGGCAACAACAACGAGCAGAAGAACGCACTTGCTGCCTCGGTAGCCACCAGTGCGATGGCGCAGTCGAGCATCAGCTCCAACCAGGTGTCCACCGGCAACACCGTGTCCAACGCCGGCTTCGTGCAGTCCTACACCGATACGGTGCAGGTCGGCCTGAGCGGTCGCGTCGCTGGCGGTACCCTGGCCGTGGGTGCCGGTACCTATCGCGGCACCGGCAATGCCTACCAGATGGCCAACTACTACCTCGATACGTGGAGTGGCGATCTGCCGCATCCGGGTGGCAATGCGACCGGGCACATCGATCTGGACAACGAGATCCAGAACGCAACGATGAACCCGAACCGGCCGGGCGTGGGTGGCCTGGGCTTCGATACGCGTGAAAGCGGCACCAGCCAGTTCGTCGAGCTGGGCGTGGCCGACCTGTATGCCAGCCTCAGCGGCACGGTCAACACCACCCGCTGGGTGAACGTCAATGCGACCAACACCTCGGCACTGTCCGGCAGCGCGTTCTCCGGCGCGTCCGGCAACATCGGCGTGAACGTGGCATCGGGTACCGGCAACCTGCAGGCCAACAGCCTGGCATTGGCCGTGGCACAGCCGAGCACCGGCGGTGGGAGCGGCGGCGGCGAGTGATCCACGGTGTGACCGCTTTCGCAGCGAACCTGCGTTGAGCGCAACAAGCCCGGCCATCCGCCAATGGCCGGGTTCCCCCGGGGGCCCCTGTCCCTCCTCCCCCTTGGGGCAGGGGCTCCTTCCTTCTCGTGGAGAACGGCATGGCCGGTCATCGCTGGTGGTTGCGTTTGCTGCCCTGCCTGCTGCTGTTGACCAGCGCATCTGGCTGGGCAGGCGAGGTGGTGTTCAGCGGGGTGCTGCCCAATGGCGCGCTGCTGCAGCAGAAGGTGGAAAGCATGCAGGAGCGGCGGTATCGCAACCTGGTGCGGCAGCACACCGACTACAGCTGCGGGGCGGCCGCTCTGGCCACCATCCTGCGTTACGCCTACCACCTGGACACCACCGAGGCGACGGTGATCGAGGGAATGATGGGGGTATCCGATCCACAGCTGGTCAAGGAACGTGGTTTCTCGCTGTTGGACATCAAGCGCTATGTCGAATCGCTGGGCATGCGTGGACGCGGCTATCGCATCGATGAATCGCGGCTGCGCACGTTGCGGGTTCCTGGACTGGTGCTGATGGATGTACGCGGCTTCCGGCATTTCGTCGTGCTCAAGCAGGTGCGCGACGGCGTGGTGGAAGTAGCCGATCCGATCCTGGGCAACCGCAGCCTGTCGCTGGCCGAGTTCAGTGCCGCCTGGCCGTCACGCGCCGTTTTCGTCGTGATCGGCAGCGACTTCGATCGCAACACGGTGCTGCTGCAACCCAGCGAACGGCCCAGTGCCCGCGCGTTGTATGCGCGGCAGGGACCGATCACCGATGCCGAACTGGTCGACTTCGGCTTCAGCCACGCCGACCTGTTCTGAAGGAGGCACGATCATGCAATGCCAACGTGTGTTACTCGCCCTGCTGCTGATGCTGCCTTTGTCGCCGTTGATGGCGGCAGACGGCGCACCGGGGCGGGGCCTGAAGGAAATTCCCGATCCCGAACTGAACCTGATGCGTGGCCGCTACACCGTCGGTGGCAACAACGTGGCCTGGTTCGGGGTGACGATGATTTCGCAGTGGCAGGGACCCAACGGTGCGGTGGTGCAGGGCGCGCTGACCCTGGGCATGGATTTCCGCAATGGCGGAACACCGAAGCTGAGTTTCCAGCCCAGCGTCCACGTCACCGCCGCTGACGCACCGTTGCCGACGACGGCGGGGCGCAGCATCGACAGTACCGGTCTGGCCAATGCCAGCGGACTGGTGCAGAGCGTGCAGGTGGCCGGCGATGGCAACACCGCGCGCAACGTGACCACGCTGACCGTGCGTGACGGTGCGGTGCCGACAGCAATGAGCGACGACGGCAGCCGCATGGTGCAGGCACAGCAGGGGGGCGCTACCGCCACGGCCATGCTCGATGGCAACCAGGCGCGCCTGCTGCTGCAGGTCGATGGACAGAGCCTGGTACAGCAGTGGATCCGCAATGGCAGCGTGGGGCAGGGCATTGCCCTGGCCGGCGATGGACAAACCGCCAGCAACCGGCTGCAGCTGGAGCTGGTACGCAATACCGCGGCCAACAACCTGCCCTTGAGCCAGAACGTGGCCCAGGCGATCGGGATGAACCGCGGCATGGGCCCAGGCCAGTAACACGGCCTGGTCGGGGGGAATCGACGTACAACGCAGGTCACCGACATGCACACTCTCTACCGGCTTACTCCGCTGGCGCTGGCGGCGCTGGCGGTCACTGCCTTCGCCCAGCAGCCCGCGCCCAGTGACGGCGCCGACATGCAGGCATTGATCGCGCAACTGGAACAGCTCAAGGCCAATTACGCACAGGAGGTACGCCGCCTGCGCGAACTGGACATGCAGGTGCAGGCGATGCAGGCGCGGCTGAGCGGCCGCGCAGGACCCGCTGCGACCCCCGCTGCACCGTTGGCGTCCGCTGCGGCATCTGCGGTTCCACCCAGCAGCGAAGGCTATGCCAGCAGCGCCGCCGAGGCACAGCAGGCCAAGCAAGAGGCACGGCGCAGCGTGGACGACGTCAAGCAGCAGCAGGCGGCGTTGTTCTCGCGCCGGTTCACCATCGAGAACGGCCTCACCTATGCGCGCTACGACCGCAAGCAGCTCACGCTCAACGGCTTCCTCGCCCTGGATGCGATCTTCCTCGGCAACATCGCGATCGAGAACGTCGAATCCGATTCGTTGACCTACAACCTGGCCGCGCGCTGGGGCGTCAGCCCCAACCTGACCTTGAACATGGACGTACCGTACCTGGCACGGCGCACGGTCTACCAGAAGGGCGGTGCCGGCGGCGCCGCGGCGGCGATCGCGCAGGAAGAAACCAACGGCAGTGGCATCGGCGATGTCAGCCTGAGTGCCAATTACCGGCTGTTCGCCGAACGCGGCTGGCGCCCGGAGACGGTGCTGACCGGTGGTGTTACCGCGCCGACCGGACGCGCACCCTACGGCCTGGACTGGAAAGTGATCGAGCGCGACGACGATGATTACATCCGCTTCGCGGTGCCGCAGGAACAGCCGACCGGCAACGGTGTGTGGCAGGCCAACCTGGGCGTATCGATGGTGAAGACCGCCGATCCGGCCATCCTGTTCGCCAACGCCGGCTACATCCATTCCTTCCCGCGCGGCTTCAGCGATATCGACAGCAACCCGGATACGGTCAACCCCGGTGACGTGAAGCTGGGTGGTTCGGTGTACTTCGGTGCCGGCGTGGCCTTCGCGTTCAACGAGCGCACCAGCCTGAGCATTTCCTTCAGCGACAAGATCAGCACGCGCGCCTCGACCCGGTTCAAGGGCGGTGAATGGGTGAAGGTGATCGGCAGCGATGCCAATGCGGCCTCGCTCAATCTCGGCGTGACCTACGCGTTGAACCAGCACACCACGCTGGTGACGATGCTGGGCATCGGCCTGACCCCGGATGCGCCGGACTTCACGCTGGCCTTCAAGGTGCCGTACATGTTGTAGGCGGGGCGGCCGGGCCATCCCGGCTGTTTCACGCGGCCAGCGGTCAGCGCTGCGCCGGCAGCTCAAGATGATGTTTGCGGCACAAGCGATAGACCGTCACCCGCGAGATCTGCATGTGCCGCGCGCACGCCGACACGTTGTAGCCATGCTGGCGCAGGGCCTGCAGCAGCACGTCGCGTTCCACCTGGCCACGTGCATCCTGCAGCAGCGCACGCCGTGCGGGCGCATCGGGTTCGGCCAGATCCAGGTCGGCCGCGCTGATCAGTTCGCCCTCCGCCACGATCGCCGCCCGCTGTACCCGGTTCAACAGTTCGCGCACGTTGCCCGGCCAGTCGAACCCGCGCATCGCCTGGTGCGCGCCAGGATCGAAACCACGTGCGCGGCCGGCATGACGTTGGCGGAATGCGCGCAGGAAGTGTTCGGCCAGCAGCAGGACATCGGCGCCACGTTCGCGCAGCGATGGCATCGGCAGGCGCAGCACGTTGAGGCGGTAGTAGAGATCGCGCCGGAAGCGACCCTGGGCGACGGCCTGTTCCAGTTCGACATGGGTGGCCGCCAGCACGCGCACATCCACCCGCAGTGGCTGGTTGCTGCCCACCCGTTCCAGCGTGCCCTCCTGCAGCACCCGCAGCAGGCTGGTCTGTGCATCGGCCGGCAGGTCGCCGACCTCATCGAGGAATACGGTGCCGCCATGGGCTGTTTCGAACAGGCCGATGCGACGTTGGGAAGCGCCGGTGAAAGCGCCACGCTCGTGGCCGAACAGTTCGGACTGCACCAGGTTGGCGGGAATGGCGCCGCAGTTCACCGCCAGGAAGGGTTTTCCTGCGCGCCCGGACAGCGCATGCAGCGCCTGCGCGGCCAGCTCCTTGCCGGTGCCGGTTTCGCCCGTTACCAGCACCGGCAGCTCGACCGGGGCGAATTTGTGCAGGGCAGTGCGGACGGCCAGCAGGGGGGCGCTGTTGCCGATCAGTGCGGGAAGACCGCCACCGTTGTGGGTCGCGGCAAGTGGCAGATCATCGCCATCGCACTGGCGCTGCAACGCCGACAGCAGGTCGGGAAGCTCCAGCGGCAGCGAGAACTGATCCTGGCAGGCCCGAAGCAACGCGCCCCAGGCGGGAGGAGGGCTGCCCAGCCCGGCGGGCAGCACGGCCAACCACGGCAGGTGATGGTGCTGCTCGACCCACGGCAGCAACAACTGCGCCGCCTCTGCATCCAGATGGCGAAGATCGACGACGGCGACCAGATGATCGCGGCCGCGCAGGCCAATGGCCATGGCAGGTGCAGGGCTGACACAGCGCAGTTGCCATCCTGCGGCCGCCAGCGCATTGCGCTCGGCTGCCGGTGGCTGGCCGAACCAGATCACGCAGCGCGATGGAATCTCCAGGCTTGCCGCCATGCCTCCCCCCAGCATCCGGGCAACGCGGGCGGCTGACAGGTCATCATCGGTGTGCCGCCCCACGCCGCGATGCTGCGGCCACGCGTGGGTGGCCGGTTGCGGCCCAACAGGACCGTGACATCAATGACCAACGCAGCATGCGGCGGACAGCGGCCATGCTTTCGGTCAGCCAACAAAAAAGCCGCTGCAGGGCAGCGGCTAGTCAGGTCACGCGCAGACGGCCTCGAATCAGAGGTCGACCCGGCGGGCCTGCATGAACTTGTTGCCCCAGTAGCCACTGAGCAGGGTGTCGACGCGGACGTCCTTGCCGGTGCTCGGGGCATGCAGGAAGCGGCCGTCGCCCACATAGATGCCGACGTGGTCGACCCGGCCCTTGCGGCCGAAGAACACCAGGTCGCCTGCGGCCAGGGCGGCGCGGTCGTTGATCAGTTCGGCATTGGCGTCATGCGCCATTTCACGCGAGACGCGCGGCAGCTCGATGCCCAGGGCCGAGCGGAACACATAACCGACCAGGCCGCTGCAGTCGAAGCCGCTGTCCGGATTGCTGCCACCCCAACGGTAGGGGGTGCCAAGCAGGGTCATGGCCCGGCGCAGCAGCGACTGCACCTTGCCGTTGTCGGCAGCGGTACCGACAACGACGCTGCCATTGGCGGCGCTGCTGGTGTCGTAATTGGCGAGCAGGCGGCTGAGGTCACCGGCCACCATGGCCGAGCGGTCCATCAGGGGAATGGTGTCATTGGCGGCCAGGTGCGGCAGCAGGGCGGCCAGGGTGGCGCTGGCGGCGGCATCGGCGCGGCTGCGCTGCGGAGCGGTGGCGTCGGCCTTGGCGGCTGCGCGGGGGGCGGTCTCGGCGGCTGCAGCCGGGGTCGCATCGGTACGGGTGGGAGCGGACTGCGACCAGGCCGGAAGGCTGGTCAGACACAATGCCAAGCCCAGCAGAAGCGGGCGGACACTACGCGAAGAAGCGGCGGTCTGGCCTTGGCACGTCGGGTCGTTTGTCGTCACGCGTCGGTCACAAGGAAAAAAACGATGGGGCATCATGCCCTGTAAAAGCAGTAATAAGTTAAAAATTCCGTTAGTAAATCGTTAGTTGCATGGTGATGGTTGTCACAGTTTTGAACATATCGCCTGTTCATTTTAGCGAAGGACGCGTTTTGCCCCTGTGTAGTGGTCCTTCCAATAGGGGCCGCTGAGCGAATCCAGGCGGACCGTCCCGCCGGTGCTCGGGGCGTGCACGAATCGACCTTCGCCGACGTAGATCCCCACGTGACTGACATTGCCGCGGCTGCCAAAAAAGACCAGGTCGCCGGTTGCCAGGCGCTTCGGGTCGATCTTCGGGCCCTGTACCGCCGCCAGGTCGCGTGAGGTCCGCGGCAGCTTCAGGTCCAGCATTTCACGGTAGACGTAAGCGACCAGGCCGCTGCAGTCGAAGCCGGATTCGGGCGTGTTGCCGCCGTAGCGGTAGGGCGTGCCGACCAGGCTGATGGCACGCATCAGCACCGAATTGGCGGCCTCGGGGTTGTCCGGTGTGGTGCTGGGCCAGCTTGCCGCAGGCGGTGGCGGTGCGGAACGGACGGCCTTGCCGCCGCCACAGGCGGTCAGCAGCAGGGGCAGGGCGAGCAGCAGGGCGGGCGCGAGGCGCCGGCGCGTGCCGGACGAAACTGGCGTGATGTGCATGTTCTCCGGATAATGCGCGACCTTGGATTGGCCGTCATGATGGCGGCGTCCCCGCCGGGCGACAACCCGCCCCAACCCGCCTGCCTCCGGCAGATCCAGACAGAGTTGCGCATGAAGATCGAAAAAGACCGCGTTGTCCGCTTCCACTACACCGTCTCCGAGGCCGGCCAGGAGCCGATCGAATCGTCCAAGGACCGCGGCGAGCCGCTGGCGATCCTGATCGGCCACGGCAACATCATCCCGGGCCTGGAAAACGCCATGATGGACAAGGAAGCCGGCGCGACCTTCGACGTCGACGTCAAGGCGGCCGATGCCTACGGCGAGCGCCGTGATGGCCTGTCCCAGCGCGTGCCGAAGAAGCACTTCGGTACCGCCAAGCTGGTCCCGGGCCAGCAGGTCGTGCTGCAGACCAACTTCGGCCCGCGTGCCGTGACCGTGCAGAAGGTCGGGATGAGTGTGGTCGACGTCGACCTGAACCACCCGATGGCCGGCAAGGACCTGCATTTCGACGTCGAGATCGTCGACGTGCGCGAAGCCGGCAAGGAAGAGCTCGAACACGGCCACGTCCACGGCGACGGCGGTCACCAGCACTGATCGCGCTGCGATCGTGATGGCAGCAACGGCCCGCTTCGGCGGGCCGTTGCGTATGTGGAACAGGGCGGAGCCATCCATGGTCCGCAGGCCGGCGGCATAATGACGGACCTGCACGCCGGATGCCCCGTGAACACCGCTTCCCCTTCCCTGCAACCGGTGGCTTCCGGCGAACGCATCGCCCTGCTGGACATACTGCGTGGGTTTGCCCTGCTGGGCATCCTGCTGATGAACATCGAGGCCCTCAGCGGGCCGCTGGACCTGGCCTTCACCGGCATCGACGCGCATTGGCAGGGCATCGACTACTGGGCCGATGCCTTCGTCTATGTGTTCGTGCAGGGAAAGTTCTTCACCCTGTTCTCGCTGCTGTTCGGCGCGGGCTTTGCGGTGATGGCCCAGCGTGCTGAAGCGGCGGGTCGCCCGTTCACGCCGTTCTACCTGCGCCGCAGCGCCGGGCTGCTGCTGATCGGCCTGTGCCACGCACTGCTGGTCTGGTCCGGCGACATCCTGGTGCTGTATGCACTGGCCTCGCTGCCGTTGCTGGCTTGCCGCGAAGCACCGCGCAGCTGGCTGCCGTGGATGGGTCTGCTGGTGTATGCACTGGGTGTCGCGCTGATGCTGCTGGTCGGCGCAATGGTGTCGATGGCCACCCCGCAGGACCTGCAGAAGATGCTGGTCGACGCGCAGCAGGGCATCGACCAGCAACGCCTGGTGTACGGCCAGGGCGACTGGATGCAGGCCAACGTGCAGCGCCTGCATGAGTTCGGCGCGTCGCTGGGGGGCATGTTCATTTCCGGACCCGAAGTGCTGGGCATGTTCCTGCTGGGCGCCTGGTTCGCTGGCAGCGGCGCATTGACCGCGCCGGAGCGGTTCCCCCGGTTGTATGCCGGCCTGCGCTGGGTCGCGCTGCCTGTGGGATTGCTGGTCACCCTGGCCGGTGTGCTGTGGATGCCCTATCTGGCGCCGGGTGTCTATGACCTGCCGACCACCACGGCCATGGCACTGGTGGCCGTGGGCGGCGTGCCGATGTGCCTGGGCTACCTGGCCTGGATTGTGCACTGGCGTGCGCGCATGGGCTGGCTGGCGCCGGTCGGGCGGATGGCGCTGACCCATTACCTTGGTCAGTCGGTGGTCTGTACGTTGCTGTTCTATCACTACGGGCTGGGGTGGTTCGATGCAGTGCCGCGTGCCTGGCAGCTGCTGTTCGCCTTGCTGCTGTTCGCTGCGCAGGTAGCCCTCAGCCGTCTGTGGCTGCGCCGTTTCTGCTTCGGTCCGATGGAATGGCTGTGGCGTGCGATGACCTACCAACAGTGGCCAGCGATGCGCCGTGAGGCCGCGCAGGGGTGATCGATGCAGGCTGCGCGTGCATCGTCCTGTGCGGCTGCGTGCATCGTCAAGCACACCACTGCACACCCTCACGTCTGGCCTGCAGCGGGCCATGGCATGCTCACAGCAGCATGAGCGCCTGCGCCAGCCAGCTGCCTGTCGATCTTTTCTGCGGGCGCGCGCCCGTCATCGATCCTGTTCCCTGTCGACCCGAGCGATTCCGATGAACACTCCCTCTTATGACTACGATCTGATCGTCCTTGGCGGCGGTTCCGCTGGCCTGGCCGGTGCCATCCGCGCTGCGCAGCATGGCAAGCGTGTTGCCCTGCTGGAGCCGGGTGAACTGGGCGGCACCTGCGTGAATGTAGGCTGCGTGCCGAAGAAGGCGATGTGGCTTGCCGCCGATCTGGCCGAGCGCATCGGCCTGGCCAGCGCGATGGGCTTCGACGTGGAGGCGCGTCCGGCGCTGTCGTGGAAGGAACTGGTGATCCATCGCCAGGCCTACATCAGCAACATCCACACCAGTTACCACAAGCGCCTGGATGAAACCGGCGTGGTGCGCATCCCGGCCCGTGGCCATCTGCTGGATGCGCACACCGTGGCGTGCAGTGATGGCGTGCAGTACAGCGCTGCACACATCCTCATTGCTACCGGCGCCCATCCGCAGCGGCCCGACATTCCCGGCGCCGAACTGGGTCTGGTGTCCGACGATTTCTTCGACCTGCGCGCGGCACCGGCCGAGGTCGCCATCGTCGGCGGCGGCTATATCGCGGTGGAACTTGCCGGGCTGTTGCAGGCCCTGGGCAGCAAGGTGAGCCTGCTGGTGCGTAGTAGTCGCCTGCTGGAGCGCTTCGACTACGAGCTGACCGCGCAGCTGGCCGAGAACCTGCGCCAGCAGGGTGTCCGCATCCACTTCGATTACCGTCTGCGTGAGTTGAAGCGCGACGGCGAACGCGTGCGCGCGTTCGGCCATGACGGTCCGACCGACAGCATGTTCGATGCCGTGTTCTTCGCGACCGGCCGGCGCGGCAACAGCCGGGATCTCGGTCTGGAGGCGCTGGGCATCGGCATCGGCGAACACCAGCAGGTGGAGGTGGACGAGTGGCAGACCACGGCGGTGCCGAGCGTACATGCGGTCGGTGACATCGCAGGCAAGGTCGGCCTGACGCCGGTCGCCGTGGCTGCATCGCGCCGTCTGATGGATCGTCTGTTCGGCGGTCGCCCGGACGCGAAGATGGACTACGACAACGTGGCCAGCGTGGTGTTCTCGCACCCGCCGCTGGGCGCAGTGGGCATGAGCGAGGAAGATGCACGTGCGCGCTTCGAGCAGGTGACGGTGTACCACAGCCGGTTCCGGCCGATGCTGCAGGCACTGGCCAACGGCACCCAGCGCAGCCTGTTCAAGATGGTGTGTGCCGGGCCGGAAGAGCGTGTGGTCGGTGTACACCTGCTCGGCGAGGCGGCCGACGAGATCCTGCAGGGTTTCGCGGTGGCGGTGAAGATGGGTGCGACCAAGGCCCAGTTCGACGACACGGTGGCGATTCACCCGACGTCTGCTGAAGAAGTGGTGTTGATGCGCTGAGCCGGGCGGTGGTAGAGCCGAGCCCACGCTCGGCTGCGTTCCGCGCACACAGGGTGCAGCCGAGCGCGGGCTCGGCTCTACAGGTCAGCAGGCGCCTCCATGCGACAATGATGGCCCCACGCCTTTCCGGGCCGCCCCGCGCGGCCCGCCGTCGTCCTGATGTCCAGCCCCGCTTCTCGCATCGCCACCACGTCCCCGCGTATCGCCCTGGGCGGCATCGGCCTGGCTGCGATCGGCGCCATTGCCGCTTCGGGCAAGGCGATCATCGTCAAGCTGGGGCTGCGCCATGGTGTGGACGCGACCACGCTGCTGGCGCTGCGCATGCTGATGGCGCTGCCCCTGTTCGCGCTGATGGCGGTGTGGGCTTCGCGGCGTGCGGAGCGGTTGTCCTGGGCTGACCGGGCGCGCGTGCTATGGCTCGGCTTCACCGGGTACTACCTGTCCAGCCTGCTGGATTTCCAGGGCCTGCAGTACATCAGCGTGACCCTGGAACGGTTGATCCTGTACTTGAACCCGACCCTGGTGCTGCTGATAAACGTGCTGCTGGCGCGGCAGCGGCCGGGTCGCTGGCAGGTCGGTGCGCTGGTGCTCAGCTATCTCGGCGTGCTGATCGCGTTCGGCCATGACCTGCAGCGCGAAGGTGGGCAGATCATTCTCGGCAGCCTGCTGGTGCTGGGCAGTGCGCTCAGCTATGCGCTCTATCTGTTCGGCAGCGGTCAGGTGGTCGCCCGTATCGGCGCGGTGCGCCTGACCGCCTATGCCAGCTGCGTGGCCAGTGTGCTGGTGTTGCTGCATTTCACCATTACCCACCCGCTGCCGCTGCTGTGGCAGGCACCCGCTGCGGTGCAGTGGCTGTCGCTGATCAATGCGACGGTCTGCACCGTGCTGCCGGTGCTGGCGATCATGCTGGCGGTGCAGCGCGTCGGCTCGTCGCTGGCCGCGCAGGTGGGTATGCTGGGCCCGGTTTCCACCATCGTGATGAGCCTATGGCTGCTCGACGAACCGATGGGGCCGGCGCAGATCGCCGGCACCGTGCTGGTCCTGCTCGGCGTACTGCTGGTGACGCGGCTGCGCCGCTGACGCCGGAGCAGGCGCGTGCGCGCATCATGGCGGTGATCCATGCAATCCCGCCAGGGCAGGTGATGGGCTACGGGCAGGTCGCGATGCGCGCCGGCCTGCCCGGACGCGCCCGGCTGACCGCACGCATCCTCGGCCAGAATGACGATCCCTCGCTACCTTGGCACCGGGTGCTGCGCTCGGATGGGCGCATCGCCATGGCTGAAGGTTCGGCCGGCTGGCGCGAACAGTCGCAGCGGCTGCGTGCCGAGGGTGTGGTCGTGGAAAACGGCCGGGTGCGGATGCCCGCGGTCGACCCGGCGGCGGCGCTGGATGCGGCCGTATGGGGGCCGGGTTGATGGCTGCCTGCGACTGAACGGGCGGCCGGCCGCTCTGGTCAAAAAGGGCCGGTGCTGCGGCTATGATGGAGGCCGTTCCATGCCGGTGTCCCCATGTTCCCGCGACTGCCAACCGTCACCAAGGCCCTGTTGATCGCCAACGCGATCCTGTTCCTGCTGCAGCAGCCGTTCCTGCTCGGCATGCAGACCTTCGAGCCGTTCATGCTGCAGCCGCTGCAGCAGGGCTTCGATGCGTTCTCGCCGGGCGGCAACTTCCAGCCCTGGCAGCTGCTGACCTACGGCTTCCTGCATGGCAGCTTCTTCCATCTGTTCTTCAACATGCTGGCCGTCTTCATGTTCGGCGCGCCGCTGGAACAGACCTGGGGCGAGAAGCGCTTCCTGATCTACTACCTGGTGTGCGTGGTCGGTGCCGGTCTGTGCCAGTTGCTGGTCGGCACGATGCTGGAGAACCCGGCCACGGTGCTGGGTGCTTCCGGTGGTGTGTTCGGCCTGCTGCTGGCCTACGGCATGCTGTTCCCCAACCAGCGGGTGATGCTGCTGTTCCCGCCGATTCCGATGAAGGCGCGTACGTTCGTGATCCTGTTCGGCGTGGGCGAGCTGGTGCTGGGCATGACTGGCTGGCAGCCGGGCGTGGCCCATTTCGCACACCTCGGCGGCATGCTGTTCGGCTGGCTGCTGATCCGTTACTGGCGTGGCCAACCGCCGTTCAACAAGCGTCGTCCCCCCGGCCCGCCGAAGCGCCCGAACCATCTGCGCAGCGTGAAGTGAGGCGCAGGCTCATTTGACGCTGGTAGGTGCCAACCTTGGTTGGCACGCGTTGACGCCGGTAGATGCCAACCTTGGTTGGCAATCACCTCTGCCACGTTGTGCCAACCAAGGTTGGCGCCTACCAACAGCAGGTCATGCAGGCGGCGGGGCATACCGACATCCACGCATGGCGTGGATCTACAGATCCTGCAGCACCACCTGCGCGGCATTGTGTCCCGGCGCACCGGTCACCCCGCCGCCCGGATGTGTGCCCGCGCCGCACAGGTAAAGGCCGGGCAGGGCGCCGCGATAGCCGGCCTGGCCCACCATCGGCCGTGCCGAGAACAGCTGGTTGGCGCTGAGCGCGCCGTGGAAGATGTCGCCGCCGATCAGCCCGAACGTCCGCTCCAGATCCAACGGTGAAAGCGCCTGCCGACCGAGCACGCTGTCGGCGAAGCCCGGAGCGAAGTGATCGACGGTGGCGATCATCAAGTCGGCGACGGTATCGCGGTGATCATCCCAGTGCCGGCCATCGGGCAGCTCCGGCGCCACGTGCTGGCAGAACAGGCTGGCCACATGCTGCCCGGGCGGCGCCAGCGAATCGTCCAGCGTGCTCGGAATCAGCATCTCCACGATCGGCTCGCGCGACCAGCCATCGCGGCGTGCATCCAGCCAGGCACGGTCCATGTAATCCAGGCTGGGCGCCATGATGATGCCGGCACTGAGGTGGTCGCCGGGGCCGGGCAGGGCGCGGAAATCCGGTAGCCGCGACAGCGCCACGTTCATCCGGAACGTGCCCGAGCCGCAGCGCCAGTTCGCCATGCGTTCGCGGGTGGTGGCGGGAACCTGGGCGGGTTGAAGCAGTTGTTCGTACAGCAGCTTCGGATTGACGTTGGCCACCACCGCACGTGCGCGCAGGCTCTCGCCGCCGGACAGCGCGACGCCGACCACGCGTCCGTCTTCAACCAACAGGCGCTGCACGCCGGCATCCACGCGCAGCTCGGCACCTGCCGCACGCGCGGATGCGGCGATGGCCTGGCTGATCGCACCCATGCCACCGATGGCGTGGCCCCAGGCGCCCTTGACCCCGTTGCACTGGCCGAACACGTGATGCAGCAGCACGTACGCGCTGCCCGGCGTGTAGGGGCTGGCGTAGTTGCCGACAATGCCATCGAACCCGAACAGGGCCTTGATCGGCTCGCTCTCGAACCAGCGGTCCAGGTATTCGGCGGCCGACAGCGTGAACAGATCCAGCAGTTCCTGCCGCAATGCGGGATCAAGCGCGGCCAGCTCGCGCCCGAGCCGGCCCATCTGCCACAGCGCGGGCAGCGCGCGCCAGCCGGCCGTCACCCCGAGGTCGGGCGGCGGACGCAGCGCCCAGTCGCGCAGCACGTCGGCAAATACTTCCAGACGCGCTTCATAGGCGGGCAGCGCCTGCGCATCGCGCTCGGAGAATTTCGCCACTTCCGCCTGGGTGCGGCCCGGTGCAGACAGCAGGTAGCGACCATCGGGCAATGGCAGGAAGTTGTTGGCCGGCCGCGCGACGATGCGCAGCCCGTGCGCATGCAGCTGCAGCTCCTCGATCACCTTCGGCTGCAGCAGCGACACCGTGTACGAGGCCACCGAGTTGCGGAAGCCGGGATGGAACTCCTCGGTGACCGCCGCACCGCCAAGGACGCTGCGGCGCTCCAGCACCAGCACGCGCTGCCCCGCGCGCGCCAGGTACGCCGCACACACCAGCCCGTTGTGGCCGCCGCCAACGATGATCGTGTCCCACGTCGTCATGCGTTGCGGATCGCCGCTTCAATGGTGGCGATGTCGATCTTCTTCATCGGCATCATCGCGTTGAAGGCGCGCTTGGCCAGAGCCTTGTCCTTGCTGGTCACCGCTTCGATCAGCATGCGTGGGCTGATCTGCCAGGAGATGCCCCAGCGGTCCTTGCACCAGCCGCATTGGCTTTCCTGGCCACCGTTGCCGACGATCGCATTCCACAGGCGATCGGTCTCGGCCTGGTCCTCAGTGGAAATCTGGAACGAGAACGCTTCGCTGTGCTTGAAGGTCGGGCCGCCATTGAGCCCGACACAGGGGACACCGCAGACCGTGAACTCGACGGTGAGGACGTCACCCTGCTTGCCGTCGGGGAAGTCGCCGGGCGCGTGATGCACGGCGGTTACTTCACTGTCGGGAAAGGTCCTTGCATAGAACGTGGCGGCCTCGAGCGCACCGTTGTCGTACCAGACGCAGATCGTGTTCTTGTGAGCCATGGCGGGGCTCCGCAGTGGACGAAGGCGCAGCGATAGCACGCGTGGTGTTAATGCCGGATCGTGCTGCACTGCGGGAGCTCGCGGCGCCGCGCTACCATGGGCAGACGACACGACAGGGATGATGCGTGAAGATCCTGATTCTGGGTGGATATGGGGTGTTCGGTGGGCGTCTGGTCCGCTTGCTGGCGGACCTGCCGATGCTGGAACTGCTGATCGGTGGCCGCAACCTGGCGGCGGCACAGGCCTTCTGTGCAAGCTATGTGGGGCAATCGACACTGCGCCCACTGCAGGTCGACCGGCAGCAGCTGGCTGCGGCTTTGCAGGCCGAGCGACCGGAGCTGGTGGTGGATGCCTCCGGTCCTTTCCAGGACTACGGCGAACATCGCTACGGCGCGATCGAAGCCTGCATCGCTGCCGGCATTGATTATCTGGACTTCGCCGACGCCGCGGACTTCGTATTCGGCGTTTCGCAGTATGACGCGCAGGCCAGGGCGGCCGGCATCTACGTGCTGTCGGGCGTCAGCAGCTTCCCGGTGTTGACCGCGGCGGTACTGCGCGAGATGGCCACGCACATGGACATCGTCAGCGTGGAAGGCGGCATCGCGCCATCGCCGTATGCCGGCATCGGTCTGAACGTGATGCGTGCGGTGGTCGGCTATGCCGGTTCGCCGGTGAAGCTGCGCCGCAACGGTCGCGACGGGCACGGCATCGGCCTGGCCGAGAGCCGCCGCTTCACCGTCGCGGTGCCGGGGCGGTTGCCGCTGCGCAACCTGCATTTCTCGTTGGTGGATGTGCCCGATCTGCAGGTGCTGCCCCCCGAACATCCGACGATGACCGACATCTGGATGGGGGCAGGCCCGGTACCGGAAATCCTGCATCGCGTGCTGAACCTGCTCGCCAAGGTGCGTCTGCATCTGAAACTGCCGTCGCTGGAGCCGTGCTCGCGGTTGTTCTACACCGTATTGAACCTGATGAAGTTCGGTGAACATCGCGGCGGCATGATCGTACGTGCAGTGGGTACCCGCGATGGTGCGCGTGTCGAACAGAGCTGGCACCTGCTGGCCGAGGCCGATGACGGCCCGTACATTCCGTCGATGGCGATCGAGGCGGTGATCCGCAAGCAGCTGGCCGGTGATCGGCCGGCGCCCGGAGCGCGCGCGGCCACGCATGCGCTGGAATTGAGCGACTACGACCGGCTGTTTGAAGGCCGCACCATCCACACCGGTTTCCGCCGGGACATGCCCGGTGCCAGCCTGTACCAGCGCGTGCTTGGCAGCGCATACGCGCAACTGCCGGCCAGCGTGCAGGCGCTGCATGCCCCGTCTGCCGCCACGCGCTGGTGTGGCACGGCATCGGTCGAACGTGGTCGTGGACTGCTGTCGCGGTTGCTGGGGAAGGTGTTCGGTTTTCCTGCGGCGGGCGCGAGTGTGCCGGTCAGTGTGGAGTTCACCCCGGAGGCGGGTGGTGAGCGCTGGACGCGGACCTTTGCCGGCCGTCGTTTCTCTTCGCTGCAGACGCAGGGGCAGGGGCGCAACGAGGCACTGCTGGTCGAGCGCTTCGGTGCGGTGTCGGTAGCGTTGGCGTTGCTGGTGGAGAACGGGCGGCTGCAACTGGTGCCGCGACGCTGGTCGATCCTGGGCATGCCGTTGCCGCGCGCGCTGCTGCCGGGGGACAACAGCTTCGAGCATGAAGTGGACAGGCGATTCGTGTTCGACGTGGAGATTGGTGCGCCAGTGGTGGGGCGGATCGTGCATTACAGGGGAACGCTGAGACCCGGGTGAGGTCCATCCACGCCAGGCGTGGATCCCCCCCAGGCAACGGCAGTAGATCCACGCCATGCGTGGATGGCCAGAACCACGAAAAAGGGCGCCCGAAGGCGCCCTTTCATCAACACGAAACCGTCAACCTCAGCGCCAGACCTTGATCTGCTCGGCGTCGGTACGCTGCATCGGCTGGCCCGGCTTGCAGCTGAAGCTGGCGCCGAACGCCGGCAGGTTCGACAACGGGCCGTTGGTGCGCCAGCGGCCCGGTGCACGGATGTCGGCGGTCAGGCGGCGTGCGGCCTCGTTCGGCGACAGCTGCTGCGGCCACAGCGCGGCCCAGGCGCGGAAGAAGCCCTGCTGCTGTGCCGGCTTGGCCTTCGGCTCCTGCGCGGTATACGCGGCCCAGGCCAGTTCCAGGCCGGCGATGTCGGCCAGGTTCTCTTCCTGGGTCAGCGTGCCGTTGACCTTGGCTCCCTTCACGCCGGGGAACTCGTAGCCGCCGTACTGCGTGGCGACACGGCTGCCGAGCAGGGTCCAGGCAGTCTTGTCGGCCGGGGTCCACCAGCTGCGCAGTTCACCCTTGGCATCGACCAGCGCACCCTTGGCGTCGATCGCGCGGGTCAGCTCGTGGCCGACCAGACCACCGAAGCTGCCGAACTTGTCGGCGGCATCGGCCTTGGCGTTGAACACCGGACCCTGCAGGATCGCGGCGGTGACGATCAGCCGGTTCTGCGCCAGGTCATAGGCCAGCGACGGCTGCTGCGGCAGCACGTCCCAGCGGCGGTCGGCGTTGCCCTTGCCGATGCGCTTCATTTCCTCGCGGTGACGCCAGGTCGAAGCGATCAGCATGTTGCCGCCGAACGAACCACGGCCCATCGGCTGCACGCTGTAATCCAGGTCGCGCAGCGGGGTGCCGATCTCGATCTTCAGCGCGGCCAGCTTGGCCTGCGCTTCGGTCTTGGCCTCGGCGCTCATCCAGCTGTTGTTCTTGACCGCCTCGATCTGCACTTCGCGCACCTTGTCGACGATCCACGCCGCCTGGCGACGGTCTTCGGCAGACAGGTAACGCGCGGCGTATTCGCGGCCGACCATCGGGCCAGCGGCCACGTTGATCGCGTCCAGCACGCTTTCCCAGCGCTGCGGCGGCAGGGTCTCGCCACGCAGCACGCGGCCACGGAATTCGAACTCCGCATCGCGGTACGCCTTGGACAGGTAAGGTGCCATCGAGTCACCCACGCGCCAGCGCAGGTAGGCCTTCCACTGGTCCGGCTTGAGCTTGCTGACCATGCCGTCGAGCTGCTTGAACAGCGCCGGATCGGCCAGCGAGACCAGGTCATCGTTGACCCCCTGTGCCTTCAGGAATGCATCCAGCTGCAGGTTGCGGTAGCGGCTGTTGAGGTCCTTGGTGGAGATCGGCGCGTAGTTGTTGAACGGGTTGTTGATGCCCGCCAGCGACTGCGCGTTGCGGGCCAGTTCGGTTTCCAGCGCGATCACTGCCTGCGACTCGGCGTCCAGCTTGGCCGCCGGGGTGCCGGTCAGTGCCAGGATCTGCTTGACGTAGTTGCGGTAGCGGCCCATCAGCGCGACGGTGTCGGCGTCGGTGCGGGTGTAGAAGGCCGGGTCAGGCAGGCCCATGCCGCCCTGCATGAAGTAACCGATGTGGCGGTCCAGTGCCTTCAGGTCCACGTCCGGACCGAAGTTGAAGGCCACCGGGATGCCGACCTGGTGCAGCGCGGCGATCGAGGCGGGAATATCCTTGGCCTTCTTGATCGCGTTGATGCGGGTCAGCAACGGCGCGATCGGGTTGGAACCATCGGCCTCCACTGCAGCTTCGTCCAGGCCGCTGGCCCAGAAGTCGCCCAGCAGCTTCTGCACGTTGCCCTGCGGCGCCTTCATCGAGGCGTCCAGCAGTTCACGCTGCTGCTGACGGCTGCGGTCGACCAGCTGGCCCAACGCGGTGGCGGCGCCGATCTGCGGCACCGGGTTGGCCTTCAGCCAGCCCGCGTTGGTGGCATCGTAGAAATCGCTGCACTGCGCACTGACGGCCGGGGCGCGCGCGGCCTTCTTCTTGGCGGCGAACGCATCGTGGGTCGGAACCAGGGTCGCCAGGCTGATGCCCAGGGCGATGGCAAGCGGACGGAAGTTGGGCATGTAGAACGAATCCGTGATGGATTGAGGGCGGGCGAACTATAGCAAGCCGGGCATGGGCGCGGCATGCACGCATCACGGTGCATCCGCCGGGCATGGCCCGGCGCTACCGGGTGGGTGGCATGGGCGCGGCATGCACGCATCACGGTGGTTCTTCGCGCCATGCGCCGACCAAGGTCGGCCTCTACCAACGGCGCGGACCGGCAGGCCGCCAGTAGATCCACGCCACGCGTGGATGGTTGGCGCCGCAAAAAAACAAAGGCCCGGGAAATCCCGGGCCTTTGCAGGCAAACCGTGGCCTCAGCCGTGGCTTACCAGATCACCACCTGCGAGTCGCCGGTGCGCGACATCGGCGTACCCGGCTTGCACTGGAAGGCCGCGGTGAAGGTCGGCAGGTTCGACGGCGCACCGATGGCACGGAACTGCGCCGGCGCGTGCGGGTCGGTCGCCAGGCGGACCTTGGCGTTCTCCGGGGTGTACTTGGTGCGCCACACGGTGGCCCAGTTGAAGAAGAAGCGCTGATCGCGGGTGAAGCCATCGATCTTCGCGTCTTCCTTGCCGGCCGACGCCTTCTGCAGCGCGTCGTAGGCGGTGGCCAGGCCACCCAGGTCGGCGATGTTCTCGCCCAGGGTCAGATGGCCGTTCACGGCCTGGCCGTCGACCTTGTACTGGTCGAACTGCTTGACCAGCTTGCCGGTCAGGCCAGCGAAGTTCTTCGAATCGGCTTCGGTCCACCAGTTCTCGAAGTTGCCGGTCGGCCCGAAGCGGCTGCCCTGGTCGTCGTAACCGTGGGTCATTTCGTGGCCGATGACTGCACCGATGCCGCCGTAGTTCAGCGCGTCGTCGGCCTTCGGGTCGAAGAACGGCGGCTGCAGGATGGCGGCCGGGAACACGATCTCGTTCTGCAGCGGGTTGTAGTAGGCGTTGACCGTCTGCGGGGTCATGCCCCACTCGGTCTTGTCCACCGGCTTGCCGATCTTGGCCAGGTTGTACTGGTAGTTGAACGCAGTGGCCGCGCGTACGTTGCCCAGATAACTGTCACGGTTGGTCTGCAGGCCCGACCAGTCACGCCACTTGTCCGGGTAACCGATCTTCGGAGTGAAGGTTTCCCACTTGGCGATGGCCTTGGCCTTGGTCTCTTCGCTCATCCAGGACAGACCCTGGATGCGTTCCTTCAGCGAGGCGGCCAGGTTCTTCACCAGCTCTTCCATCTTCGCCTTGGCTTCCGGCGAGAAGGCGACCTTCACGTACAGCTGGCCGAAGGCTTCGCCGGCGTCGCTCTCGATGGTGCCCAGCACGCGCTTCCAGCGCGGCTTCTGTTCCTTCTGGCCATTGAGGGTCTTGCCGTAGAACTCGTAGTTCTCCTGCACGAAGGCATCAGCCAGGTACGGCGAAGCGCTGTCCACGGTGTGGAAGCGCAGGTAGGCGCGCCACACCGACGGATCGGTGTCGCCCAGCGCCTTGCTCACTTCCTGGTGGAAGGCCGGGATGGCCAGCGAGAACTTCTCCGGCGCGGCCACGTTCTGCGACTTGAAGAACTCGGTCCAGCTGAAGTTCGGGGTCAGCGCATCGGCCTCGGCCAGGCTGACCGGGTGGTAGTACAGCGAGACATCGCGCGACAGCTCGACGCTGGACTTGGATGCCTTGGCCAGGCGGGTCTCGAACTTGACGACTTCTTCAGCCTGCTTGGCGGCATCGGCAGCGGCCACGCCGGACAGCTCCAGCACCTTGGCCACGTGGGCCTGGTAGGCCTTCAGCTTGTCGGCCTTGGACGCGTCGGTATAGAAGGTCTTGTCCGGCAGGCCCAGGCCGCCCTGGCTGGCGTAAGCCATGTTCACGGCCGAGTTCTTGAAATCGGCTTCGGCGCCGAAGCCGAACAGCACGTTCTCGCCCTTGGCGGCGCTGCTGCGCAGGTAGTTGGCGATGGCGGCCTTGTCCTGCAGGCCATCGATCGCAGCCAGGTCGGCCTTCAGCGGCTCGATGCCCTGCGCGTTGACCTTGGCTTCGTCCATGCCGGTGGCCCACAGGTCGCCGACGATCTTCTCGATGCCGGCCGGGTTCTTGACCTGCGCGACCTGCTCGGCCAGCTGGTGCTGCACGGCCACCGAGCGCTCGTCGAGGATGGTGAAGGCGCCCCAGCTGGTGCGGTCGCCCGGAATCTCGTTGGCGGCCAGCCACTTGCCGTTGACGTAGTCGCCGAAGGCGGTGCAGGCGTCCAGGTTGCTGTCCAGATCGCTGGCCTGGAAGGCGTTGTAGGCCGGCAGCTTGCTCTCGTCGAGCTTGTAGGTGGTGGCGGCGTCGGCCGCGGCCGGCGTGGAGGCGGTGGCATCCTTTGCCGGGGTTTCGTTCTTGCCGCAGCCGACCAGCGCGGCCGAAACGGCCAGGGTCAGCAGCACGATCTTGGGAGTACGGGTCACTTGAATGGCCTCCAGGCCGAGTGAGTCAGGGAAGGGCCGGGGGAACGGCCGTGGGCCGAACGATACGCCGCCGGCCCACACTGCAAGGGTGTCGAAGGTCATGGCCGGGCGCAAGGGCCTTGCCGGTACCGGAAAAAGACAGACCCGGCAAAAGCCGGGTCTGTCGGGGTACTGCATGTGTTGCTGGATCAGAACTTGTAGGTAGCGCCCATGTACATGTAGCGGCCGATGTTGTCGTACATCGCCGAACCGACGTCGGAGCCGAAGTAGTTCACCGGCGGATCCTTGTCGAAGGCGTTGTCCACGCCCAGGTAGACGTCGATCTTGTCGCCCGGGAAGCGGTAGCCGAACTGGAAGTTGTGGTAGACGTACGAGCCGTTGCGGATCGGGCTGGTCTGGCCCGGGTTGGCCTGGTAGCTCTTCGGCTGCACGCGCAGGTTGCTGCTCACGTAGTTCAGGTCCCACGACGCACGCCACTGACCCAGCGAGTACTTGGTCTGCAGCGAACCGCGCCAGCGCGGGTCGGTCACCCAGGTGACGTTCTCGTCGTACTCGTTCGGGAAGTCCTGGAAGGCCCATTCACGCGACTGCAGCAGGCGGGTACCGACCAGGCGGATCACCGTGTCACCCTCGGCCAGCTTGAACCGGTAGTCCATCTCCAGGTCGACGCCGACGCGACGCGAGCGTGCCAGGTTTTCGTTCAGCGCAACCCAACGGCTGATCGAATGTTCCGGGAAGGTACGACCGCCCGCATCGGTCTTGCCACCGGCCGGTGCGCGCTCGATGAAGCCGCAGAAGCTGTTGTTGATGCCTCCCGGCGAGTCCACGCAACGCGTGGCGTTGGTCTGCGCCGAGACGGCACCGATGGCGTCCTTCAGGCTGATCCACCAGTAGTCCACGGACATGCCGAAGCCCTGCAGGAAGTCGGGCTGCCAGACCAGGCCATAGGTGAAGCTGCGTGCGCGCTCCGGCTTCAGGTTCGGGTTGCCGCCGCTGACACCCGGGCGGGTTGCAGTGTAGGTATCGACCCAGCCCACTGGCACGCCCAGCGCCGAGCAGTTGGCCTGGCGCAGGGCCGGATCAGCTGCCGTATTGGGGCGGTTGGAATTGGTAGCCAGGTAGTTGCAGGGATCGTTGACGGTGGCGAAGTTCTCGCTCTGCGGGTTGTACAGTTCGCCGATGCTCGGCGCACGCACCGCCTGCGACAGGGTGCCGCGGGCACGCAGGGACGGGATGATGGTCCAGTCCAGGCCGACCTTCCAGGTGGTGGTCTTGCCGATGCTGCTGTAATCGGACCAGCGACCGGCAGCGTCCATGGTCAGGTTGTAGATGCCCGGGATGTCGGCCAGCAACGGCACGGTGGCTTCGACGAACGCTTCGCGCACGTCGTACTTGCCCATGCGGTTGGGGATCGCGTTGAGGAAGGTCAGGCCCTGCGCTGCCAACGGATCGGTGATTTCACGGCTCTTCTCGCGGCGGTATTCCACGCCACCGGCCACGCCGACGTCGCCGGCCGGCAGGCTGAACAGCGAGGCGTTGGCCAGCGAGGCGCTGAACACCGACTGCTGCAGGCGCGAATAGTTGAACGAATCGACGTTCATCCAGTCGCGTGCCGCCTGGGTCACCGCGCCATTGCCGAACACCGAGAACGGCACGCAGCCTTCGCGGGCGAACTGCGAGTACACGCGGTTGCCGTTGTTGGGGTTGGTCGCGTTCGGGTTCAGCGTGGTGCGGCAGACGATCTGGCCGGTGGACGGATCGACCACGGTGTCCAGGCCGGCCTGCCAACGCTCGTTGATGCGGTTGTTGAGGTTCCAGCGCTTGACTTCGCTCTGGCCCCAGTTGCCGTACACGTCGTAGGTCCAGTTCTCGGTCAGGTTGCCCTCGACGCCGAGCACGAAGCGCTGGGTGTTGCGCTCCACGTGCTCGCCACGCTGGCCGGCATCGACGTTGAAGCGGCTCAGGGTCAACTGGCTGGCGCCGTTGGCGGCCATCAGCGCGCGCAGCTGCGGCGAAACGTAGGCGTTGTCGCGCTGGATGCGCAGGGTCTGGTCGAACGACGGCTGGGCCAGGAAGTCCGAGACGGTCTCGGTGTACTTGCCTTCGAAGTACAGGCGATGGTTGTCGGTCAGGTCGAAGTTGACGACCGCATTGACGCTCTTGCGGTCGAAGCCGGGCTGCAGATCGGCCACCGAATTGAGGTCGGCGAAGTCGCAGTTGACGCAGCTGGTGGTGCTCGGCATCACGCCGTCATAGCGCTGCGGGCGGTAGGTGCCGTCCGGATTGAACTGGTAGCGGTTGCCCCAGGTCGCCTTGTTGTTGGGCGAGAACGCACCCAGCGTGAAGGTGCCGCCGAAGGAGATCGAGTGGTTGCCGCCGGGGCCGCTCAGCACCGTCTGCGGATTGCTTTCGTTGGAGGGCTTGGTCGGGTCGTAGTTCGGGTTCGGCACCGACACCAGGAATTCGTTGCCGATCGCGCGGTCGCTGCGGACAAAGCGGTCCTGCTTGCTGTATTCCAGTGCGATCGCCGCGCTGCCGCGGCCATTGGCGAAGTCGGTACCGGCCGAGGCGCTGATGAAGGAGCGGTTGAAGCCGCCCTCACTGGCCATGCCGGTCTGGGCGCGCACTTCGGCACCGTCGAACGACTTCTTCATGATGAAGTTGACGACGCCGGCCACGGCATCGGCGCCATACACGGCCGAGGCACCACCGGTGATGACTTCAACGCGTTCGATCCACTCGACCGGGATCGTGTTGACGTCCACCGCCGAGGAGCCGGAGGTCGCGCCGACATGGCGGCGACCATTGACCAGCACCAGCGTACGCGAGGTGCCCATGCCGCGCAGGTCCATCAGGCCCACGCCGGCGGTGCCGATGAAGCGGGTGGAATTGCCCAGCGTGTAGGTCGGGCTCAGCGCCGGCAGGCGCGCCATCAGGTCGCCGATGTTGTTGGCGCCGGTGGCGCGGATTTCTTCGGCGGTAATGGCGGTGACCGGCGAGGGGGTCACGAAGCCGGTACGCGCGATGCGCGAGCCGGTCACGCTGACGCGGTCCAGGTCGATCGGGTTGCTGCCGGAGCTGGCCTCCTGGGCCAGGGCCGGGGCCGCGGCGGCCATCATCAGGCCGGCGAGCAGAGCGTTGGTCAGCGGGTGGCGACCGGGCGTGCGGTGGTGCGTCATCAGGTGAATCCCCCTAGTGGAAAGAGATCGACCACCTCCGTGTGTATGTTATGTGAATGTTCATGTGTCGTCCTGACGTTCATTGAACCTAACATGGGCTTAACGGAAAAAGCATGGTTCCGTCACATTTCTTTGCGGAATAAGGCTTTTTAGATCACCAAATTGCAACAATTACAGTGCCTTAGTCTCAGTTGTGATGAAAAGATCCTGTTTTCGATTCAATATATGAATGGGGTGTTAAGTGTTGCTTTGCGCAAATTGGCGGTTCGCTGGGCAGGGCCTCACGCCTGGACGGGGCTCCGGGCCGCACGGTGCAGGCTGGCTTCCTGTTCTCCCTTGATCCCGTCTGGCGGCCATTGCCAGTCCCGGCGTCTGTCGGGCCTGTGACAGAGGCAGCAGGGGGAGGCAGGCCCTGCAAAAGGAAAGGGCGGCTTGCGCCGCCCTTTCCGGGGTACTGCAGTTGCTGCTGGGATCAGAACTTGTACTTCAGACGCACGAACGGAGTGCGGCCGTAAAGGTCGTACTGGGTGGCGAATGCGGGGATGTTGCCGTAGCGCGCATCGCTCACTCCAGTGGAGATCAGCGGCGGGGTCTTGTCGAAGATGTTGCTGACGCCCACCAGGATTTCCCAATCTTCCTGCGCATAGCTGACCGACGCGGTGTGGTACGTGCGCGAATCGGCCACGATGTCACGGTAGGAGTTCGGACGGCCCTGGTAGGTGTACACCGGATCCAGATCGATGTCTTCGGTCTTGTGGATATAGGTGGTCAGCCAGTTGAACGACCAGTCGCCACGGGTCAGGCTCAGTGCCAGGTTGCCCACGACCTTGGGACGGCCGATGTCGCCCAGCAGTTCCGACGACTCCAGGCCGCTTGCAGCTGCGCTGGAGAACACTTCCTGGGTGTCTTCGATCGTGTAGGTGACCTGCGTCTCGGCCGAGAACTTGCCGAACGAGAAGTCGTGATCGAAGTTGGCGGTCAGGTCATAACCACGGGTGCGCTGCTTGTTGATGTTGATGTACTTGTTCTGGATCTCGGTCACCGCGTACGGCTGGTTGCCCGTAGCCGGGTTGCGGGTAAGCAGGTCGCAGTAGCTGTTCGGGTACACCGTGCCGCCGTAGCAACCGCGCATGATGTTGGTGCTGCCCAGCTGTGCGATTTCATCCTTCACTTCATAGTCGAAGTAGTCGATGGCCACGCTGAGGTTGGCAAAGGTCGGAGTGAACACGATGCCTGCAGTCTTCGCACGCGAGGTTTCGGGGATTAGACCGCTGCCACCGCCGGTGGCGTACACCGTACCGCTGGAGCCGCCGCCCGCGTAGTCGGCGGGAATTCCAGCTGCTGCGCAGTTGGTCTGGTAGGCGCTGTTGGAGCTTTCACCCCAGCGAACGCACGGATCGTTCGCCTGCGAGAAGAAGCCGGTCTGGTTGCCCAGATACAGCTCGTACAGGCCCGGAGCGCGGTAGGAAGTGCCGATCGAGCCACGCAGACGCACCGACGGGATGACCTGCCAGTTCACGCCGACCTTCCAGACGTTGTCCGAACCGGAGACCGTGTCGTACTTGAACACGCGGCCCGAGGCGTTCAGGCTCAGCGATTCAATCGCCGGCAGGCCCTTCAGCAGCGGCACATCCAGCTCGACGAAGGCTTCCTTGACCTTGTCGTTGCCCTTGGTCACATCAGCCGAGGACGAGCCCCAGATGTCGCCGGCGCGCGACAGTTCGCCGGGTTGGTCGTTGATCGAGTAGTAGCGGTATTCCAGGCCGGCAGCAACACCCACCGCGCCCGCCGGCAGTTCGAACAGGTCGCCGCTGACGATTGCGTTGATGGTGGCCTGCTTGTAGATGGTCTTGCCCCAGTCCCAGACGCCCAGCTTCTCGACCAGTTCATCGACCTTGCGGCCGCTGAGGTAGTCCGGATCGAAGTAGTTCACTGCCGGAGGCGCATCGGTGTAATCGAGGTCGCCACTCTTGGAGGCCTGGATGGCCAGATTGCCGTACTTGCCCTTGGAGTGGCTGAAGTTCGCGTTGACTTCCCATGCCCAGGTGTCGGTGCCCTTGAACAGGCCATCAAGCTTGGTGGAGGCATAGAAGTAGTCGACCGTCACATCCTGCTGTGACTTGAACAGCATCACCGGGTTGGCTTCGGTGCGGGTGCCCGGCAGATATGCATACGGGAAGAACTGGCGCCAGGAGAACGTTTCGGTTTCGCGGCGGTTGAACAGGAACTGCGTCTTCCAGTTCACCGAATCGAAGCCGAAATCGGTTGCCAGGTAGACGGTTTTGCGTTCCTGCTGGTTGATGATCTGGCCCTCGCCCCAGCGGGCAAAGTTCAACGGCTCATCGTAGAAGGCCTGACCACGCGCGTAGGTCTGGGTCTTGCGCGGGCGGTAGCCCGGCAGCGGGCCGACAGTGGTGCCATCACCTGACGGCACATAGCGCGTGCTGCCGATGTCGACCACGTTGTGCAGCATGTTGTTGCAGCCGGCCAGCGGGGTGCCGGCGTTGATCGAGCGATCTTCGCGGTCGATCCGGTTGCCGTCCGCGTCCTTGATCAGGTCGTTGCCGCAATTCAAATAGTCACGATCGCCGCGGGTCAGCTCATAGTGCTTGTACCACTCGACGGCTGCGACGACGCTGCCCTTCTCGAAGTTCCAGCCATTGGCCAGCGACGCCGAGAACACTTCACCGCCGCCCTCGGTCGGCACGCGGCCGGTGACGGTCAGTTCCGGACGCTCGATGTTCTTCTTGGTGATCAGGTTGACCACGCCGGCCACGGCATCGGAGCCGTAGATGGAGGACGAGCCGTCCTTCACGATCTCGGCGCGCTGCAGGATGGCGGTGGGAATGACGTTCAGGTCGAAGGCGCCCACGGCACCACGGGTGCCGGCCGGGCCCGGACGCTGGCCGTCCAGCAGCACCAGGGTGCGGTTGGCGCCCAGGCCGCGCAGCGACACGGTCTGCACGCCGGTGCCGCCGTCGACGACGAAGCCGCCGAACTGGTGCGTGATCTGCGTTTCCGCCGAACCGATGGCCGACTTCTGCAGGAACTCAGCGACGTTGACCTGGCCCTGCTTGGCGTTGGTCTCGGCGTTGATGGTGAACACCGGCGAGGTGGTTTCGTAGTCCGCGCGGCGGATCAACGAGCCGGTGACGGTGACCTTGTCAAGGTCCGTCGCACGCTGGGTGGAGGAAGAAGTGCTTGACGCCTTTGCTTCCTGCTGGGTGGTCTCCTGGGCCAGTGCCGGTGCGACCTGGAGGCAGGCCAGCACAGCGAGAGTCAGTGGTACGCGGCTTGGCTTGTTATGGCGGTTGGCGTTGCGCATTTCGGTGTGATCCCCACTTGTTATGCTTCGGTTAATGGAGTGTATGTGTGGCGTAAAGTAAATGCAACATGAATGGATAGGTGTCGTAACTTGTTGTTGCTAAGGGGGAATTCATGAATCCGGGCATTAAAAAACCCCGTCGGTTAAGCCGGCAGGGTTGTTGATCGGGCCCCTCTGCTGGGGTTACAGGCCGCCCGGCCCGCAGTCCTTTGCCAGGTAGTCGGCCATCAGGGTGAGGGTCGTCTGGAAGTGGCGCGGGTACCACGGCATGCTGTGCGGCATGTCCGGGATCAGTTCGAACCTGGCCGGCACCTTGCCCTGCACGGCGGAGTAGAAATTGCGGGCATGGAACGCCGGCGTGCGTACATCGCGGTCGCCGACGAAGGTCAGCAGCGGGATGGTGGCCTTGGCCGTGTTCTGCATCGGGTCCATGCCCTTCACCGTGCGGCCCTGCAGGATGCGCTGCAGGCGGTTCTGGCTCCAGGACGTGCCCAGCCGGCCCAGGTCGGTGACCGGTGCACCGGCGATGGCGCACTGGTACGGCGATGGGCTGCGTACGGTGGCTGCCGCCGCGGCAAAGCCGCCGTAGGAGTAGCCGAAGATCGCGATGCGATCCTTCGCCGCGATGCCTTGCGACACCAGCCAGGCAGCACCATCGTCCTTGTCATCCTGCATCTTCTGGCCCCACTCGCCATCGCCGGCCAGCCACAGCTTGCGGCCCAGGCCGGAGCTGCCGCGATACTGCGGTCGCAGCACGGCATAGCCGCGCGAGGTGAAGAAGGGTACCCAGCCGGACACGTCCCAGCCCGTGTAGTCACGCGCCCACGGCCCGCCGTGCGGGTGCACCAGTGCCGGCAGTGGGCCGTCGCCCTGCTTCCAGCCTGCCGGCAGGTCGAGGATTGCAGGGATCTGCTGGCCATCGCGGGCGGTGTAGGTCACCCAGCGCTGTTCGCCGATCTGCTTGCTGTCCACCCACGGGCGTTCGTTGCCCAGCGGCATCACGTCCTTGCGGTCGGCCAGGATGTAATAGCTCTTCGGGTTGCGGTTGCTTTCGGTGGTGAACAGCACCCGCGAGAGGTCGTCGTTGTAGCCGGTGATGTAGACGGTCAGGCCCGGATAGGCCTTCTGCAGCCCTTCCTGCAGCCCTTTCATCTGCGGGTCGACGTAGATCGCCTGGCGCTGCGGTCCATCGATGTAGAAGCCCAGCACCTGGTTGAAGTTGCTCTTGCGGGTGCCGAGGATCAGCGAGCTGATGGAGAAGGTTGGGTGGGCGGCCAGTGGCTCCTTGTCGAACTCCTTCTTGACCGGATCGTAAAGGCGGGCCTGCACCAGATCGGAAAACTGGTCGGTCAGCACGTACAGTTTGCCGCTGTCATCGTCGATGCCGACCACGTCCACCGTGAAGCGTTCGCTCAGCTTGGTGGTCAGCGGCGCATGTACCTCGAACTGGCCGGCGCTGTTCTTGATCAGCACGCGCTGTTCGAAATCGTCCGAGCCGCTGGATTCGATCTGGGTCTGGGTCACCACTTCGCCGGTGCGCGGATGGAACAGGCCCGGGGTTGTGCGCGAGCTGCCCTTGAACAGCAGTTCGGTCTGGCCGGTGCGTAGGTTGAAGCGGTAGTAGTTGGCCTGCAGGGTGGCTTCATTGAGCTGGTTGATGATGACCCGGTCCGGATCCAGCGGCAGCAGGTGCACCAGAGAAGCGGTGCCGGCCAGTTCCAGGCAACGCAGGGTATCGGCACTGACTCCAAGCGATCGCGTGTTGCTGGCAAAGGCCTCGTCGAACTTGGCCTGGCTGGCGTCGGTCAGGTAGGCCTTGGTCAGGAAGGTCTTGGTGGCGCCGGTACTGTTGCCTTCGCCGCAGCCGCCCAGCTTTCCGGTCCACTCCTGGCGGCTGATGACCAGGTTGCGCCCGGCCTTGAGGGCGCTGGCAGCGATGAACTTCATTCGATCGCCGGACGGGGTGATGGCCACCGGGCCGGCGGCGAGGTTGTCCAGGTTCCAGTTGGCCAGCGCGGTATCGGCATTGTTGCTGCCGGGGGCGGCGATGATGGCGACCAGTTGCTTGCCGTCGGCACTCATCGTGACCGACTGCAGTGCGGGAATCCTGGCGAAATCCTCTGCGGGCAGCGGCGCGGCAGCGGCGTTGCCGATGCACAGTCCCAGCAGCAGCGTGGCGGCGGTACCCAAGCGGGCGGTCTTGTAGCGGGGTTGCATCATCAGAGGTTCCTTGTGGCGAGGCACGGCAACATGACCTGAAGATGAACGAAGCCCAAGGTTCCGTCAACTCGGCCTGAAGGGGGGCACGGTCCGGTGACATCACAAACGAAGAGACCCCGCCGAAGCGGGGTCTCCTGAAGTGCAGGGACCGGCGCTTACTTCTTGCCGAACTCGTACTTGGCCTGCACGTAGACCGCACGGCCGTACGGGTTGTAGATGTTGCTGTTGTACGGCGCACCGATGTTGCCGGCGTAGCTGTGGGCCTGGCCGTCGGGCATCTTGTTGAACACGTTGTTGACCATCATCGACAGGGTCAGGTTGTCCATCGCCTGGTAGTTCACGCTCAGGTTGTAGGTGGTGTACGAGCCCCACTTGCCGGCCTCGTACCCAGACGGATGCACGTAGTCGTAGCCCTTGCCCAGGTACGCCATGCGGTTGGGTGTCTTGCCGATGTAGTTGAAGTACAGGGTGGTGGTCCACTTGTCCTTCGCCCAGCCCACCGCGCCATCTGCGCGCACCTTGGCGTACTGGTCGTAGTTCCACATCGCGTACGGGTCACGCAGCAGGTCCAGGTAATCGTCGCCCGGCTGCGGCTGCAGTTCGCGCTTGATCATGTTGGTGTAGTTGCTGGAGAACTGCAGCGCACCGAAGCGGCCGATGTCCTGCACGTACTTGAAGCTGGCCGTCACCGCCTGCAGGTTCTGGCTGGCGATGTTCATCTTCGGCGTGTAGATCTGCTCCAGCTTGCCGGTGCCGTCACGGGTGATCCAGTCGCTCACGTTCTGGCAGCTGGCCGAGGTGTTGTTGGTCTGGCCGTTGCGGCAGTAGTACTCGGCCAGCAGCAACTGGTCGGAACTGAGGGTGTTGACCTCGTTCTTGATCTTCCAGTTGTAGTAGTCCACCGACACCGACAGGTTGTTGATGGGGGCCCACACGATGCCTGCGTTCCAGACGTCGGCGGTGATCGCTTCCAGATCGGGGTTGCCGGACTGTTCGCCGAACACCGACTCGTTGGCGTACGGGCACCCGACGGTGTCGCTGGGGTTGAAGCCAAGCTGGCCACAGCGGTAGTAGTCGACCGAACTGTTGGCGTAGTAGCCGCTGCGGCCCTGGAACGCGTCGGACAGGCTGGGCGCGCGGAAGGCAGTGCCGTACTTGCCGCGGAACAGCAGGCTTTCAATGGGACGGAATTCCACACCGATGCTGTACGTCGACTTGTCGACGGTCTTGTCGGCGATCTTGAATGCGTCGTAGCGGCCCGAGGCGGTCACGGTCAGCGACTCCAGCAGCGGCATGCGCAGCTCGCTGGTCAGCGCGTAGTTGCTGCGATGGCCGGCGCCGGCGACCGAGGTGGTGCCCCACACGCTGCCATCGAGCAGGCGCTGGTCCGGCGTATACGACCAGCCTTCGCTGCCGGCTTCGGCGACCACGGCCAAGCCCGCATCGCCACCGGGCAGCTTGAACAGCGAACCGTTGGTGATCTGCGCGCGGCCCAGGTTCTGCCAGGTGCGGCTCTTGTTGTAGGTGAAGCCGGTGAAGGTCTGGAAATCACCTGCCGGCAGCGGCGAATAGAACGCGCCCCAGTTCGGGTTGTAGATGTTGTAGCCGTCGTCGCTGACGCCCAGTACCGGACCCAGCACGCGGTCTTCGAAGTAGCTGTCGATCTCGTTGGCCCAGCGCGCGAAGCTGCGCTCGGTCAGCTTGTACTCGCCGCGGCTGAAGCTGGCGCTGTAATCCCAGTTGCCGACGTTGCCACGACCACCGAGGGTGACCTGGTAGGCCTTGTTGCGATCGGTGCTCATGATGTCGCGGTAGCCGGCGGCGCTGATGTCCTCTGGCGCGAACGCGCGCTGCAGGTTCATGTATTCGCCACTGGCCTGGTCGACGAACGCACCGAAGCCGACATCGCTGCCCCAGAAGGCATAGCCCGAACCGGCGTTGTACTGCACCTCTTCCAGGCTGTACAGCGCATCGGCGAACAGCTGGAAGTTGTCGTTGACGTCGAAGGACATCGACGAATAGATCTGGCTGCTTTCCTTGCCGTTCTTCAGGGTCTTGTAGCCGGCACTGAAGGGCGAACCACAGGATTCACCGGTGGCTCGCGTGCCCAGTACGGTGGTGCCGCCGAACTGGCCGGCTACGTTGGCGCAGCGGGTCGGGTCCATCATCACGTAAGCGTTCTGCTGGCCCGGCAGGTAGACCAGGAAGTCGTTGGTCGGCACCTGCGGCGTATAGCCCTGGGTGTTGTTCTGCTTGGTCAAATCACGCTGATAGCCCCAGATCGGGCTGCTCTTCTCGTACTGCACGTTGACCAGCGCGTGGAAGCGGTCATCGAAGGCGTTGAAGCCATGCGCGCCACTGACGCGGAAATCGTTGCCGCCGCCCTCGGTGTGACCGCCGCCGCGCACGTTCAGCACGCCGCCGTCCATGCGGTCCTTGAGGATGATGTTGACCACACCGGCGATCGCGTCCGAGCCGTACAGCGACGACTGGCCACCGGGCAGGATCTCGATGCGCTCGACGATGTCGATCGGGATGCCGCTGAGGTTGTTGAAGGTGTCGCTGCCGTTGTAGAGGGCAGGGTAGGACAGCATCGGCCGTCCATTGATCAGGTACTTGGTGTAGCTCGGGCTGAGGCCGAACATGCCCGAGGCTTCAGCGCCCTGGGTGAACGAAGCCGAGGTCTGGCCGCCCTGCAGGCCGCCGGTGGTCAGCGAGTTCTGCTGCAGCACCTCGGCCACGCTGGTGAAGCCGCGGGTCTGGATGTCCTCGGCGGTGACGGTCAGGACCGGCGTGTGGTTCTCGATCTGCGTCTGCGGGATCAGTGAGCCGGTGACGGTCACGCGTCCGAGATCGGTGGGCGTGTTGTCCTGGGCGAGCGCGATTGCGCTGCTGCTGGCCAGGATCAGGCCGCTGAGGACGGCGCGGGTGAGCGGGTGACGCGGAAAGCCATTGCGAGACATGCGGTACTCCGTGTGGTCGTGAGAAACGCGTTTTCCCTTTCCTGGGAACTCATGGATTGTTCAGCAGCCTGCAGACACAGAAGGGCGGCGTTTTTCGAACGTAACACACGCTTAACTTGTTTTTCGCGGACTTGTCGCGCTCTCGCAATGGCTCGTTGCGAGTTAATAAAAAAATCTTTAAAAACAATATATTGCGATATCGGTACGAATTTGCCGATTGTGGCTTAATGAATAATGCGTAAATGGTTGATGGGTTAACAATCGGGATATTCATGCGCTGATCGATGCACATGCGTCGCCCCAAAAAAAAGGCCCCGCCGAAGCGGGGCCTGGTCCGGAATCAAACCCGGAAAACGACGGGATTACTTGCCGAAGTCGTACTTGGCCTGCACGTACACGGTGCGGCCGTAGACGTTGTACAGGTAGTTGTTGAACGGCGTGCCGGAAGTACCCTGGTAGCTGTGGGCCTGCTGCTCGGGCATCTTGTTGAACACGTTGTTGACCATCAGCGACAGGGTCAGGTCATCCTGCACGCGGTAGTTCACGCTCAGGTTGTAGGTGGTGTACGACGCCCACTTGCCTGCCTTGTAGCCCGACGCGGTGTGGGTGTACTCGTAGCCGTTCAGGCCTGCCAGGTAGTTCGGGGTGTGGCCGATGTAGTTGGCGTACAGCGTGGTGGTCCACTTGTCCAGCGACCAGGCCACCGACGCGTCGGAACGGACCTTGGCGAAGCTGTCGTAGTTCCACATCGACTTCGGGTTGCCCAGCAGGTCCTGGAAGTCCTCGCCCGGCTGCGCCTGCACTTCACGCTTGAGCATGTTGGTGTAGTTGCCCGAGAACTGCAGCGAACCGAAGCGGCCGATGTCCTGCAGGTACTTGAAGCCGACGGTCACGGCCTGCAGGTTCTGGCGGGCCACGTTCATCTTCGGGGTGTACAGCGAGCTCAGGTTGCCGGCCGAATCACGGGTGACCCAGTCAGCCACGTTCTGGCAGGTAGCCGAGGAACCGTTCGGCAGGCCGTTGCGGCAGTAGTACTCGGCCAGCAGCAGCTGGTCGGTGCTGGCCGTATCGACTTCGTTCTCGATCTTCCAGTTGTAGTAGTCGGCCGAGATCGACAGGTTCGCCATCGGCGCCCAGACGATGCCCGCATTCCAGACGTCGGCGGTGATCGGCTCCAGGTCCGGGTTGCCGGCACGCTCGGAGTAGACCGAGACGCTGTCCGCGTAGCGGCAGGCGTCGGTGTTGCCCGGCACGTAGCCCAGCTCGCCGCAACGGTAGTAGTCGGTCGAGTTGGCAGCGTAGTAGCCGCTGCGGCCCTGGAACGCGTCGGGCAGGGTCGGTGCGCGGAAGGCGGTGCCGTACTTGCCGCGGAACAGCAGGCTTTCGATCGGACGGAACTCGACACCCACGCTGTAGGTGGCCTTGTCGACGGTGTTGTCGGCGATCTTGAAGGCGTCATAGCGACCGGAAGCGGTCACCGTCAGCGACTCCAGCAGCGGCATGCGCAGCTCGCTGGTCACCGCGTAGTTGCTGCGATGGCCGTTGCCGGCAACAGCCGACGAGCCCCACACGTCGCCGTCCAGCAGGCGCTGGTCGGGGCTGTAGTCCCAACCTTCGCTGCCGCCTTCGACGACCACGGCCAGGCCGGCGTCACCGCCCGGAAGCGAGAACAGCGAGCCATTGGTGACCTGCGCGCGTGCCAGGTTCTGCCAGGTGCGGGCATGGTTGGTGGTGTAGCCGGTGAAGCCAGCGAAGTCTTCCGGCGCGATCGGCGAGTAGAACGCGCCCCAGTTGGTGTTGTAGATGCCGAAGCCATCCTTGGTGCCCAGCTGCGGGCCCAGCACCTTGTCGGCGAAGTAGCTGTTGATGGCATTGCCGAAGCGCTGGAACTTGCTTTCATCCAGGCGGTATTCGCCACGGGTGAAACTCAGGCTGTAGTCCCAGTTGCCGACCGCGCCCTTGCCGCCCAGGGTGACCTGGTAGGCACGGCTCTTGTCGTTGTTCAGGATGCCCTTGTAGCCTTCGCCGCCGATGTCTTCCGGAGCGAACGCGCGCTGCAGGTTGACCAGCTTGCCCGACGCCTGGTCGTAGAAGCCGCCCATGCCGCTCTTGGTGCCCCACCACAGGTAGTTCGAGCCCGAGGTGTATTCGGTCTTTTCCTTGCTGTAGAGCACGTCGGCGAACAGCTGGAAGTTGTCGTTCACGTCGAAGGTCATCGACGAGTAGAACTGGCCGCTGTCCTTGCCGTTCTTCAGGGTCTTGTAGCCGGCGCCGAACACCGAACCGCAGGACTGGCCGGTCGGACGGTTGGCCAGCACGGTGGTGCCATCGAACTGGCCGGCAACGTTGGCGCAGTTGCTCGGGTCCATCATGTACAGCGCGTTGGTCTTGGCGTCGATGACGGCGAAGTCGTTCGACGGCAGCTGCGCGGTGTAACCGTGGGTGTTGTTCTGCTTGGTCAGATCACGCTGGTAGCCCCAGATCGGGTTGCTGCTTTCGATCTGCACGTTGACCAGTGCATTGAATCGATCGTCCAGCGCCGAGAAGCCGTGTGCGCCGCTGATGCGGAAGCTGTTGCCGCCGCCTTCGGTGGAGGTGCCGCCACGCACGGACAGGCTGCCGCCTTCCATGTGGTCCTTCAGGATGATGTTGACCACGCCGGCGATCGCATCCGAACCGTACAGGGAGGACTGGCCGCCCGGCAGGACTTCGATGCGCTCGACGATGTCGATCGGAATGCCGCTGATGTTGTTGAACGCGTCGCCACCGTTGTACAGCGCCGGGTAGGACATCATCGGGCGGCCGTTGATCAGGTACTTGGTGTAACCCGGATTCAGGCCGAACATGCCAGCGGCTTCAGCGCCCTGGGTGAACGAAGCGGAGGTCTGGCCGCCCTGGATGCCGCCGGTGGTCAGCGAGGACTGCTGCAGCACTTCGGCGACGCTGTTGAAGCCGCGCGACTGGATGGCTTCAGCGCTGATGGTCATGACCGGGGTCTGGGTTTCAACCTGGGTCTGCGGGATCAGCGAGCCGGTGACGGTGATCTTGTCCAGGTTGGTGGCCTTGTCTTGGGCCATTGCCGGCGAGGCGGCAACCAGGGCGGAGATCAAGGCGACAGCGAGGGTGTTGCGACGTGCGGAATTGCGAAGGTCTTTCATGTAGTTCCGTTCAGAGAGCAAATACGAGTACGGCACTGCGCATGCGCCATCGTGCGTGCTGTAGAACCAGCGACGCAGCCCAAAACCAGTGCTTAGCGAACGTAACATGAACTTAACAATCTGTGCACGAATCTGTAGCAATCCTGAATTTCAGTCAGCGTACGTCCAGCTTGTATGATGTTGGGTTCTTCTTATCGATTCACCCCGGAGTCCGCAGTGAACAGTTCTTCCCGTCGTCCGCATGCCAGCCAGGTGCAGAAGGGACTGGCGCCGCATGCGCGCATCCGCAACGTGATCGCGGTGGGCTCGGGAAAGGGTGGGGTGGGCAAGTCGACCACGGCGGTCAACCTCGCCGTTGCCCTGCAGCAGCTGGGTGCGCGCGTCGGCGTGCTTGATGCGGACATCTACGGCCCCAGCGTGCCGGCGATGCTGGGTCTGTCCGGCCGCCCGGAGAGCCCGGACAACAAGAGCATCGAGCCGATGCGTGCGTTCGGCGTGGACACCATGTCGATCGGTTATCTGGTCGAGGACGAGACACCGCTGATCATGCGTGCACCGCGCGCGACGGCGGCGCTGACCCAGCTGTTCGAAGACACGCTGTGGGATGACCTGGACTACCTGCTGATCGACCTGCCGCCGGGTACCGGCGACATCCAGCTGACCCTGGTGCAGAAGATCCCGCTGGCCGGCGCGGTGATCGTCACCACGCCGCAGGACATCGCTACGCTGGACGCGAAGAAGGCGCTGAAGATGTTCGAGAAGGTCGAAGTGCCGGTGCTGGGCGTGGTCGAGAACATGGCCGTGCATACCTGCAGCAACTGCGGGCACGTGGAGCACCTGTTCGGCGAGGGTGGTGGCGAGCGCATGGCGGCGCAGTACGGGGTACCGCTGCTGGGGTCGCTGCCGCTGCAGATCGGCATCCGCGAGCAGGGTGACGCCGGTACCCCGATCACCGCCGCGCAGCCGGATTCGGCCGCGGCCCAGGCCTACCATCGCGCTGCCCAGCGTCTGGTCGAGGAGGTGGGCAAGCGCCCGCGCGCCTCGATCCCGATCCTGTCCTCGCTGCTGTAAGGGCCCGCTGGCGGGGCTGCGGCGGCGACGCCCGGCCCCCTGCTAGAATCCTCGCGCCCCCTTGCACCCAGGACAGAGCATGAGCATCAAGAGTGACCGTTGGATCCGCCAGATGTCCGAACAGCACGGCATGATCGAGCCGTACGAGGCCGGGCAGGTCAAGCAGGTCAACGGCGAGCGCATCGTCAGCTACGGCACCTCCAGCTACGGCTATGACGTGCGCTGCTCGCGCGAGTTCAAGGTGTTCACCAACATCAACTCGACGATCGTGGACCCCAAGCATTTCGATCCGGGCAGCTTCGTCGATATCGTCGGTGACGAGTGCATCATTCCGCCGAACAGCTTCGCGCTGGCGCGCACGGTCGAATATTTCCGCATTCCGCGCGACACCCTGGTGGTGTGCCTGGGCAAGAGCACCTATGCGCGCTGCGGCATCATCGTCAACGTGACCCCGCTGGAGCCGGAGTGGGAAGGCCATGTGACCCTGGAATTCAGCAACACCACGCCGCTGCCGGCGCGCATCTACGCCAACGAAGGCGTGGCGCAGATGCTGTTCTTCCAGTCCGATGAAGTGTGCGAGACCTCGTACAAGGACCGTGGCGGCAAGTACCAGGGCCAGACCGGCGTGACTCTGCCGCGCACCTGAAGGGGGCGCCGGGCGATGCCCGGCGTTCTGCGTGATCACGAAGGCGGCGCTTGCGCCGCCTTTGCTTATTTGCCGCGACCGAACAGGATCGCGATGCCCACGGCCACCAGGCCGAGCGGCCACCAGGTCAGCAGCAGGCGCGACAGGTTCAGGTTGGTCCAGCCCAGATTGCTGGCCAGCATGAACAGGCCGATCAGGATCAGCAGGATGGCGGCGACGATATTGAATCGCATCGGGTCGGCACTGGCTCAGGAATGGGCCGGATATCCTAGCCGTTCCTTCCAGTAGGCGACATGCTGGTCCAGTGCGGCCGGTTCATAGCGGTGCGCCGGGCCGCTGCCCCAGACCGGTCCCGGCCACGCCGGATCGCCGTCGTGGCGGCCGATCACGTGGAAATGCAGCTGGCGCACGATATTGCCCAGCGCGCCGATGTTGATCTTCTCCACCCCGTCGGAACCGTGCAGCGCCTTGCAGGCGCGGTTGAGCTCGGTGCGCAGCTTGTCCTGCTGCTCGCCGTCCAGCTCGATCCACTCGGTCACCCCGGCCAGGCGCGGCACCAGGACCAGCCAGGGGAATCGTTCGTCGTTCATCAGTCGCACTTGCGACAACGGGCCTTCAGCCACCAGCACGCTATCGGTGGCCAGGCGTGAATCGAGTTCGAAATCGCTCATCCAAGATGCTCCGAGAAGAAGTCCAGGGTGCGTTGCAGCGCCAGGGCGGCGCTGTCTGGATCATACGCATGTCCGACCTCGCGGTTGAAGGCATGGTCGGCCGGATAGACGAAGGTCGCCATCTGCGGCAGCTTCTCGCGGTGGGCCTGGATCGCCTCCGGCGGGATGCTCTTGTCCTGCGCGCCGAAGTGGAACATCACCGGGGCCTTCGGCGTCTCATCCAGGAACTGCACGTTGCGTGCGCCGTAGTAGCTCACCGAGGGCAGGCCCAGGCGCAGCGCCGACAGCAGCGCGACGCTGCCGCCCCAGCAGTAGCCGACCGTGCCGACCTTGCCGTGCGGGGCCAGCCGGGTAGCGGCGGCGCGGACCACTTCCAGCGCCTTTTCCATGCCCAGCGCGGTGACCCGTTCCAAGCCATCCTTCACGCCTTCGGGGGTATAGGGCAGGGCATCCGGATCGGCCTCGGGGCCGTCCACCAGGTCGAAGAATGACGGTGCCAGCACCGCGTAGCCCTCGGCCGCGAAGCGTTCGGCCACGTTGCGGATATGCGGGTTGGCGCCGAAGATTTCCTGCACCACCACCAGTGCGCCGCGGGGTTTGCCCTCGGGCAGTGCCTGCCAGGCGCGGACCGGGCCGTAATGCGTGTCCAGGGTGATCCATTCGGACATCGGGGGGTACCTCGTTGCAGGGGGACAGGCGTGCATTGTCGGTGCTGGGCGGGTTAGCGCGATGTCAGCGGCTGTGCGGGATCGGGCGGCTCACACGATTCAGAGGCCGCCGCCCAACCCCGGTATACTGGCGCCCTTTCAGGCCCCGGCCCCCAGGTCCCCCTGCCATGCCGGCAGGGGCCCAGGCCCCCAGAGTCCCGCGATTCCATGTCCCAGCTGAACCCCAAAGTCGGCTTCGTCAGCCTTGGCTGCCCGAAGGCCCTCGTCGATTCCGAACGCATCCTCACCCAGCTGCGGTCGGAAGGCTACGACATCGTCCCGTCCTACGATTCGGCCGACGTGGTGGTGGTCAACACCTGTGGCTTCATCGATTCGGCGGTGACCGAATCGCTGGATGCCATCGGCGAGGCGATGAACCAGAACGGCAAGGTGATCGTCACCGGCTGCCTGGGCAAGCGCCCGGAGCAGATCCGTGAGGCGTACCCGAACGTGCTGGCGGTGTCCGGGCCGCAGGATTACCAGAGCGTGATGGAAGCCGTGCACGCCGCGCTGCCGCCCAAGCACGACCCGTTCGTGGATCTGGTGCCGGACTACGGCATCAAGCTGACCCCGCGCCACTACGCCTACCTGAAGATTTCCGAGGGCTGCAACCACCATTGCAGCTTCTGCATCATCCCCTCGATGCGCGGCAAGCTGGTGTCGCGTCCAGTGGACGAGGTGCTGCGCGAAGCCGAGCGCCTGGTGCGTGGCGGCGTGCGCGAACTGCTGGTGGTTTCGCAGGACACCTCGGCCTACGGCGTGGATGTGAAGTACGCCGAGAAGATGTGGCGCGACAAGGCCTACCAGACCCGCCTGAAGGCACTGTGCGAAGGTTTGTCCGAACTGGATGCCTGGGTGCGCATGCACTACGTCTATCCGTATCCGCACGTCGATGACGTGGTGCCGCTGATGGCCGAGAACCGGATCCTGCCGTACCTGGACATCCCGTTCCAGCACGCCAGCCCGCGCATCCTGCGCCTGATGAAGCGTCCCGGTGCGGTCGAGAAGACCCTGGAGCGCGTGCAGAACTGGCGCCGCATCGCGCCGGACATCACCGTGCGTTCCACCTTCATCGTCGGTTTCCCGGGCGAGACCGAGGCCGAGTTCGAAGAGCTGTTGTCCTTCCTCGACGAAGCGCAGCTGGACCGCGTGGGTGCATTCGCCTACTCGCCCGTCGAGGGCGCCACGGCCAACAACCTGCCGGACGCGGTGCCGGAAGAAGTGAAGCAGGAACGACTGGCGCGCTTCATGGAAAAGCAGGCGCAGATTTCGGCCTCGCGGCTGGAAGCCAAGATCGGCACGGTGCAGCAATGCCTGGTCGATGCCATCGAAGGCGATATCGCCGTGGCTCGTTCCAAGGCCGATGCGCCGGAGATCGACGGCCTGGTGCATATCCAGAACGCCGACCAGGTGGCGCTGCGCGTGGGTGAGTTCGTCGACGTGGAAATCACCGAGAGCGACGAGCACGACCTCTACGGCGATGCACTGCCGCCGACCACGCGCGCGGCCTTCGACCTCAAGGTGCTGTGACCGGGGCGGAGGCTGCTGATGGCGGCCCCCGCCGATTCGTGGCACCGCTGCGCGCGGCGGTGGATCGGTCTGCGTTCGATCATCCGCTGTTTGCCGGTATCGCCACGTTCGGTGATCTGCTGACGGCAGCGGACTGGCCAGGCGTGGTCGATCTGGACGCGCGCCTGACGCTGCCGGGCAAGCGCCTTGTTGAACAGGATGCGGCGTTGCTGGCCGACGGCCTGCACTACGAAACGCGCATTGCCGACGGGCGCATTGCAACCCGCGCGGGCAACTGGCACGACCTGTTCAATGCCTTGGTCTGGGCACGCTACCCGTCGATCAAGCGCGCACTCAACACGCAGCAATGCCGGCACATCGAGCGCATGGCCGCCGGACAGCGCAACCGCGCGCAGGCCGCGCTGACCCAGTTCGATGAAACCGGCGTGGTGGTGCGGGTGCGCGACCGGGCATTGCTGGCAGCCTGGGATGCTCACGATTGGCGCGCGTTGTTCGAACCCATCCATTGGCAGTCAGGGCGGATCGCCATTGCCGCTGTATTTGGTCATGCCTTGATGGAACAGGCGCTGCTGCCGGGCCGGCTGCTGGTGGGAAAATGCATCGTGCTGCAGGGCGATGAAGATGCGGACTGCGTCGGCGCGGTCGCGCAGGCCATCGACGAGGGCAGGGTGCTGCTCGACCCTCTGGAGCTGCGGCCGTTGCCATTGGCGGGCATTCCGGGCTGGCACACCGATCAGACACCAGCCTTCTACACGAACGACGATTACTTCCGCCCACTGCGCGAAGGCCGTCGTTACCCGCCGCCGCTGCTGTAGAGCGCAACCCATGCGCGGCTGAGCGCCACTGCCCGCTGGAGGCTCAGCCCTTGGCCGCAGTCTCGTACTCGACATCGATCACCGCAAAGGTGTGATGGCCACTGGGCAGTTCCACCGAAAACTCATCATCCAGGCGCTTCTTCAACAAGGCCCGCGCCAACGGTGAATCGATGCTGATCCAGCCCAGTCCTGCGTCGGTCTCATCCGGCCCGACGATGCGGTAGCGGCTGGTCTGGCCGCTGTCCACGTTCTCCAGTTCCACCCAGGCACCGAAGAACACCGCTTGCGGATCGGTCGGCGTGGTGTCGACCACGCGCAGTGATTCCAGACGCTTGGTCAGGTAGCGCACGCGTCGATCAATCTCGCCCAGCTGCTTCTTGCGGTAGGTGTATTCGGCATTTTCCGAGCGATCACCCTCTGCCGCTGCGGCGGCCAGCGCTTTCACCACTTCGGGTCGGCGCACACGCCACAGGTCATCCAGCTCGGCCTTCAAGCGTGCATGGCCGGCGGCGGTGATCAGCGCGGTGCTCTTTTCTGCAGGGGGACGCCAACGCGACATGTAATACGGCTTCTCGTACGGAATGAAACAACGACGGCGCGCCCTTGCCGGCGCGCCGCGGAGGTACTGGCGGGGTTCTCAGCGCTTGCCGCCGAAGATGCCACCCAGGATGCCGCGCACGATCTGGTTGCCCAGCTTGGTACCGACCGTACGCGTGGTCTGCTTGGCCATCGTCTCGATCATGCCCTGGCGGCGCTTGGTGCCGAAAATAGCGTCCTTGATCGACTGCCCGAAGCCACCTTCCTGCGCCTCGTCCTGTTCACGGCTGCGCGCAGCCGGCGCATCGGTTTTCTCGACGGCCTTCTGCGCGCGCTGCGCCAGCAGTTCGGCGGCCGATTCGCGGTTGATGGCGGTGTCGTAGCGCGTGCCGACCGGGCTGCCTGCACGCACCTGCGTACGTTCGGTGTCGGTGACCGGTCCCATGCGGCAGCGCGGCGGGGCGATCATCGTCTGCTGCACCGGCATCGGCACGCCCTTGTCCTGCAGGGTGGACACCAGCGCTTCGCCAGTGCCGAGCTGGCTGAGCACCTTCACCACATCCAGCTTGGGGTTCGGCACGAAGGTCTCGGCGGCGGTCTTCACCGCCTTCTGGTCGCGCGGGGTGAAAGCGCGCAACGCGTGCTGCACGCGGTTGCCGAGCTGGCCGAGGATGTTGGCCGGCACGTCGTCGGGGAACTGCGAGCAGAAGTACACGCCCACGCCCTTGGAACGGATCAGCCGCACCACCTGTTCGATGCGCTGGACCAGTGCGGGCGGTGCATCGTCGAACAGCAGGTGCGCTTCGTCGAAGATGAAGACCAGCTTCGGCTTGTCGAGGTCGCCCACTTCCGGCAGCTGCTCGAACAGCTCCGACAACAGCCACAGCAGGAAGGTGGAGTACAGCTTGGGCTTGAGCACCAGCTGGTCGGCGGCCAGGATGCCGATGACACCGCGGCCATCATGGTTGACCCGCATGATGTCGGCCAGTTCCAGCGCCGGTTCGCCGAAGAAATGCTCGCCGCCGTCCTGCGCCAGGCGCAGCAGGGCGCGCTGGATGGCGGCAACCGATTGCGCGCTGACCAGGCCGTACTCGGTGGAGATGTCCTTGCGCTCCTCGGCCACCAGGCCGAGCAGGGCGCGCAGGTCGTCCATGTCCAGCAGCAGCAGGCCGCGGTCATCGGCCAGCTTGAACACGATGTCGAGCACGCCGGCCTGGGTGTCGTTCAATTCCAGGATGCGTGCCAGCAGGGTCGGGCCCATCTCGCTCACGGTTGTGCGCACCGGGTGGCCGAGCTTGCCGTACAGATCCCAGAACACGGTGGGGCTGGCCGCCGGGGCATAGTCGCCCACGCCGATCTCGGCCGCGCGCTTGAGCAGGTTCTCGGCGCCGGTACCCGGCACGGCCAGGCCGGAGACATCGCCCTTCACATCGGCCAGGAACACCGGCACCCCGATCCGTGAAAAGCCCTCGGCCAGGGTCATCAGGGTCACGGTCTTGCCGGTGCCGGTAGCGCCGGCCACCAGCCCATGGCGGTTGCCGAGTTTCGGCAGCAGGGTGACAGCCACATCGTCGGTGATGCCTTTGCCGAGCAGAATCGGATCCATGGTCCAGCCCTTGTGATGAATGTGCCAATGTTAACCGCCGACAGTGACGGGCCGACGGTCGGCTTGCCCCGACCTTGGCCGCGCCGCTACTCTGCCTGCCTGTTTCATACACAGTGCCACCAATGCCCGTTCCTGTCCTGATTTCCCGCACCTGGCCGCTGCTGGCCCTGGCTGGCCTGGTTTCCCTGGCGCCGGAGGCCCACGCACAGCGGGTTTCGGCCCGGGACAAGGTGAAGGTGGATGCACTGCAGCAGCGCATGACGACTGCCGAGAAGCGCTACAGCGATGCCGTGCTGCTGGTGGCCAACGCCGATCCGAAGGGGCGCAACGAGGCCGATGCCGCGCTGGAGGACATGGAAGATGTCATCAGCGAGTGCGTGAAGCAGAAGGGCTGCCAGATGAGCAACATGCTGGCGACCTACAAGCGGCTGCTCAAGCATGACGCCGATGCCGCCGCCGATGATGACGTGGCCGATGAAGCCGGCGACCGCCTGGAAGCCGACCCGGATCATGTCGGCCCGCTGGCTGCCGACGTGCCCGAGGCGGCCCGCGCGGCGGCGCTGCTCAACGACAAGCGCCATGCCTTCGACAACATGGTCGAGTACAACCCGGCCGTGCAGGCTGGCATCCGCCGCTGGCTGACCGACATGCGCCCGGCGCTGATGACCACCTACGAGAACTACCAGAACCTGCGCGCGGTGATGTGGCCGGAATGGGAGAAGCGCGGCCTGCCCGAGGCGCTGCTGTTTGGCATCATGGCCAAGGAATCCAACGGCCGCGTGCATGCGTCCTCACGCGCCGGCGCCGCGGGCCTGATGCAGTTCATGCCGGCCACCGGTCGCCGCTTCGGCCTGGGCCCGGACGGCACCGGTTTCGATACCCGCTTCGACGCGCGCAGCGCCGCCGAAGCCAGCGCGACCTACCTCAACGAGCGCATGCGCGAGCTCAACAACAACGTCGAACTGTCGTTGGCCGGCTACAACGGCGGCGAGGGCCGCGCGGCGCGCGTCTACAAGCAGTACCCGGGCCAGAGCTTCTGGGTGGACAGCGTCTACAACCAGTTCCCCGGCGAGACCAAGGACTACGTGCCGATGGTGATCGCCGCGTCCTGGATCTTCCTGCACCCGCAGCAGTACGGCGTGGAGTTCCCGAAGATCAACGCACAGCCGGCCACCATCCGCCTGGCCCGCTCGACCACGATCTACGAGCTGACCATCTGCCTGGGCAGCCATGGCACCCGCGATGGCTACATGCGCGCACTGCGCAACCTCAACCCGCGCTATGAAGCCGATGGCTGGATTCCGGCCGGCACCCTCATCAACGCCACCAACCGCATTGCCGGCCTGTACGCGCGCAACTGCGTCAGCGGCCCGCGTGCGGATCTGGCCCGCACCCTGATCACCGCCGACCTCAATGCCGCGATCATGCGCCCCAGCGCCGCCAGCTACACCGGCAGCGTGGCCGTGGGCGGGGTGGTGCCGGTGGTCGATCCCAATGCCGCCAGCAGCGTGCCGACCACGCCCGCAGCGCCGGTGGCTGCGCCGCGCCCGGCGCCGGCACCGCGGGCCAAGCCGGCCCGCAGTTACAAGGTCGGCAAGGGTGAGACCCTGGGCCGGATCGCCGCGAAGTTCCAGTGCGATGTGCCGGTGCTGGCCCGCGCCAATGGCCTCAAGGCCCCCGGCTACAGCCTGCGCCACGGCCAGGTGCTGAAGCTGCAGGGCTGCGACAAATAATCTCTCCGCACTCTGGATATCGCATGGACCTCGAAGACACCCGCAACCTGTTCACCAACCTCCGCGAGAACACCGACTGGGACCTGGACGCCCCGCTGCTGTGGGGGTACTTCTTCGTGCACTCCACTGCCGAGCCGCTGCAGGCACTGGGCACCCACCTGCAGGCGCAGGGCTATGTGCTGGTGGAACTGTTCGAGCAGGAGCCGGAAGACGGTGACGCTGCCTTCCACGTGCTGCACGTGGAGCGCGTGGAAGTCCACGACGAAACCTCGCTGGACAAGCGCAACCAGGAACTGAGCGCGCTGGCCACGCAGATGGGCGTGGAAGACTACGATGGCATGGACGTCGGCCCGGCGCCGACCCTGCAGTAACGCCGCATCCGGTAGTGCCGGCCGCTGGCCGGCACTCCGTTGAAGCCATCCACGCATGGCGTGGATCTACTGGCCAAGCGTGAGCCCAGCACGGCTCGGCTCGGCTCGGCTCTACATGAACCTCAGCGCAGCTTCGCCAGTGCCTGGCCCAGCTGCACCGGATGCTCGGCATCCAGATGCGGGGCGAATTCGGCCACGCCCGGCGGCAGCAGCACGATCACGGTCGAGCCGTAATTGAAGCGCGCCATCTCTTCGAAGCGCTGCAGGGTGATGCCGCGGCCACGATAGTCCTTGCGGGTGATGCGGTCGCCGTAATGCGGAATTTCTTCGCCGCTCCACACCGTTTCCACGCCCGACACCAGCAGCGCACCGACCATCACGCTGACCATCGGCCCGAAGCTGGTGTCGAAGTGGCAGACCAGGCGTTCGTTGCGCGCGAACAGCCCCGGCACGTTGTTGACTGCGGCCGGGCCGACGCTGAACAAGCGGCCGGGCACGTGCACGGTTTCGCGCAGGGTGCCGGTCCACGGCATGTGCACGCGGTGGTAGTCGCGCGGCGACAGGTACACCGTGGCATACAGCCCATCGTTGAACGGCTTGGCGTCCTCGGCACTGCCCAGCAGTTCGGCGGCGGTGAAGGACTGGCCCTTGGCCTGGAAGATGCGCCCGGCGTCGATCTTTCCGAGCTGGCTGATGCGGCCATCGGCCGGCATCACCAGGCTGCGCGGATCGGCATCGGCCACGCGCGCGCCGGGTTTCAGCGCGCGGGTGAAGAACTGGTTGAAGGTCGGGTAGCTGCGCGGGTCCGGGTTGGCCGCTTCATCCAGGTTGACGTTGAACTTGCGGGTGACCGTGTCGATCAGCCAGCGCGATACGCGCGGGTTGTCCGAGTACGCCAGCGAACGCGCCATCGAGGACAGCAGGCGGTGGGGCAGGACGTACGTCAGGGCGGTGGTCAGACTCATGGGGCGGATTTCTCGGTCAGCTTCTGCAGGTCGCGGGCGATCGCCGGCGCGTTGAACGGGGGCCGCACCAGGCCGGCAAGCCGGCCCTGCGGGTCGAGCACGGCCAGGCTGGCGGAGTGCTCGAGGGTGTAATCCTCGGGATTCTCGTCGAAGTGCTTGCCCGGCACCTTCTGGAACACGAAGCCCAGCGAGGTGGCAAAGCGCTCCAGCGAGGGGATGTCAGCGGTCGCCGCCAGGGTGTCCTTGTGGAAGCCATGGGCGTACTCGCCCAGGCGCGTGGCGGTGTCGCGCTCCGGGTCGACCGAGACGAACAGCACGCGCGGGCGCAGGCTGTCGGGCAGGGCTTCCCACTGGTTCTGCGCACCGGCCAGCTCGGCCAGGGTGGTCGGGCACACGTCCGGGCAGAAGGTGAAGCCGAGGAACACCAGGGTCCAGTGGCCCTTCAGCTCGCCGGGGATCAGGCGCGTACCGTCGGACTGGGCCAGGTTGTAGTCGGGCAAGGCGCGCGGCTGCGGGTACAGGGTGATCGCTTCGGTGGCCGGCTGCCCGGCCGGAGGCTTCGGCGCGAACACCTGCTGGGCGGCGAGCAGGCCAAGGCCCGCTGCCAGAGCGATCAGCAGGATGATGCCGACGTTGCGATTGAACATGGGATTCCGCCGCAGGAAGTGGCCACCATCATACCGGCTGCGACTGGATCGTTTCTGCCGCAACGGATGCCGGCGCAGGCGGCAACCCCTATAATCGGGGGCCACTTTGCCCGCAGTACCGCCATGACCGCTGAAACGGCCGCCGAACTCCACACGATCATCGATCTGATCCGCTACGGCACCAGCCGTTTCAACGCTGCGGGCCTGACCTTCGGGCACAGCTACGACAATGCCCTGGACGAGGCCACCCAGCTGGTGCTGCACGGCCTGCACCTGCCGCACGACCTCGGCCCGGCCTACGGCCAGGCGCGCCTGCTGCGGGAAGAGAAGCTGGCGGTGCTGGAGCTGTTCCAGCGCCGTATCGACGAGCGCATCCCGGCCGCCTACCTGACCGGTGAAGCCTGGTTCGCCGGCCTCAGCTTCAAGAGCGATACGCGTGCCCTGGTGCCGCGCTCGCCGATCGCTGAGCTGATCGAGTGCGGCTTCGAGCCGTGGCTGGCTGGCCGCGACGTCAGCCGCGCGTTGGACCTGTGCACCGGTTCGGGCTGCATCGCCATCGCCATGGGCCACTACTACCCGAACTGGGAAGTGGACGGCGTGGACCTCAGCGATGATGCGCTGTCGCTGGCCGAAGAGAACAAGGAACGTCTGCAGGCGCACAACGTGACCCTGCTGAAGTCGGACCTGTTCAACGGCCTGACCGGCCGCCATTACGACCTGATCGTCACCAACCCGCCGTACGTCACCAACGACGAGACCGATGCCCTGCCGCAGGAGTACTCCTACGAGCCGGAGATGGGCCTGCGTGCCGGCGACGATGGCCTCGACCTGGTGCTGAAGATCCTGCGCGACGCGCCGCTGCACCTGAGCGAGGACGGCCTGCTGATCTGTGAAGTGGGCGAATCCGAACAGCACCTGATCAAGCTGCTGCCGGAAGTCGATTTCGCCTGGGTCGAGTTCAAGGTCGGCCAGATGGGCATCTTCGCGGTCGAGTGCCGCGAGCTGATCGCCCACAGCGCACGCATCACCGAACTGGCGGCACAGCGCCCGTGAGCTCCAATTCGTTCGGCAAGCTGTTCACCGTCACCACGTTCGGCGAATCGCACGGGCCGGCCATCGGCTGCGTGATCGATGGCTGCCCGCCGGGGCTGGCGCTGGACGCGGCCGAATTCAGCCACGACCTGCAGCGTCGCGCCACCGGCAAGAGCCGGCACACCTCGGCGCGGCGCGAGGCCGACGAAATCGAGATCCTGTCCGGGGTGTACGAGGGCCTGACCACCGGCACCCCGATCGCGCTGCTGATCCGCAACACCGACCAGCGCAGCAAGGACTACAGCAACATCGGCCAACAGTTCCGTCCGGGACATGCCGACTACAGCTACTGGCACAAGTACGGCATCCGCGACCCGCGTGGCGGCGGCCGTTCTTCGGCGCGCGAGACCACCATGCGCGTGGCCGCTGGCGTGGTTGCCAAGAAGTGGCTGGCCGAACGTTTCGGCATCACCGTGCGCGGCTACCTGTCGCAGCTGGGCGGGATCACCCCGGCCGGTTTCGACTGGTCGGTGGTCGAGGACAACCCGTTCTTCTGGCCGCATGCTGCACAGGTGCCCGAGCTGGAGGCGTACATGGATGCGCTGCGCAAGTCCGGTGATTCGGTCGGCGCCTGCGTGGACGTGGTCGCCGACAACGTGCCGCCGGGCTGGGGCGAGCCGATCTACGGCAAGCTTGATGGCGAGCTCGCAGCCGCACTGATGAGCATCAACGCGGTGAAGGGCGTGGAGATCGGCGACGGTTTTGCCAGCGCCATGCAGAAGGGCACCGAACACCGAGACCTGCTGACCCCGCAGGGTTTTGCCAGCAACCACGCCGGTGGCATTCTCGGTGGCATCTCCACCGGCCAGCCGGTGGTCGCCTCGATGGTGCTCAAGCCGACCTCCAGCCTGCGCCTGCCGGGTGAGTCGCTGGATACGGCCGGCAATGTGGTGGAGGTGGTCACCACCGGCCGCCACGATCCCTGCGTCGGCATCCGCGCCACCCCCATCGCCGAGGCGATGATGGCACTGGTGCTGATGGACCAGGCGCTGCGCCACCGCGCGCAGTGCGGCGATGTCGGCACCATCACCCCGCGCATTCCCGGCCAGCTTGATGGCTGATGCGCGGCCGACGGTGTGGGTGAGCCAGCCGCTGATCGACGCGGCCATCGCGCCGCTGCGCGATCGCGTGCAGCTGCGCACCACCGATGCCGTCACCGCCTGGTCGCCGCAGCAGATCGCCGCGCAGCTGGCTGACGTTGACGGGGCGATCATCACCCTCAACGAGCGCATCGGTGCGGCCCAGGTCGCCGATGCCGCGCAGCTGCAGGTGATCGCGAATGTCGGGGTCGGCTACAACAACCTGGATGTCGACGCGCTGAGCGCCGCCGGCATCCTCGCCAGCAACACCCCGGACGTCCTCACCGAAACCACCGCCGATCTCGGCTTTGCCCTGCTGATGGCCACCGCGCGCCGGATCACCGAATCCGAGCGCTGGCTGCGCGAGGGGCAGTGGGGGCAGTGGTCGTTCCAGACCATGCTCGGTGCCGACATCCATGGCAGCACGCTGGGCATCCTCGGCATGGGCCGCATCGGCCAGGGTATCGCCCGTCGCGGTGCGCACGGCTTCGGCATGAAGGTGCTGTACCACAACCGTTCGCGGCTGCCGGCCGACGTCGAAGCCGCGCTCGGCGCCACCTACGTGGACCTGGATACGCTGCTGGCGCAGTCCGACCATCTGTTGACCGTACTTCCGTATTCCCCGTCGTCGCATCACATCATCGACGTCGCCGCGCTGGCGAAAATGAAGCCGTCCGCCACGCTGGTGAACATCGCCCGCGGCGGCATCGTCGACGAACTGGCGCTGGCCGATGCACTGGCCAACGGTCGCCTGGCGGCTGCTGGCCTGGATGTGTACGAAGGCGAGCCGAACGTGCGGCCGGAGCTGCTGGCCCTGCGCAACATCGTGCTGACCCCGCACATCGGCAGCGCCTCGCTGGCCACGCGTACGGCGATGGTGCAGATGGCCGTGGACAATCTGCTGGCCGGCCTTGGCCTGGACGGCAGCCCGTCGCACATGCCGAGCGCGATCAACGCCGACGCGGCCCTTGCCGCGCGCGCCTCCATGGATGAAAAAAGCGGGAAACGATAGGGAACCTCCGCGCATCCATCCGAGGAGGCTCCCCGAACCCAGCTGTCGTGCGTGAGTTTTCCCCCATTCCCGTTTTCGTGAGAGTTCCCCCATGAGCAATGCACAACGCAGCTTCCACGTCGCCATCGTCGGCGCCACCGGTGCGGTCGGCGAGACCATGCTGGCCATCCTGGCCGAGCGCGATTTCCCGGTCGGCACCCTGAGCCTGCTCGCTTCCGAGCGCTCGGCCGGCGGCGAAGTCGAGTTCAACGGCGGCAAGGTCAAGATCCAGGACCTGGCCACCTTCGACCCGAGTGGCGTGGATATCGCCCTGTTCTCGGCCGGCGGCAGCGTGTCCAAGGAATACGCCCCGAAGTTCGCCGCCGCTGGCGCGGTGGTGATCGACAACTCCTCGGCCTTCCGTTACGACGATGACGTGCCGCTGGTGGTGTCGGAGGTCAACCCGGACCAGATCGGCAACCGTCCGCGCGGCATCATCGCCAACCCGAACTGCTCGACCATGCAGATGCTGGTCGCGCTGGCACCGCTGCACCGCAAGTACGGCATCCAGCGCATCAACGTGTCCACCTACCAGTCGGTGTCCGGCGGTGGTCGTTCGGCGCTGGAAGAACTGGGCAAGCAGACCGGCCAGCTGTTGAGCTTCCAGGAAATCGATCCGCAGCGTTTCCCGGTGCAGATCGCCTTCAACCTGATCCCGCACATCGACGACTTCCTGGACAACGGCTTCACCAAGGAAGAGATGAAGCTGGTCTGGGAGACCCGCAAGATCCTGGGCGACGACAGCATCCTGGTGAACCCGACCGCGGTGCGTGTGCCGGTGTTCTACGGCCACTCCGAATCGGTGGCGATCGAAACCCGTGACAAGGTGACCGTGGCCGAAGCGCGCGCGCTGCTGGAACAGTCGCCGGGCATCGAAGTGGTGGATCGTCACGAAGCCGGTGGTTACCCGACGCCGGTCACCCATGCCTCGGGCACGGACGCGGTGTATGTCGGCCGCATCCGCGAGGACCTGTCGCATCCGCGTGGCCTGAACCTGTGGATCGTGTCGGACAACGTGCGCAAGGGTGCTGCCCTCAACGCGGTGCAGCTGGCCGAGCTGGTCGCCGCCGGGACGCGTTGATGGAGAGGCCGGGCAACGCCCGGCCTTTTCTGTAGAGCCGAGCCCATGCTCGGCTCTCCCCAAGCAGCCGAGCATGGGCTCGGCTCTACATGGGTGCGGACCTTGGTCCGCACGCTTTATAGTGTCGCCCATGAATAAACGAGCCAAGGGCGCACGGCGTCCGCTCACCTGTCTCTCCGCCGCGCTGCTGGCCCTGGTCAGCAGTTCGGCCATGGCCCTGGGCCTGGGCGACATCCGGGTCCTGTCCAAGCCAGGACAGCCGTTGCTGGCCGAGATCCCGGTGATCTCCGCCGATCCATCCGAACTTGAGAACCTGCGCGTCGCGCTCGCCTCGCCGGTCACCTTCGAGCGCGTTGGCCTGCAGCGTCCGGCAGGCCTGGTCAGCGAACTGCAGTTCGAATTGACCCGCAATGCACAGGGCAGGGCGGTGGTGCGGGTCACCTCGCAGACGCCCGTGGAAACACCGTCGTTGAGCTTCCTGGTCGAGGCCGACTGGGGCCAGGGTCGGCTGGTGCGTGAGTACTCGGCGCTGGTTGATGCACCGGCCAGTGCACTGGCCGTGGCCGAACCGGAGATCGTCGCGCCGGCCGGCGTGCTGTCGGACACCATCGTCCGCGATGCGCCTGCCGATGCTGCAACCGCAGCCGAGCCGGCACCAGCCACGCCGGCAGCCGTACCGGCTGCACCGCGTCCGCGCGCTGCGGCATCTGCGCCAGCGCCAGCAGCGCCCGCACTGGCCGCAGACGGCAGCGTGACCGTGCAGCGCGGAGAGACCCTTTCGCAGATTGCCGGTTCGCTGGCCCGTGGCAATCAGATCAGCCGCGACCGGGCGATGATCGCGCTGTTGCGTGCCAATCCCGAAGCCTTCATCCGAGGCAACGTCAACCTGCTCAAGCAGGGCGCGGTGCTGCGCATGCCGGGCGATACCGCACTGGCTGCGGTGGATGCGGCCGAGGCAGCCGCGCTGGTTCGCGAACATGCCGCGCAGTGGCGGCAGGCCCGCACCGTGCCACAGCCGGCCGGCGCCCCGATGCCGGTGGCCAAGGCCGACGGCGCGGCTTCTTCCCCGGCTGCGGCCACAGGGGCACGACTTGAAATCGCTCCGGCGCTGGCGTCCGACGCCGCGCACGCGGGCACAACCACCGGCACCACTGCCGGCAGCGAGGGTGACATGCTGGGCAACGAACAACTGCGCCAGGCCAAGGAGGACATCGCCACCCGCGATGCCGAGATCGGCGATCTGAAGCAGCGCGTGGCGGAGCTGGAGAAGCTCAAGGAGCAGCAGCAGTCACTGATCGCGATGAAGGACAATGACCTGGCCGCCGCGCAGCAGCGCTTGGCGCAGGCGCCGGGTGCGCCGGGTGCCGGCACGCCGTGGTACTGGCTGGGCCTGCCGCTGCTGGTGCTGGTTGCCCTGGGCGCCTGGTTGCTGCGTCGTCGCAAGCCCTCGCCGCTGCCGCCGCTGCGCGAGGAGCACGATGCTGCGGGCCTGGCAGCAGCGCTGCCGGCAGGTGCCGCGCTGGATACTCTGGCCGAGCAGGACGCCGGCGCAGGCTTTGCGGCCGACGGTGGGCGTCAGGAACCGGCGATGCCGGCCTGGGCCAGCCCTGCCGACCATGACGCGCCGGATGCGGCAATCCATGCCGATGCCGCGCCGGCCGAGTGGCGGGCGGGTGAGCTTGATGAGGACGCGCTGGCTGAACTGCCTGCAGCGGTGAACGATCTGCCGCGCTGGGACGATGCCGCTGCCCCGGTCGTGCCGCCTGAACCGGCCGAGGTGGCCGTGCCCGACTACGCGCTGCAGGCCGAACAGGAGCCGCAGTTCCGCGGCGTGTTCGATCTGCCTGCCGAACCGCATGAGCATGGGGCGGCTGCACCGATCGACCTGCACGACGACCACGCGGCCGCCGAGGATGCCGTCGGGTCTGCGGCAGGCAGTGGCCATGACTGGACGCCGCGGGTCGGCCAGGAGCGGCTGGAACTGGCCATCGCCTATCTGGATCTGGGCGACGCGCAGACTGCGCGCACCCTGCTGCAGGAGGTTGCCGAAGGTGGCGATCTGCATTGCCAGGCGCAGGCCCGTGAACTGCTCGCCCGTCTGCCATGACCCGCGAACGCCGCCTGGATTACGTTGAATTCGCCTCGAGCGACCCGGCTGCGAGCCGCGCCTTCTTCGAGGCCGTGTTCGGCTGGTCGTTCGTCGATTATGGCAGCGACTACACTGCGTTCGACGATGGTCGCCTGCAGGGAGGTTTCTTCCGCGGCCAACCGCAGCGCGCCAGCGACGGCGCGCCACTGCTGGTGCTGTATGCCGATCAGCTGGCGCCGATGGAAGCGGCCGTGCGCGCGGCCGGCGGGCAGATCGTGCGGACCGTGTTTTCTTTCCCCGGTGGCAGCCGTTTCCAGTTCATCGAGCCCGGTGGCAACGAACTGGCGGTCTGGTCCGAGCGCGACCCGGCCTGAGCGCCGCCCCATCCGCAACATCGAGGTAGCACATGCGTTACGCGCTCGGCGTCGAGTACGACGGCAGCGATTTCAGGGGATGGCAGAACCTGGGCGAGGGCGGACCCAGCGTCCAGGCCAGCCTGGAACAGGCCCTGTCATCGGTGGCCGATACCCCCTTGCAGGTGGTCTGCGCCGGCCGCACCGATGCCGGCGTGCATGGCCAGTGCCAGGTCGTGCACTTCGAGACCGACGTGGTGCGTGATCCGCGCGCCTGGATGCTCGGCACCACCACCCGCCTGCCGCGCTCGATCGCGGTGCGCTGGTGCGTGCCGGTGGCCGATGACTTCCATGCCCGTTTCTCCGCGCGGGCACGACGCTATCGCTACCGCCTGCTCAACCGCGAAGTGCGCCCGGCGCTGGGCCGGCAGACCCTCAGCTGGGAGCGGCGCCCGCTTGATGCTGAGCGCATGCACCTGGCGGGGCAGGCCCTGCTGGGCGAGAACGACTTCAGCGCCTTCCGCTCGGTGCAGTGCCAGGCCCTGCATGCGCGGCGTGAACTGCAGTCGCTGCAGGTCAGCCGCCACGACGACGTCATCGAGGTGGCGGTGCGCGGCAATGCATTCCTTCATCACATGGTCCGCAATATTGTCGGCTCGTTGATTCTGGTTGGCAGTGGGGAGAAGCCGGTGGAGTGGATCGCCGAACTGCTGGCCGGGCGCGACCGAACCGTAGCCGGTCCCACCGCTCCTGCGCAGGGACTGGTGTTCCTGGGGCCGCTGTACCCCGACAACTGGCATCTGCCCGCCGAGGTAACGCTATGAGCCGCTCCTACTACCGTACCCGCATCAAGTTCTGTGGCATGACCCGCGCCGGCGACGTGCGCCTGGCCGGCGAGCTGGGCGTGGACGCGGTGGGCTTCATCTTCGCCCGCGAGAGCAGCCGCCGGGTCGCACCGGCCGAAGCGCGCGCGATGCGCCAGGCGATCGCACCGATGGTCGACGTGGTGGCGCTGTTCCGCAACAACAGCAGGGAAGAAGTGCGCGAGGTGCTGCGCACCGTGCGGCCGACCCTGCTGCAGTTCCATGGCGAGGAAGACGAGAGCTTCTGCCGCAGCTTCAACATGCCTTACCTGAAGGCGATCGCCATGGGCGGGCGCGAGGAGATCAATGCGCGTACCCTGCAGCTGCGCTACCCCAGCGCCGCCGGCTTCCTGTTCGACAGCCATGCGCCGGGCGGCGGCGGCGGTACCGGCGTGGCCTTCGACTGGTCGCGTATCCCCACCGGCCTGCACCGGCCGTTCCTGCTGGCCGGAGGTCTGACGCCGGAGAACGTGCATGACGCCGTGCTGGCGACCCTGCCGTGGGGCGTGGATGTCTCCAGTGGCATTGAACTGGAGCCGGGCATCAAGGACGGCTACAAGATGCGTACGTTCGTGGAGGAAGTCCGGCGCTCCGACTGCGCCGTGCTGGATTGAGACATGGTCACGTCCACGGTGTCCGGTCTTCACATTTGAGCCTGCACACCTTCTTCACATAGGATGATCCCAAGCGCGCTGGCCACGAGGGCCGGCACGAGGATCGACGGAGCCGCTGTTGGCGAGCTCCGAACGGGCGCCTGGCGCCCCCGCCCAGGAAGGCAAACGATGCAGGAATTCCTCACCGTCGTACTCGGTTATCCGACCCTCCCGTACAGCGTCGCGCTGGCGGTGGCGGTTCTGTATTGGGGAATTGCCGCCTTCGGCCTGGTCGATGACGGTTTCGGTGAGGCCGGTGCCGATGGCGCCCTTGAAGGCGATGCCCATCTCAGTGGCCTGTCCGCGCTGCTGGCGCGCTGGGGCCTGGGCGGCGTGCCGCTCATGGTGGTGGTGACGCTGCTGAGCCTGTTCGCCTGGACCCTGACCTACTTCATCCATCTGTACCTGCTGCTGCCGTTGCCCGACCTGCTGCGCTGGTCATTGGGTACCGTCGTGGCGGTGCTCGCACCACTGCCGGCCGTGCCGGTCACCGCGCTGCTGCTGCGTCCCATCCGCCGCTTCCTGCTGCGCCTGCGCCCGGTGCCGCAGGCCTCGCTGCTGGGCCGGGTCGGCGTGGTCGCCTCGCCGAAGGTCGACGCACGCAGTGGCCATGCCACCGTCGATGACGGCGGTGCCGGCCTGGTCCTGCAGATCCGCAGCGACATCGAACTGCAGCGCGGCGAGCGCATCGTGCTGGTCGAGCACGTGGCTGCACAACACCATTACCGGGTGGTCCGCGCCGACGCGGTCGCCCTCGACTTCCAGGACAACCTGCTTCCGGGCAACAAGGAGAATCATCAATGACGTTGGAATCCGTGCTCCCCTTCCTGATCATCGTGGGCGGCGTCCTCGCCCTCCTGCTCGGCGTAGCGGGCCTGTTCAAGGCGTTCTACCGCAAGGTCGACCAGGGCGTGGCCCTGATCGTCAACGACATGAGTTCCACCCCGAAGGTGCATTTCACCGGCGCGCTGATCATTCCCGTGCTGTACCGCGCCGAGCTGATGCGCATTAGCCTGATCACCCTGCAGATCGACCGTCGCGGCAAGGAAGGCCTGATCTGCCGCGACAACATGCGCGCCGACATCGCCGTGGCGTTCTACCTGCGCGTCAACGAGACCCAGGCCGACGTGCTGCGCGTGGCCAAGGCCATCGGCGCCGACCGCGCCTCGGACAAGCACGCGGTCGATGAGCTGTTCAACGCCAAGTTCTCCGAAGCACTGAAGACGGTCGGCAAGAAGTTCGATTTCACCGAGCTGTTCGAGAAGCGCCAGGAATTCCGCGACGAGATCATTGCGGTGATCGGCAACGACCTCAATGGCTATGTGCTGGAAGACGTGGCCATCGACTACCTGGAGCAGACGCCGAAGTCGCTGCTGGACCAGTTCAACATCCTCGATGCGCAGGGCATCCGCAAGATCACCGAGCTGACCGCTGCGCAGAACGTGGTGACCAACGAGCTGGAGCAGAACGAGAAGCTGGCCATCACCAAGAAGAACGTCGAAGCCCGCGAAGCGTTGCTGGCGCTTGAACGCCAGCAGGCCGAGGCCGAGGCGCGGCAGAAGCGCGAGATCGAGACCATCCGTGCGCGCGAGGAAGCCGAGACCGCCAAGGTCCAGGAAGAACAGCGCCAGCTGTCCGAGAACGCCCGCATCGAAGCGCAGCAGGTGATCGACATCCGCGAGCAGAACCGCATGCGCGAAGTGGAAGTGGCCGAGCAGAACCGCCAGCGCGCCGTCGCCATCGAAGCCGAGCGCGTCGAACGTGCACGCCAGCTGGAGCAGGTCACCACCGATCGCGAAGTACAGCTGCAGGGCGTGGAGCGCGACAAGGTGGTTGAGCAGGGCAAGATGGACGTGGCCAACATCACCCGCGAACGCATCTCCATCGACAAGACCGTGGCGCAGGAAGAAGAGCGCATCAAGGAAGTGCGCGAAGTCTCCGAGGCCGACCGCCAGAAGCAGGTGCTGATCCTGGCAGCGGAAGCCAAGGCGCAGGAATCGCTGGTGCGCGAAGTGAAGGAAGCACAGGCCCGCGAGACCGCTTCCAAGCACCGCGCGGTAGAGCTGACCACCCTGGCGCAGGCCGAGCACGAAGCGGCCGGCAAGCAGGCCGAAGCCAAGCGCCTGCTGGCTGATGCGTTCCGCGCCGAGCAGGCCGCACCCGGCCTGGCCGAAGCGCAGGTGCGCGAAGCGTCGGCGCTGGCCATCGAAAAGGTCGGCATCGCCGAAGCGCGCGTGATCGAAGCCAAGGCCGAAGCGAACCTGAAGCAGGGCAGCAACGAGGCGCGCGTGCTGGCCGAGACGCTGCAGGCACAGGCACAGGGCGAAGAGAAGATGGGCCTGGCCCGCGCCACCGCCACCGAATCGCTGGGCAACGCCGAAGCCGGCGTGGTGCAGAAGAAGCTGCTGGCCGAGGCCGAGGGCCTGGTCCGCAAGTTCGAAGCGATCGCCTCGCTGAGCGACCAGGCACGTGGCCACGAAGAGTTCCGCATGATGCTCGACAACAGCCTCAAGCAGGCGCTGGCGTCGATCGAAGCCGGCAAGGAAGTCTCGCGCGAGAACGCCGGCGTGATCGCCAGCGCACTGCGCAATGCCGACATCGACCTGATCGGTGGCGACGGCGGCATGTTCGAGAACCTGATCAAGGCGGTGTCGCTGGGCAAGTCGATCGAAGGCTTCGCCGGCAAGAGCCCGATCGTGCAGGACCTGATGCAGCGCTACCTGGGCGTCAACGTTGCCGACAATGCACCGCGGCAGATCGCCGAGGACGCGGAGACCGTGCCCGTCGCGGCGACCGTTGTGGTCGACAGCGCGCGCTGATCCACCCGGCGATGGCCACCGCCATCGCCCACCCGTGCCGGCCGCATCGACGGCCGGCCGTCCGTGAGCCGGAAACCTGCTGATGTCCGAAACCAAACCGTCCACCGAGTCCGCCGCACCAGAGGCTGCCGGCGATACCGTCGACCAGGCCGTTGCCCAGGGCGGCGCCTATGAAGTCCTGCGACGCCGTCTCGGCGAACAGGGCCAGCGCCTGCAGGCCGTTGCCGAGCAACTGAACCGCCAGCGCCTGGCCGAGTTCGGCGACAGCCGCCTGGAGGTGGTCGGCCGCTTCCGCATCCGCAGCGAGAACAACTGCGTAGGCCGCGACATCGTGCAGGTCGGCCCCGACCGCCTGCTGTTCGGCTACAACGTGTTCATCGGGCTCAAGACCCAGACCCGCATCGAAGATGTGTTCGGCCTGTACCGGCTGGTACAGGGCACGGAGGGCTACGACGTCGCCGCGCTGGAGCTGAAGGGCAGTTTCCTCGACCAGCCCGGCTTCGTGCACGACTTCAAAGAACTGTACGCGTACTACAAGCATGCACGCCTGCTGCAGCTCATCGTGGTGGGCGACAAGCTGCTGGCCTCGTTCCAGATCGGCGAGCGCAGCAGCGACGTGCGCGTGTTCCGCTGGGCGCTGTCACGCGAAGGTGAACTGACCTATCTCGATGCACGTGGCGAGCGTGACATCGCCTTGCCGCCGCCCTTCGATTTCGAATGGACCCGCGCCACGCGCGACCTTGCCGTCAACGGCCGCCACTCGCATCTGAACATCCTCGACACCCTGTTCGTGGAAACCACCGGTGGCGACCTGACCATCAAGGTGGAGAACAACACCGAAACCGGGCAGGGCATCTACAGCGAACCGGTGGAGGACAGCACGCAGTCGCTCGACGACGCCCAGTTCGAGTTTGCCCGGGTCGGCTCGCTGGTGCTGCTGAAAGTGCTGCCCTACCGCGAAACCGAATGGCGCGGACTGATCTACAACACGCTCACCGGCGACATCGTGCGCAACGATGCCATCGTCCAGGCCTGTGTGCAGCTGCCCGAGGACCACGGCATCATCTTCCCCGGCGGCTATTACCTGCAGGGGGGCGAGCACAAGGCGTTCGACGCCTCGATGGATGGCATGCAGTTCAAGCGCAGCATCCGTTCGCCCAACGGCGAGGACGTGCTGTACATCTTCTACGAGCGCGAAGGCGGGCGCTCGGCGCTGTTCGTCTACAACACCATCCAGCGCGTGCTGCAGAACCCGGTGTTCGGCCACGGCTATGCCTTCATGCAGGACGGGCGCATGGTGCTGTTCCATGCCGAAGGCAGCGAGCCGACCCGCATCCATCCGATGCAGGTCTGGCAGACGCCTTTCAGCAGCGATGAGTTCGCCGCCAGCCGTCCGCCCGGCAATACCTTCATGGGGCGCATCGGCAACGCCGAGCTGGTGCGCGGCATCTCCAACCTGTTCAACCTGGCGCGCGAGATCGACGGCCAGGATGTATCGGTGCAGCGCTACCAGCGCCTGGTGGCCGACACCCGGCGGCTTTTCGATGCGCATCATTGGCTGGGCGACGAGGCCTGCGATGGTGCCGAAGCGTTGCTGCGGCAGATCAGCGCCACCGGTGAATCGGTGCTGGACGAATACGAGAAAGTGCAGTCGATCCGCCAGCAGTCGGCGCAGGCGATGGCCGAGGCCGAGAGCACGCACAAGGCGTTGCTGGGCCGGCTGCAGCCGGAAAACTGGAACGAGGTGCAGGCCTTCGTCGAAGCGCTCAACGCGATCACCGCGTTGCGCGGTCGACTGCTGACCATCCGCGAACTGCGCTACATCGATACCGCGCGCATCGAGGCGATGGCCGCCGAACTGGTGCAGGCACACGACCGTGTCGGCGCCGCCACCGGTACCTTCCTCGCCGGCGATGCGGCACTGGCGCCCTTGACCGCTCGCATGCAGGCGCTGGACGACGCCGCACAGCAGGCCGCCAGTGCACGCCAGCTGGATGAGCAACTGGACGGCCTGCGCGGCATGGCCGGTGATCTGGACATGCTGTCCGAGCTGATGGCCGGGCTGAAGGTGGACGATGCGACTGCACGTACCCGCGTGGTCGAATCCATCTCGCTGTTGTACGGGCGCCTGAACCAGGCGCGCGCACGTGCCGAACAGCGGCGCAGGTCGCTGGGCTCGGCCGAAGCCGTGGCCCAGTTCGCCGCCCAGTTCGCCCTGTTCTCGCAGTCGATCACCAGCGCGCTGGCGATGGCCAGCGACCCTGAGCGGGCCGACGAACAGCTGTCGCGCCTGCTGGTACAGCTGGAAGAACTGGAGAGCCAGTTCGGCGAGCACGAGCAGTTCCTCGGCGACATCCTGAGCAAACGCGAAGAGCTGGTCGAGGCCTTCGACACGCACAAGCAGGCCCTGCTGGATGATCGCCAGCGCAAGGCGCGCTCGGTGCTCGATGCCGCCAACCGCATCCTCGACGGCCTGGGCAAGCGTACCGAGCGGTTCGGCACGGCCGACGAACTCAACGCGTTCTTCGCCGGTGATCCGCTGATCCTCAAGCTGCGTGAACTGGCCGAGCGCCTGCGTGCGCTGCGCGACAACGTCAAGGCGGACGATGTCGAGGCGCGCCTGAAGGGCGTGCGCGACCAGGCCGTGCGCCAGCTGCGTGACCGCAGCGATCTGTACGAGGCCGGCGGCAACGTAGTCCGCCTTGGCCCGCGCCATCGATTCAGCGTGAACACCCAGGCGCTGGACCTGACCCTGCTGCCGCGTGGCGAAACCCTTGCCATCCATCTCACCGGCACCGACTTCCTGGAGACCCTGCACGATCCCGAGCTGGATGCGCTGAAGCCGTTCTGGCAGGTGACCCTGGATTCGGAATCGGACGCGCTCTACCGCGGCGAATACCTGGCCGGGTGCCTGTTGCTGGCTGCGGAGCAGGGCCGCGATGGCCTGGACCTGGCCCAGCTGCAGCACGATGCAGCCGAACCCGAAGCGCTGGACCAGCGGGTCCGCGCGTTTGCCGCGCCGCGTTACCGCGAGGGTTACGAGCGCGGTATCCATGACCACGACGCTGCCCTGATCCTGCGCGCGCTGTTGCCGTTGCAGCAGGCCGCCGGACCGCTGCGGCATTCGCCGCATGTGCGTGCGCTGGCACTGCTGTTCTGGGCTGCGCGGCAACGCGATGAGGCCGTGGCGCAGTGGCCCGGCCGGCAGGCCGGTGCAGAGGCGATCGCACGCCTGTTCGGTTCCGATGAGGGGCGTCAGGCCCTGCGCGCGGAAATGGCGAAGGCGCTGCATGAGCATGCACTTGCGCATGCACTGCCGTTCGACGCCGCCGCCGCCGATGCCGCAGCGGCGTATCTGGGCGAAGAGCTGGTCGCCGGCGAGCCGGTGTTCAGCAGCAGCCGCCACGCGCAGGCGCTGTTGGACGCGTTGTCGCAGCAACTGGAGCAGGCGGGCCAGCGTGAAGCGCTTGAACGTGCGCTGCAGCGCTCGCAGGATCCGCTGGCCACGCGCTGGGCGTTGGCCGGGCAATGGCTGCGGGCGCTCGCCGGGCTGCCGGCACAGTCGGCACATGCCGGCTATGTCGAAGAAGCGGCGGCACTGCTGCTGGTGCAGCGACAGCTGCGCACGCGTGCCAGCGATGCACCGCTGCAGGCGGAGGTCAGCGGCCTGCTGGGCGAGCATGCGCGCATCCACAATGGCAGCCTGACCGTGTCACTGGATGATTTCCTGGCACGCCTGCAGCACCACCTGCAGTCCTTCGTGCCGGCCTTCCATGCCTATCAGGCGGTGCGCCAGGGCATCATCGGCCGCGAGCGCGAAACCCTGCGGCTGTCGGAGTTCAAGGCGCGGCCGTTGTCGTCCTTCGTGCGCAACAAGCTGATCAACGACGTGTATCTGGGCGTGATCGGCGACAACCTGGCCAAGCAGATGGGCACCGTTGGCGAGAACAAGCGCAGCGACCTGATGGGCCTGCTGATGATGATCTCGCCGCCCGGCTACGGCAAAACCACGTTGATGGAGTACGTGGCGCATCGCCTCGGCCTGGTCTTCATGAAGATCAACGGTCCGGCGCTGGGCCACGAGGTGCGTTCGCTGGATCCGCAGCAGGCACCGGACGCGACCTCGCGGCAGGAGCTGGAGAAGCTCAACCTGGCGCTGGAGATGGGCAACAACACCATGTTGTATGTCGATGACATCCAGCACACCCACCCGGAGTTCCTGCAGAAGTTCATCTCGCTGTGCGATGGCACGCGCCGCATCGAAGGTGTGTGGCGCGGCCGTACGCGCACCTACGACATGCGTGGCAAGAAGTTCTGCGTGGTCATGGCCGGCAACCCGTACACCGAGTCCGGCGAAGTGTTCAATATCCCGGACATGCTGGCCAACCGTGCCGACATCTACAACCTCGGCGACGTGCTCGGCGGCATGGAAGCAGCCTTCACCCTCAGCTACATCGAGAACAGCCTGACCTCCAACCCGGTGTTGGCGCCGCTGGCCACGCGTGAGATGGCCGACCTGTACCTGCTGGTCGATCGCGCGATGGGCAAGGACGTGTCCAGCAACGGCCTGAGCCATGCCTACAGTGGCGCCGAGGTCAACGAAATCACCGCCACCCTGCAGCGCATGCTGCGCGTGCGCGACGTGGTCTACCGGGTCAACCAGCAGTACATCGCCAGTGCCGCGCAGGACGACCGCTATCGCACCGAGCCGCCGTTCCGCCTGCAGGGCAGCTACCGCAACATGAACAAGCTGGCGGAGAAGATTTCGCCGGTGATGAATGACGACGAGCTGCAGCAGCTGATCTCCGACCACTATCTGGGCGAAGCGCAGCTGCTGACCACCGGTGCCGAAGAGAATCTGCTGAAGCTGGCCGAGCTGCGTGGCGTGCTGGATGACGAGCGCGCGCAACGTTGGGCGCAGATCAAGCGCGATTTCCTGCGCAACAAGGCGATGGGCGCCGGTGACAGTGACGTTGGTGGCCGCGTGGTCGCGCAGCTGGCCGACATCGCCAGTGCGTTGCAGCTGCCACCGCCACCGCCGGCAGAGGTGGCCGTGGTGCCGGAGCCTGCGCCATGGCCGGCCCTGCTGGCAGCGCTGCAGCGCCTGGCGGATGCACGGCCGGCCAGCGCGCCGACCGCTGCCGCACCGCAGCCCGCAGCCACGCCATTGGCCGAAGACCTGCAGGCCGGTCTGGCACCGCTGCTGCAGGTGCTGGTCACTTCGCAGGAGCAGCAGGTGCAGCTGTCGCAGACGTTGGCAGCGTTCGCCGGGTGGGCACGGCAGCAGGTGACTGCCGATGTGGCCACGGCCGACACGCGTCGTCGTCCGCGCGTGCGTCGTGCAGCGACACCGGAAGAACGTGCGCTCGACGAAGCGCTGATGCGCCACTTCTACGGTGAATCATTGCCGCCGGAAACGGTGGCTGATGATGGCCCACGTCCGCCGCCACTTCCGTGACCTGCGTACGCTCCCTGCCCGAACCCATGCTTCCGGCGTGTGCCGACGTAGCCGCGCTGGCTGCGTATGGCAGCCCCTTGCTGCAGCTGCTGGCCGAGCCGACACCGTTGCAGGCCGACGCGGGCGGCGAAGGCCTGGTGGCTGCGCTGGCGCGGATCGCATTGGCCCTGCAGGCCGGCGATCCGGCGCGGCTGCGGCGGCAGGAGGGCTGGTGGGGGCGCCTGCTCGGCCGCGATGTTGCGCGCGAAGCGCAGGCGCAGGCGCTGCAGGCGCAGCTGGGTGTGCTGGCGCTGCAGGCCCGCGAGCAGGCACAGGGCCTCGCACAGCGCGTGCAGCAGCGTGCCCGGGCCATCATCGACAACGATGCGGCTGCCACCGCGTTGGAGGCCTGGGCCACGTTCGGCGCCACGCAGCTGGCGACGCTGGAAGGTGCTGCGCAGGCCGCACTGGCGCCGCGCGTGGACCACCTGCAGCGGTTGGCCACGCTGCGGCGCATCGAAGGCGGGCAATGGCAGCTGCTGCAGGAGCAGGATGAAGCCCTGCTGCAGCGCTTCGTCCGCATCCATGATGTGCTGCTGCCGGCCTGGCGCCAGGCCGCGCTGGCACGCCAGGCTCAGGCGCAGGCTGCACAGGCCACGCAGGCAGCCACGCTGCAGGCGCAGATCGACGACGAAGTGGCCGCTGCTCAGGCTAGACTGCGCTGAGCCGGCCGCCGCTGCCGCTTATCCACTGCAAGGACACTGCCCGATGACCCAGGACAGCCAGAACTCCGGCACGCTCGTGCCCGCCACCACGCCCGTTCCCGAACTTGATGACAGCACGTTGAAGGCCCTCGGCCTGGTCCGCGACGATCTGCCGCGCATCGCCGAAATCGGCCGCGAGCTGGAAGACCTGCGCCCAGGCAACCTGCAGGTGTTCGGCCGTGAAGCCGCCGCACGGACCACGGCCTTCTCCAGCCAGCTGCTGGACCAGGTGCGCAATCGTGACCTCGATGCCAACGGCGAGAAACTCGGGGAAGTGGTACGCATCGCGCGCGAGCTCAAGCTGGATGGTTTTTCGCAGCGCTCGAAGGTGCCCTTGATCGGTGGCCTGATCGATCGCCTGCGTTCTTCCAAGGGCGAACTGGTGCAGAAGTTCAGCGACACCAATTCGCAGATCGAACAGCTGCTCGGCGACGTCGGCGCGCAACAGGCGCTGATGGGCAAGCGGGTGAGCGATTTCGACCGCATGCACGACATCGTCCGCGAGGAGCGTCACGCCCTGGGCCTGTATGCCGCCGCCGGCAAGCAGCGCCTGGCCCAGCTGCAGTCCGAGCAGTTGCTGGGGCAGGGCAGCGAAGACCCGCAGCAGCGCATCCGCCAGAGCGAGATCGACAATGCGATCCGCCTGATCGAGAAGCGCGTCTCCGACCTGCAGCTGATGCAGCACGCGGCTGATCAGTCGCTGCCGATGATCCGCCTGATCCAGGCCAATGCGCTGCAGCTGATCGAGAAGTTCAACACCGTCCGCGACATCACCATCCCCTCGTGGAAGCGCCAGTTCGCGATCCAGTTGTCGCTGGGAGAGCAGAAGAACGCGGCCGAACTGGCCAATGCGATCGATGATGCGACCAACGAGCTGATGCGACGCAATGCCGACCTGATGCGCCAGGCTTCGGTGGACACCGCACGCAGCAACCAGCGCGGCGTGATCGACGTGGCCACGTTGCGCCACGTGCACGATCAGCTGATCGCCACCGTCGAGGAAGTGCGCAGCATCCACCGCGAGGGTATGCAGCAGCGTCAGCAGGCCGAAGTCGAGTTGTCGCGCCTGCGCGAGGACCTGCAGCAGCGCCTGGCGGCGCCGACGGCGTCGTAGGTCGCAATGGATTTGCTCTGTCTTTCCTCCCGCTGTTTCCGCGTTGCGCTGGTTCCTGGCTTGCTGCTTGCCCTGGGCGCGTGTGCGGCGGGAGATTCATCGAACCCCTCCGCAGTGTCGCCCGCCGCTGTTGCCGCGCCTGCCGCGGCCCCGGTCCCGGTCTCTGCAGCGACAGCGGTACCCGTGTCCACTCCGGCAGCGGCCCGCGATGGACTGGCCGCGCTGATCCGCGCCAGCGCGGTGACGTGCAGCAATGCCAGTGCTGGTACCGGCTGCACGGCAGGTGATGTCGACAGCGGCGACTTCTACAACGTCGAACTGTCGCCGGACTGCGGCGACCAGGGATTCTTCGCTGGCGTGGCCGAGGCCAAGGGCGTGGAGACGCTGGACGCGGTACCGGGCAGCGGCAGCAAGGCCTCCGCCACCGCGAAACTGTCGAAGGGGCAACTGGTCTGCGTGCAGGGCATCGGTCGCACCGGACAGAATCCGCTGTTCTATTACGTTGTCGCCATTCCGGCCAACACGGTCGGCAAGTGCAAGGGCAACGCATTGTGTGACACCTATGGCGACAGGCCCATCAGCGGCATGAAGGGCACCAGGGGCGAAGCCTGCCACGTGGCAGCGCCGGGACACTATGCGGGGAACTGCGCGCAGGGCTGGGTCAGCGCAGACACGCTCGAAGTGTTTTCCAGCGGCATGTAATGCCCGTAAAGCGAGGTTCTGCCGGCTGTCGCGTCCGTCTCTGCGCGGCAATCGTCACTGCAGTTGGGCGGCGGCCCAGTCCGCCAGCGCATCCACACGTGCATCGACAGGGCCGTCCGGCCGCGCCATCACCCAGAACCCGCCGGTCGCGGCAAACCCCCACGGTGCCACCAGCCGCCCCGCGGCCAGATCCTCCGCCACCAGCGGCTCTGGTGCGATCGCCGGGCCCAGCCCCGCTACTGCCGCTTCCAGCAGGTAGTACAGGTGTTCAAAGCCGGTGCCCAGTTGCAGCTGGCCCGGATCCAGATCATGTGCCAGTGCCCACGCCGGCCACGCCTGCGGGCGCGAACTGGTATGCAACAGCGTTTCCTGCAGCAGGGCGGACGGCGACACATGGCGCAGCCGATGCGCCGCCGGGTGCGAGGGGGCCACCACCACGCCCACCCGTTCCGGTGCCAACTCGCGCACCTGCCAACCGCGTGGCCACGGCCCCTGCGCCAGCAGCAGCACCGCATCCAGCGTGGCCTGCGTCTCTGTGAAGCTGCCATCCAGGGCCGACCACTGCAGGTGCACGCCGGGCAGGGCCGCCTGCAGGGCGGGCAGCCGCGGAATCATCCAGCGCGCCAGCACGCTGCCGCTGCATCCCAGCACCAGCGCCGGAGAGGCCGCCGGCCGCTGCAATGCGCGCACGCAGTCCTCGATGCCGCTGAAGGCCTCGCTGCAGGCTTCCTGCAGGCGGGTGCCGGCGGCGGTCAGGCGCAGGCCGCGACCGGCCCGCTGGAACAGGGCCAGGCCCAGATGGTCTTCCAGCAGCTTCAGCTGGCGGCTGATCGCGCCATGGGTCACATGCAGCGCCTGCGCAGCGCGGCCAACGCCGCCCAGACGTGCGGTGGCTTCGAATGCCCGCAGGGCATTCAGCGGCGGCAGCAGTGACGTGCTCATGTGAGATTTCCTGACGGGATACGCCAGATAATATCCATTTTCCGGACACAATCCGTGCGCTAGAGTATCCACCTGTCTGAACGACCGGTCGTCTCCATGTCTGCCTCTCCCATTGCCGATTTCCACGCCTTCCCTGACGCCCAGGGCCACTTCGGCCGTTACGGTGGCAGCTTTGTCGCCGAAACCCTGGTCGGCCCCCTGCAGGAACTGGCCCAGGCCTATGACCAGGCCCGTCAGGATCCGGCATTCCAGCTGGCCTATGACCGCGACCTGGCCCATTACGTCGGCCGGCCGAGCCCGATCTACCATGCTGAACGCCTCAGCGACCACGTCGGCGGCGCGCAGATCCTGCTCAAGCGCGAGGACCTGAACCACACCGGCGCGCACAAGATCAACAACACCATCGGCCAGGCGCTGCTGGCGGCGCGGATGGGCAAGAAGCGCATCATCGCCGAGACCGGCGCCGGCCAGCATGGCGTGGCCAGCGCCACCGTCGCCGCGCGGCTGGGCCTGGAATGCGTGGTGTACATGGGCGCTACCGACATCGAGCGGCAGAAGATCAACGTCTACCGCATGAAGCTGCTCGGCGCGACGGTGGTACCGGTCACTTCCGGTTCGGCCACCCTGAAGGACGCGCTCAACGAAGCGATGCGCGACTGGGTCACCAACGTGCAGGACACCTTCTACATCATCGGCACGGTTGCCGGCCCCGACCCGTACCCGCGCATGGTGCGTGACTTCAACGCCATCGTCGGCCGCGAGGCGCGCGAGCAGATGCTGGCCGAGTACGGTCGCCTGCCCGATGCGATCACCGCCTGCGTCGGCGGTGGCAGCAATGCGATCGGCTTGTTCCATGCCTTCCTCAACGACCGCGAGGTTGAGATTGTCGGCGCTGAAGCGGCCGGCGATGGCATCCACACCGGTCGCCACGCTGCCTCCATCGCCGCCGGTCGTCCGGGCGTGCTGCACGGCAACCGCACCTATGTACTGTGCGACGACGATGGCCAGATCATCGAGACCCATTCGGTATCGGCCGGCCTGGACTACCCGGGCGTCGGCCCCGAGCATGCGTTCCTGGCCGACAGCGGCCGCGCGCGCTACGTCGGCATCACCGACGAAGAGGCGTTGCAGGCCTTCCATCTGCTGGCCCACACCGAGGGCATCCTGCCCGCGCTGGAGTCCAGCCACGCACTGGCGCAGGCGATGAAGCTTGCGCGCGGGCGTCCGCGTGACCAGATCGTGCTGTGCAACCTCTCCGGTCGCGGCGACAAGGACGTGCATACCATCGCGGCGCGCGAAGGCCTGGTGCTGTGAGTGCGCTGATGCGCAACAGCAGCGTACTGCTGCTGGCACTCGGTCTGGCCGCGTGCCAGCCGCCGGAGCCGCCCGTACTGGCGCCGGCGGCCAAGGCAACCACGCAGCCTGCGCAGCAGGCCGCCGCCAATGAAGATGTCGACCCTCTGGCGCGCACGCCGATTGATGACCCGCCCGCAGCGGAAGCTGAGGGCGACGACGAGGGCCCGGCCGTGGTCTCGGTGGCGCTGGATCATGCCGGCGAGGTGCTGATCGGGCAGCACTTGAACGATCTCAAGGCACTCGGGCCGTGGACGGCGCAAGGGGCGGTCGAAGCCCTCGGCGGCAGTTGCGAGTATTACGACGGCACGGCCCTGCCGGCGGGCGTGTCGATGATGACCGACGAGGATCGTGTGGTTCGTTTCGACCTCGGCCTTGATCCGGACAGCGGGGCGCCGGCCGAGCAACCCGGCCCGTTTGGCCTGCGCGTGGGAATGACCCGCGCCCAGGCGGTCGCCCGGTTCCCGAAGCCGCCTGTGTCCAGCCCGCATGCCTACGACGGCGAGCAGGGTGAATACCTGACCTGGCAGGATCCGGGCTCGGCCCTCGGCATCCGCGTGGAACTGTTTGAAGGGAGGGTCCTCCAGATGTACTGGGGAACCAGTGAAGCGATTGAACTGATTGAAGGGTGTGCCTGAAATGTCCGTATCCCGACTCGATGCCTGTTTCCAGCGCCTGCGCGAGCAGCAGCGCAAGGCCCTGATCCCCTTCATCACCGCCGGTGATCCGTCCCTGGAAGCCACGGTGCCGGTCATGCACGCGCTGGTCGAGGCCGGTGCCGATGTGATCGAACTGGGCGTGCCGTTCTCCGATCCGATGGCCGACGGCCCGACCATCCAGCGCAGTTCCGAGCGCGCGTTGGCCCGCGGCGCAGGCACCCGCTATGTGTTGCAGGCGGTGGCGCAGTTCCGCGAACGCGATGCGCAGACGCCCGTGGTGCTGATGGGCTATCTCAACCCGGTGGAGATCCACGGTTACGTGGCGTTCGCCAGCGCGGCGGTGGCCGCCGGCGTGGACGGCGTGCTGCTGGTCGATCTGCCGCCGGAAGAAGCCGGCGAAGCCCAGCAGGCCTTCGACGCTGCAGGCTTGGCGCTGGTTCTGCTGGCATCGCCGACCACCAGCGAGGCGCGCGCCGACAAGCTGCTGGCGCTGGCCCGTGGCTATCTCTACTACGTCAGCTTTGCCGGTGTCACCGGCGCCTCCGAACGGCTGGACAGTGACGCAGCCAGTGCACGCCTGCAGGCGCTGCGGGCCAAGGCCAGCGTGCCGGTAGTGGCCGGCTTCGGCATCAAGGACGCAGCCAGCGCGGCGGCCATGGCGCGCCAGGCCGACGGCGTGGTGGTCGGCAGCGCGCTGGTGGCGGTGCTGGCCGACGCGGCCTCTGCCGAGGATGCAGCGCAGCGTGCCGCTGCGTTCCTGGCCCCACTGCGGCAGGCGCTCGACGTGTAACGGTAGTGCCGGACGCTGGCCGGCACCCTCCGTACCCGCCCGCGTGCAAGCGCTGCCGGCCAGCGGCCCGCGCCACCCAACACCTAAACGTACGTCCCAGCATGGTTTTTTCCGCCGGGCCCAAGGCCGGGCAGGGGGTGCACGGGCGGGGAAAGCGGAGCTAGACTGTCCGCCTTTGCGGCTCCCGGGCCGCCCTGAACGGAAGTGTCCTCCCGCATGAGTTGGCTCAGCAAGTTGATGCCGTCTGGCATCCGCACCGACAACACCCCCAGCAAGAAGCGCAGCGTCCCCGAGGGCCTGTGGGAAAAGTGCAGCAACTGCGGCAGTGCGTTGTACCGTCCGGAGCTGGAAGAGAATCTGGAGGTCTGCCCGAAGTGCGGCCACCATATGGCCATCCGTGCGCGTGCACGCCTGGCCGCGCTGTTCGACGCCGACAGCACCACCGAGATCGCTGCCCGCCTGGGGCCGACCGACCTGCTGAAGTTCAAGGACCAGAAGAAGTACAGCGAGCGCATCAAGATCGCGCAGAAGAACACCGGCGAGTACGACGCGCTGATTGCCATGCGCGGCCTGCTCAAGGGCCGTCCGCTGGTGGCCTCGTCGTTCGATTTCGCCTTCATGGGCGGCTCGATGGGCTCGGTGGTCGGCGAGCGCTTCGCGCTTGCCGCCGAGACCGCTGCCGAGATCGGCGCACCGTACGTGTGCTTCTCCGCCAGTGGTGGCGCGCGCATGCAGGAAGGCCTGTTCTCGCTGATGCAGATGGCCAAGACCTCGGCCGCGCTGGGCAAACTGCGTGAAGCCGGACAGCCGTACATTTCGGTGCTGACCCACCCGACCACCGGCGGTGTGTCGGCGTCGTTCGCGATGCTGGGCGACATCAACATCGCCGAACCGCGTGCACTGATCGGCTTCGCCGGCCCGCGCGTGATCGAACAGACCGTGCGCGAGAAGCTGCCGGAAGGGTTCCAGCGTTCGGAGTTCCTGCTTGAACACGGTGCCATCGACCAGATCTGTGACCGCCGTGAACTGCGCGATCGCCTGGCCGACCTGCTGGCGATGCTGCGTCGCGAGCCGGCACCGGAGGAGGTTTGATGGGGAGCCGCAAGTACTTCGGTACCGACGGCATCCGCGGTCGGGTCGGCCAAGGGCCGATCTCGGCGGATTTCGTGCTGCGCCTGGGCAATGCCCTGGGCCGCGTACTGGTCGCCCAGCGCGGCCAGGACGGGCGCCGTCCGATCGTAGTGATCGGCAAGGACACGCGGATCTCCGGCTACATGTTCGAAGCCGCGCTGGAAGCCGGGTTGGTCGCTGCCGGCGCTGACGTGCAGCTGCTCGGCCCGATGCCGACCCCGGCCGTTGCCTTCCTGACCCGTACCCTCGGCGTGGATGCGGGCATCGTCATCAGTGCGTCGCACAATCCGCACTACGACAACGGCATCAAGTTCTTCTCCGCCCAGGGCGAGAAGCTCGACGATGCCACCGAGCTGGCGCTGGAAGCCGCACTGGACGTGCCGTTCACCACGGCCGTTTCCGAGAAGCTCGGCAAGGCCTCGCGTGCACGCGAGGCCGTCGGCCGTTACATCGAGTTCTGCAAGTCCAGCGTGCCGCGTGCGTTCGACCTGCGCGGCGTGCGCCTGGTACTCGACTGCGCGCATGGCGCCACCTACCAGATCGCACCGCTGCTGTTCCGCGAACTGGGTGCGGAGGTCATCGGCATCGGTGCCGAACCCAATGGCGTCAACATCAACGATGGCGTCGGCTCGACCCACATCGACAACCTCGCTGCCAAGGTGCGTGAGACCCGCGCCGACCTGGGCATCGCCTTCGACGGTGATGGTGACCGGGTGTTGATGGCCGATGACCGCGGCAACCCGGTCGACGGCGATGACCTGGTCTACATCCTGGCGCGCGCGTGGCAGGCCGAAGGGCGCCTGCGCGGCCCGGTGGTCGGCACCCTGATGAGCAACTTCGGCCTGGAAAAAGCCCTGGCCGAACTGCAGATTCCGTTCCAGCGCAGCAACGTCGGCGACCGCTACGTGCACCAGGCACTGGTGGAGGGAGGCGGCGTGCTCGGTGGCGAAGCGTCCGGCCATCTGCTGTGCCTGGACCGCGCCACCACCGGCGACGGCATCGTCAGTGCCCTGCAGGTACTGGTGGCGCTGAAGCAGCAGGGAAAGAGCCTGCGCGAAGCGCTGCAGCCGCTATCCAAGGTGCCGCAGAAGACGGTCAATGTGCGCCTCGGCGATGTCTCGGCCAAGGCCACCGTGCAGGCGGAGAGCGTGCAGGCTGCGCTGACCGAAGCGCAGCAGGCGGTATCCGGCCGTGGACGTGCCTTCCTGCGTCCTTCCGGGACCGAACCGGTGGTGCGGGTCACGGTCGAGGCCGACGACGCGACGTTGATGCAGGACACCCTGGACCGGCTTTCGGCGGCGGTCAGGACAGCGGCCGCGGCCTGAGCCCTGTCGCTGCATCGAACCAACAACATGGCCGCCTGTGCGGCCATGTTGCTGTCTGCCGCAGGCACGCCGTCAGGCGCTGCGCGGCATCGCCGTCTGCCATTTCCAGGTATCGCGGCACATGTCCGCCAGGCCATGGCGCGCGGTCCAGCCCAGTTCGCGCAGGGCGAGGGACGGATCGGCAAAACTCACCGCGATGTCGCCGCTGCGGCGACCGGTGATGCGGAACGGAATCGGCCGGCCGATGGTCTGCTCGAAGGCCTTGATCAGTTCCAGCACGCTGTGGCCCTGGCCGGTGCCCAGGTTCAGGGTGATGCTGCGGCGCTTGTCGCGCAGATACTGCAGCGCCAGCACGTGGGCCCGCGCCACGTCTTCCACATGGATGTAGTCGCGTACGCCGGTCCCGTCGCAGGTCGGATAGTCATCGCCGAATACCTGCACTTCAGGCAGCAGGCCGGCAGCGACCTGGGCGATGTAGGGCATCAGGTTGCTGGGGGTTCCGTGCGGCAGCTCGCCGATCAGCGCGCTTGAATGCGCACCGACCGGGTTGAAGTAGCGCAGCGTTGCCGCATGCAGCGTTGTGTCGGCACTGACCAGGTCGGACAGCAGCTGCTCCACTACGAGCTTCGAACGGCCATAGGGCGTCATCGCGCAGGTCGAGGCCGTCTCGGCCACCGGGCAATGGTCCTGGTCGCCGTACACCGTTGCCGACGAGCTGAACACAAACGTGCCTACACCGGTATCGCGCATGGCGCCGAGCAGGGCAAGGGTGCCGCTGATGTTGTTGTCGAAGTAGTCCAGCGGCATCTGCCGCGATTCGCCAACCGACTTCAGCGCGGCAAAATGCAGTACCGCATCGATCGAATGCTCGCGCAGCACCGCGGTGATCCGCGTACGGTCGCGCACGTCGGCCTGTAGAAACAGCGGCGTGATGCCGGTGATGTCGCCGATCCGGCCGATCACCCCGGCGTCGCTGTTGCACAGTGAATCGACGACGACCACCGTATGGCCCTGCTGCTGCAGTTCCACACAGGTGTGGGAGCCGATGAATCCAGCGCCGCCGGTAACCAGAACGTTCATTTCCTGTAGTCCTTCCACTCTGTTGGAGCTTCCTTGCCGAAGCCGTGTCAGCCCAGTGCTGGCAGCGCCATTACGGCCCCGGCACCATCTTCTTCTGCCGCGCCTTGAAGCCATTGAACAGCGGTGCGATCAGCGGGTTGTAGCTCCACGCGATGCGCTTGCGCAGCCAGCTTGCCGGCCGGTTGCGGATGGCGAAGCGGTAGATGCGCTCGGGATCGCCGCCGACCACGTTGCGTCCGAACGGATGGGTGGTATGCAGGTAGCGGAACCCCTGCTCACGCGCCACTTCGATGTAGTCCTGGTCGAAATCACCGTACGGCCAGCACAGCGTGTCCGATACCTCGCCCAGCTTCTCCAGCAGCACTTCCCTGGCCTTCGACAGGTCGCCACTGATACCGGCACGGCGCTGGGCGCGGTCCAGGTCCTGGCGGCGCAGCCAGCGCGTGTGGGTGTGGGTATGGCAATGGATCTCGAAGGTGCCCGCCTCGATGGCCGCACGTGCTTCGCTCCAACGCATCATCACTTCGTCGCTGCGGCCCTGCTTGTAGATCAGGTCCTCGCAGGCGCGGTGTTCGGGCGTTTCCGGCAGCGTGGCGCCGGTGATGCCGGCATGCGGACGCATCGGGCCCTCGTGCATCCAGCCGGTCACCACGAACACCACCGCGTGCATGCCGTACTTCTGCAGGATCGGATGGGCGTAGACCCAGTTGTCCAGGTAGCCATCATCGAAGGTGATCACGATCGACTTGCGCGGCACCGGCTTGCCAGCCAGGAAGCCGGCGTACTGGTCCAGCGTCAACGACGTCCAGCCGGTGCGCGCCAGCCAGGCGATCTGGCTTTCGAAATTCTCCGGCGACACCGTGATCATGCCGGGCGAGTTGCTGACGTGATGATGCATCAGCACCGGTACGGTTCTGGCATTAGCCATGACCCAGCTCCTTCATCCATTGGTGGTAGTAGTGTTCGGTGGCTTCAGCGTGGCCTTCGGGGCTGAAACGCTTGGCGCTGCGGATCCAGTCCCAGCCGGAACGTCCCATCTGCCGGCGACGCTCGGGATCGTCCACCAGCAGCCGCAGCGCGCCCGTGAGGGCGGCGCTGTCACCCAGCCGGGTGAGGATGGCATTGCTGCCTTCCACCAGCATTTCGGGCACGCCACCGACCCGGTGCGACACGATCGGCAGGCCCGCCTGTGCCGCTTCCAGGAACACCGTGCCCGATGCTTCCTTGTGTGTGGCCAGGGCGAAGATGTCGAAGCCGGGCATCAACTGGCTGGCGTCGCTGCGGAAGCCCAGCAGATGGACCTGGCGCTGCAGATCGTGTTCGGCGCAGGTGGCCTGCAGGCGCTGCATCACGGCCTGGCCATCGCCGACCACCACCAGATGCAGGCGGGGGTTGGCCTTGCACAGCGGCACCATGGCCTGCAGCAGTTCGGCGTGGCCCTTGGGTTCGCGCAGCACGGCCACGCAGCCCACCACGACGTCCTGCTCGTCGAATCCGAGCTCGGCGCGCACGCGTGCACGTGCCTCCTGCAGATCCTGCCAGGACGGTTCCTGCGCGGTGTCGATGCCGGTTGGAGAAACCGCCATCGGCGGCACGATGCCGATGTGATCAGCGGGAATTCCGCGGTCCGCCAGCAGTTGCTTGACGAAGTTGCTCACCGTGATGACCCGGTGCGGCAGGCCGGTGTAGGTCAGCAGCGAATTCACCGGGCTCATCAGGTGGCGCGAGCGCACCACCAGCGGTGTGCCGCCCAGACGTGCACCCGCGGCGGCAATCAATGCATCGCGACGGCTGGTGGTGTTGACCACGTCGTAGCGCTCGCGGCGCACCAGCCGTGACACCGACCAGATGCCGCGCAGCAGGCGGGCCATGCCGCCCATGCGCAGCGTATGCACGGTGAAGCCATCATCGCGCGCGCGGGTGGCCAGGCGCGCGTCCGGCTGGCACAGCAGGGCGACGTCATGGCCACGTGCGCGCATCACCTGCATGTGGCGAAAAATGTAGATCTCCTGCCCACCCATGCCTTTGGCGGCTTCGGTATGCAGGATGCGCAGCGGACGGTTCATGGTGGATCGGTCCTTGGATTCAGCGGTTGCGGAAGCGCGTCAGCGCTTCCCATGCCGCGCGGATGCTGGCGGCGTCGGGGGTCTGTTGCGGCAGGGGCCGGTAGCGCGCATCAAGCGCGGTGGCGTTGCCGAATTTGTCGAACACGTAGATCGCCTCGCCGTTGCGCACCGCGCGCTGCGACCAGCTTTCCACCACCAGCGCACGCTTGCCGGTCGGTGCAGCCAGCAGGTCGTGGCCGGTGCTGTAGTCGGTCAATGCGTTCTCGCAGCCCAGGCCGTGGCGCATCAGCGTCGGCACCCAGTCTTCATGCGAACTGACCCGCGCGTCGCGGCCGCCACCCTGGCCGGGCCAATGCAGCACGAAGGGCACCTGCAGCTGGTAGTTGGAGAAGTTGCCGTTGTGGCCCCAGTAGTTGAGCTTGAGGTCGTTGAATTCCTCGGCGTGGTCACCGGTCACCAGCACGATCGTGTCCTGCTCCAGGCCCTGCGCGCGCAGGTCGTCCAGCAGCGATCCGATCAGGCTGTCGGCGTAATGCACCGCGGTGTGATAACGGTTCAATTCCGGCGTTGGATCGTGCTCGGGGCCGAACTTGAGAAAATCGATGGCATCGGCCATCGGCGTGGCGAGCGGCGGATATCCGGCCGGCATGTGGTAGGGCGCGTGGGTGGAATCGAGGAACACGAAACCGAACCACGGGCGCTGCGCAGCCTGGCTCGCGCGGATGTCCTTCTGCAGTCCAGCGACGATGGCGGCATCGCGGCCATCGGAGGTCAGTTCGGACGGCCCCTGGTGCAGCTGGTCGCGGACATCGGCGAACGCGGTGCGATCGAATTCCGGGCTGTACAGCGGCGCGCTGCCATACAGATGCAGGTCATAGCCCTGCTGTCCCAGCACCTTGAACAGCTGCGAGCCGCGCTGCTCGTCGAGCATGCTCGGCCAGTAGCCACCCGGCAGGCCATACAGCAGGCCGAACAGGCCATAGCGGGTGGCGTTGCCGGTGCTGAAATGATGCTCGTACACCCGCGAGGACCCGGCCAGTGCCGATGCGTTCGGCATGAACTGAGGGGTGAGCACGTCATGGCGCAACGACTCCAGTACCACCATCAGCACGTTCGGCCGCTGGTGGCTCTGGCAGCGCAGGGGCTGCAATGGATAGTTGAGCTGGGCATGGCGCGGATCGGGCAGGCCGACCTGGTGCTGGCTGACCACGCCGAAGCGGCGCATCGCGCTCTTGGCGGTGATCGGCTGCGCCCATGGCAGGTAATTCCACTGGCTGATCACTGCACGTTCGCCGAGCGCGTCGTAGTAGGCCGTGGCGACCTGGCCGCCGCCCATCAGCAGGGCGATCACGGCCCAGGCCTGCAGTACCCGTCGTCGCCGCGGAGCCGCGGGCAGCAGCTTCCAGCACGCCCAGGCCAGCAGGCCCTGCGCGGCGAAGATCGCCGAGACCATGGCAACCGCCTGCAGCCAGGTCTTCCAGGACAGGCTCACCTGGTCCTGCAGGGCGCCGCCGAAGACCATGTTGGCGACCATCGCATTGAGGTGGAAGCGATACAGCGCGAACACCTTGGCATCCACCAGCAGCAGGCACAGCCACAGGCCCTGGCAGATCACCGCCGACACGCTCAATGCGCGCGCGCTGCGCGGCCACAGGCCGATGGCCAGCGGCAGCAGGCCGGCCAGTGCGCCGAACGCGAGCAGATGGCCGGGCAGGGCAATCGCCAGATAGGCCAGGCCGAGTGTCCCGCCGGGATTGTCGCGCAGCGGCACGTTGCCCAGCGCGATCAGCGCGGCAAACACCGCGTTGGCCGCGATGAACAGGGACCACCAGGCCAGCCGGCGCCAGCGTCGGGTTGGTCCGGGAAGAGCGGCGGCGGTGGCGTCGGGCAGAGCGGCGTCCATGGAGAAGGCGGGTTGGGATGGGGCAACGGGTGGCGTGTGCCGGCGTGACGAAGTCGTTAAACCGCGCGCGGGTGGCGCATTGTATCGGTTTGTTTCAGCATGTCGGTGGCGTGTCCTGATCTATCTGTCACAATGTTCAGATCGGTCGCCATGACATGGCGGGCCCGTACCGACTCAACGACAAGCCAGGAACCGCTGTGAGCCAGATCCCCACCCTCGACATCACCCGTTTCGACAGTGACCGCGACGCCTTCGTGGCCGAGCTGGGGGCGGCATATCGCCAATGGGGGTTCGCCGGCATCCGCAACCACGGCATCCCGCAGGCCGACATCGATGCGGCCTACGACGTCTTCAAGGCCTTCTTCGCACTGCCGGATGAGATCAAGCGCAAGTACCACGTGGCGGGCAGCGGCGGCGCCCGTGGCTACACCCCGTTCGGTGTGGAGACCGCCAAGGGCTCCAAGCACTTCGACCTGAAGGAGTTCTGGCACATCGGTCGCGAGATCGCCGACGACTCCAAGTACCGGGACGTGATGGCGCCGAACCTGTGGCCGTCCGAGGTCGAGGGCTTCCGTGAGCGTGGTTACGGCCTGTACCAGGCGTTGGACAACCTGGGTTCGCGTGTGCTTTCGGCCCTGGCCCTGCACATCGGCCTGCCGGAGCACTTCTTCGCCGACAAGACCAATTTCGGCAATTCGATCCTGCGCCCGATCCACTACCCGCCGATCACCACCGACGACATCCCGAACGTGCGTGCCGGTGCGCATGGCGACATCAATTTCATCACGCTGCTGGTCGGTGCCAGTGCGGCCGGCCTGGAAGTGCAGTCGCATGACGGGGACTGGGTGCCGTTCACCTCGGACGCGGACACCATCGTGGTCAACATCGGCGACATGCTGCAGCGCCTGACCAACCATGTGTATCCGTCGACCATCCACCGGGTGGTCAATCCCCCGGGCGAGCTGGCCCGCCAGCCGCGCTATTCGGTGCCGTTCTTCCTGCACCCGAACCCGGATTTCCTGATCGACGTGCTGCCCTCGTGCATCACCGAGGAGAACCCGAGCCGGTACCCGGAGCCGATCACGGCACACGGCTTCCTCGAAGAGCGCTTGCGCGAGATCAAGCTGAAGTAATGAAGAAGCCGCCGAAAGGCGGCTTTTTCATTACGGGTAGCGCCGGGCCATGCCCGGCGAGCGCAGCGGAGGGTGTTCGGCAGGGTTGCACCCTGCACCCGCAGAGGCCAGGGCCAAAGCCTGAAGCCAAAGCAGCTCCGGGTTTCTGCGGGTTGGGCGGGGCGGTGTGGGCTGGCAGGACACGCCGTAAACCCATCCCTGGGGGCTCGATGGCGCCATCCAGGGCGCCAACGGTCCTGCCAGCCCACAC
>NZ_JBSPUD010000015.1:0-116208 GCF_056861525.1 Stenotrophomonas sp. 82F1
GGGGGGTGGGGGGGGGGGGGGGGGCAGGACCGTTGGCGCCATGGATGGCGCCATCGAGCCCCCATGGACGGGTTTACGGCGTGTCCTGCCCACCCACACCGCCTCGCCCAACCAGCAGAAACCCAGAGCCGCTTTTGAATTTGAACTTGGCTCTTGCTTGAAAAAAGCAGTGCAGCCGCAGGCTGCAAAACACCCTCAATCCGAATCCTGCGCGCGCACCGCCTCCGCCTGGGTCTCTTCCTGCGCCGCCATCTCACGCGCGATCCACGCATCGATCATGCGTCGCTGGCGTTGCGCCTGCCGCCGCTCGCGCGTGTACTCCTGGTCCAGCACGCGGTACAGCGACACCATCACCAGCACCATCAACAGCGCGAACGGCAACGCGGCGATCGTGATCATTCCCTGCAGCGCCTCCAGACCACCGGCCAGCAGCAACGCACCCGCGATCAGTGCGATGCCCACGCCCCACGCAATCTTGTGCCTGCGCGATGGCTCGCCCGCATCGTCGGTGGACATCGTGGCCAGTACCAGCACCGCCGAATCAGCCGAAGTCACGAAGAAGATCATCAACAGCACCAAGGCGATGCTCGATAGCAGCAACGGCAGTGGCAGGCTGTCGAACAGGGTGAACAGCACCGTCTCATAGCCGTTGCCCAGCGCCTGCACCAGGTCGGCGTGGCCGAAGATCTGCGACCAGATCGCGGTGCCACCGAAGACCGAGAACCAGAAGAAACCGAGCAGGGTGGGCGCAAGCACCACGCCCACCACGAACTCGCGGACACTGCGGCCGCGCGAGATGCGCGCGATGAACGAACCGACGAACGGTGCCCACGAAATCCACCATGCCCAATAGAAGATCGTCCAGTCCGCCACCCAGGTGCTGGACGAGAACGGCGACATGCGCAGGCTCATGGTCACCAACTGGTTGAGATAGGAACCCAGCGTGGTGGTGAAGGTGTTGAAGATGGCGCCAGTCGGGCCGAGCACCAGCACCAATGCCAGCAGCAATGCCGCCAGCGCCAGATTGACGTTGGACAGCCACTTCATGCCACGCCCCACGCCGCTCAGCGAGGAGGCCATGTACAGCACGAACGCGACTGCAATGATGGTCAGCTGCAGCGGTATGCCTGCGTGCAGCCCGAACACCCGTTCTACGCCGGCGGCGATCTGCACCGTGCCGAAACCCAGTGCCGTGGCCACGCCCACTGCGGTGGCGACCACGGCGGAGATGTTGACCACCTTGCCGATCCAGCCGCGATGGTGTCGGCCGATGATCGGCTGCAGCATGTCGCTGATCTGGCCACCACCGTTGCGGTTGAACTGGAACCAGGCCATCGCCAGGCCGATCAGCGCATAGATCGCCCACGGATGCAGGCCCCAGTGGAAGAACACGTAGCGCATCGCGGCGCGTGCGGCGTCCATGCTCTGCGGTTCAATGCCTTCCGGTGGCTTGGTGAAGTGCGAAATCGGCTCGGCCGCTCCCCAGAACACCAGGCCGATGCCCATGCCGGCAGCGAACAGCATCGACATCCAGCTGGCGCGCGAGAACTCGGGCTCGGCGTCTTCGCCACCGATGCGCAGGTTGCCGAAGCGGCCGAACGCCAGGTACATCAGGAACACCAACGCCAGGAATACCACCAGCAGGTACAGCCAGCCGACGCTGCGGATGACATCGCCCAGCGCCGCCTGCACGACGGTATTGAAGGGGCCGGGCGCGAGGCCGGCCAGCAGCACCAGGGCAAACACCAGTGCAATGGAAATGCGAAACACCATGAAGGAGCTTCTCCGATCAAGGGATTGAGGGGAGCGAGCGAAAGCTTGCAGGGAGTGGTCCAGCGACAGCGTGCGCACACCGGACAGGCGCCGCGATGGCGGCAGGGAATGCACCGCTTGCGACGGTGCGGTGCGCGTGCACGTTACTGAATGCGACGTCACGGTTCTGTTAACGAATGGCGATTGGGGTCAGATCCGTTTTCCGCAGGAACCGGATCTGACCCCGGAGGCAGGCGGTCTATGCTCTAATGCGCACCAAGAAGCGGGGGTACCGCGGCCTTGTGGCCACGGTTGAGATAGTCCCTTGGAACCTGATCCGGCTCATACCGGCGTAGGGAAGCTTTGCAATGCAGCCGTGCCCCGACCACGCCCAAGGACCGCCTTGGTGCTGTCCGGGCGCGGGCGCAGTGCGCCGCCGCTTCGTCCCTGACCTTCCTGGACGATGCCCGATGAACGCACAGCTCTCTGCCCTGCAGCAACAGGCCCAGCAACTCTCCGAGTCCGTGACCAGGCCCATACCCGGCTCGCGCAAGATCCACGTGCCCGGCTCGCGGCCGGACCTGCAGGTGCCGATGCGCGAGATCGCGCTGACCCGCACGCCCACCGTGTTCGGTAGCGAAGAGAACGCACCGGTCACCGTCTACGACACTTCCGGCCCGTACACCGATCCGCAGGTCCCTATCGATCTTTCCGCAGGCCTGCCCGCATTGCGTCGTGCGTGGGTGGAGGAGCGCAACGACACCGAACAGCTTGATGGCCTCAGCTCCTCGTTCGGCCGCGCGCGTGAGCACGATCCCAAGCTGGATCCGGTGCGTTTCCCCGCGCGCAGCCTGCCGCGCCGCGCGCAGGCCGGTGCCAACGTCACCCAGATGCACTACGCGCGCCGCGGCATCATCACCCCGGAAATGGAATTCGTCGCCATCCGCGAGAACCAGCGGCTGGAGGCGATCCGTGATGCCGCGCTGCTGCAGCAGCATCCCGGTGAATCCTTCGGCGCATCGATCCAGCACATCATCACCCCGGAATTCGTGCGCGATGAAATCGCCCGCGGCCGTGCGGTGCTGCCCAACAACATCAATCACCCGGAAAGCGAGCCGATGATCATCGGTCGCAACTTCCTCACCAAGATCAACGCCAACATCGGCAACAGCGCGGTGTCCTCGGGTATTGCCGAGGAAGTGGAAAAGCTGGTGTGGGCGATCCGCTGGGGCGGTGACACGGTGATGGACCTGTCCACCGGCAAGCACATCCACGAAACGCGCGAGTGGATCATCCGCAACTCACCGGTGGCGATCGGTACGGTGCCGATCTACCAGGCGCTGGAGAAGGTCGACGGCCGCGCCGAAGCGCTGACCTGGGAGATCTTCCGCGACACCCTGATCGAACAGGCCGAACAGGGCGTGGACTACTTCACCATCCATGCGGGCGTGCTGCTGCGCTACGTGCCACTCACCGCCAAGCGCGTTACCGGCATCGTCAGCCGCGGCGGTTCGATCATGGCCAAGTGGTGCCTGGCCCACCACAAGGAGAACTTCCTCTACACGCATTTTGAAGACATCTGCGAAATCATGAAGGCTTACGACGTGACCTTCTCGCTGGGCGATGGCCTGCGCCCGGGCTGTATTGCCGATGCCAACGATGCGGCGCAGTTCGGCGAGCTGGAAACGCTGGGTGAGTTGACGAAGATCGCCTGGAAGCACGACGTGCAGACCATGATCGAAGGCCCCGGCCATGTGCCGATGCAGCTGATCAAGGAGAACATGGACAAGCAGCTGCGCGAGTGCGGCGAGGCCCCGTTCTACACGCTCGGCCCGCTGACCACCGACATCGCGCCGGGCTACGACCACATCACCAGCGCGATCGGCGCGGCGATGATTGGCTGGTTCGGTACCGCGATGCTCTGCTATGTCACGCCGAAGGAGCACCTGGGCCTGCCCAACCGCCAGGACGTGCGCGACGGCATCATGGCCTATCGCATTGCCGCCCATGCTGCTGATCTGGCCAAGGGGCATCCGGGTGCGCAGGTGCGTGACAACGCGCTGAGCAAGGCACGCTTCGAATTCCGCTGGGAAGACCAGTTCCACCTCGGCCTGGACCCGGAGAAGGCCAAGGAATTCCATGACGAGACCCTGCCCAAGGACGCGCACAAGCTGGCCCATTTCTGTTCGATGTGCGGCCCGCACTTCTGCTCGATGAAGATCACCCAGGACGTGCGCGAGTACGCCGAGAAGGGCATGCAGGAGAAGTCCGAGCAGTTCCGTGCAGCCGGCGCCGAGGTCTACCAGCAGGGCTGATCGCAGAGGGGCAGCGCCGGGTCATGCCCGGCGTCATCCCATCACCCATCTCACGGACATGCCGCTATCCTCGGCCCATCGTTCCCCGGGGACAAGGAACCATGCCCATTGCCGTGACCACCCGCTGGCTGGCCATCGCCCGCCGTCATCCCTCTGCGTGGCTGCTCGGGGCTCAACTGCTGTCGGTACTGCTGTACCCGGCGTTGGACGAAACCGCTGCCGGGCGCGCGGCAGTAGGGGTGTTCGGCATGGCCGTGCTCGGCCTGGCCCTGTGGGTGGTGCAGCGCAGCCCGCTGGGCACCTGGCTGGCGTTGGTGCTGGCCATTCCGGCGGTGGTGTTTTCCCTCTCTGCGGCATTGCTCGACCGGCCGGCACTGGGCATCACCGCACAGCTGCTGGAAAGCCTGCTGTATTTCTATACCGCGGGTGCGCTGATCGCCTACATGCTGCAGGACCACAAGGTGACCCGCGACGAACTGTTTGCCGCCGGCGCCACGTTCACGTTGTTGGCATGGGCATTCGCTTTTACCTTTGCGGTATGTCAGCAGTGGTATCCGGGCAGTTTCCAGGGCGCCAGTGGTGGGCCGCAGCGCACGTGGATGGAGCTGCTTTATCTGAGCTTCAGCTTATTGTCAGGCGTTGGGCTGAGTGATGTCGTGCCACTGCATCCGCAGGCCCGCGCGCTGGTCATGCTGGAGCAGTTTTCCGGCGTCATGTATGTCGCGCTGGTGGTTTCGCGGCTGGTCGGCCTGACCATGCTGAAACGCTTCTGAAAATGAACGCCAGATAAAAATATCGCGCCCGAAAGGGCGCGAATGATGATGCTTATTATGTGAATGCGTCGGCGAGAGAGAGCCTGATGTCGACCACGCGATAGGCGAGGTAACTCGCATAGGCTAATATCCGGAGGCTTCGTTTTTTTTGCGGTATGCGCCGATGCTTTGTGCGGAATCTGGCTTCTTGCTGTGCCAAGGATGGGAAGGGATCGATGGTGAACAGTGTTTGCGGCCTGTTTCAACCCCATAGCAACGAATGATCAACAGCGAAATCCAGTCGCCTGAATCCGACCGCGTCCGCGTCGGCGAGTGCATCGTTACTTTGTCCTCGCGTGAGGTCGAAGTCGCCGGTGCCCGCCGTACACGCCGTTTGACGCCCAAGTCGCTGGGCGTGCTGCGCATGTTGATGCGGCAGCCCGGGCGGGTGGTGACCCGTGACGAACTGTTCGCCGAAGTGTGGCCGGACACACTGCCGACCAACGATGTGCTGACCCAGGCGGTTACCCAGCTGCGCAAGGCGTTCAGCGTCGACGACGACAATGGCCAGGCGTACATCGAGACCATCGCCAAGACCGGCTACCGCTTGCTGGTACCGGTGCAGCCGCTGGCGGACCACGAGACCGATGCGATCGCTGCGGCAGAGGAGTCGGCGGCATCGCAGCCGCCTGCATCGGATGCCGTGGCCCCCGCCGGCGCGGCCGTGGTTGAACGTGGCAGCCGTCGTTGGCGGCGCCTGCGCCGGCGCCTGCTGCTGGCGCTGGGCGTGGTGATGCTGCTTGCGCTGGTGGTGTTGAGCGTACTGCTGCTGCGCCGCCCGGCGCCGGTGAATTCTCCGGTGGACGCCGCCGTGGAGAACGGCACGCGGGTGATCGGAAGCCCTGAACGGCCATATCGGTTGATCACCGCGACAGCCGGTTTTGAGACCTATCCCACACTTTCGCCTGACGGATCGCAGGTTGCCTACGAAGGCGCCAACGACGACGGCAAGGGTGGCAACGCCATCAAGGTGCAGACCTCCGGCAATGCGCCCGCACGCCAGCTGCTGTCGCCGCCGGCAGGTGCCAGCGACCGCTTCCCGAACTGGTCGCCGGATGGCCGCGAAATCGCCTTCGCCCGCTTTGGCGCCGATGACAGCTGCCAGGTGCTGATCGCCAGCGCCACCGGCGGCGCCGTGCGCCAGGCCACACGCTGCGACGGCACCGAACTGCTCAGTTTCGACTGGACGCCCGATGGCCGCGGCCTGGTCTTCGGCAGCATGGTCGGTCGCTATGCCCATCGCGGTATCCGCGTGCTCGATCTGGCCAGTGGCCAATGGCGGGCGCTGGACTACGCGGTCGACGAGGATGATTTCGACTACGCCCCGCGCTATTCGCCGGATGGCAAATGGCTGGTGTTTGTCCGCAACCCTCAGCTGGGCGACCTGTGGCGGATGCCTGCCAGCGGCGGCACACCGGAGCAATTGACGACCGAATCGGCCGAGCTGCGCGGTTGGGCATGGCTGGGCGACGGTCGACATATCGTGTTCGGTCGTCGCGTGGACAGCGAGGCACGCCTGTACTACCTCGACGTCGAGCGCCGCACGCTGCGCGACGCCGGGCTCGACGATGCGCAGTGGCCGGCCGTCTCCCGGCGCGGCGACATGCTGGCATTCGTGCATCGGCGCGCGCAGTTCGGTGTGTTCAGGATGCCCGCGCAGGGCGGTGCCGGCGAGCGTCTGTTCGCCTCCAGCGGCCGCGACGGGCAACCGATGGTGGCGCCGGATGGACGGCAACTGGTGTTCAGTTCCGATCGTTCCGGCAGCTTTGCGCTGTGGTGGGCCGATATGCAGCGGCCGGAGTCCTTGCGACCGATCGAAGGGCTGAAGCCGGAAGCGCGGCAGGCACCGGACTGGTCAGCCGACAGCAGGCATCTGCTGGTGGTGGGCCGCGATGAGCATGGCGAAGCGGTTGTCTACGAGATCGCCCCGCGCGACGAACAGCTGCATCGCCTTCCGGTGCCCGCCGAGCAACCGTTGCAGGCGTTGTACGGCGCAGACGCGGAGCAGCTGCTGGTGGTTGAACGTGATGCCGACCAGCACACCCGGTTGAGCCTGTTCGACCGCAGTGCGCAGCCATGGCGGCGGTTGGCCAGTCTGGAAGGCGTGTCGCAGGCGCGTTTCGACCGCAGTACCGGGCGGGTACTGTTCACTCGGCTGGCAGCCGGCGGGCTGTGGTCGGTGGACACGGCGTTGACCCCGGCCAGCGTGCAGCAGGTCAGCGAGGACCGGCCGAGCCGCTGGCGCTACCGGACCTGGACCGTGGCCGGCAACGGCAGCATCGACTACCTTGGCAGCAGTGCCGACTGCGGCACCACGCTGGTCCGTATCCAGTCCGGCCGCGAAGAAGCGGAGCGCTGCCTGGACGCGCAGCGCCTGAGCGCGGGCAATGGACTCAGCGCCAGCGCCGACGGAAGCAGCCTGTACCTTGCCCTGGCGATCAGCGATGGAGCCGACATCGGTGTGATGCGCCTGCCCGAGCAACCCCCCGCGCTGTTCCCGGCGTTCTCCAAGCTGTTGATCTTGAACGAGAAAGGGCCTTCGTAATTTCTTCGTGACGATCTCGCCGCGATTTCGTGGCGATCTCGGCCGTCTTTCCTGACGCGCTGCCACCTGATTTGGCAAAACGGAGGCCTGTACTTGGCAAATCCGTGGTGCCCTCATGCGTCAACTCTCGCTGGCTGATCGTGGCCAAACCCTATCCCTGGACAAGGCGATCGACGATATCGCGCCGACCTGCATGGGCGTTGCCCGCCTCGGCAGCCTGCAGACCGCCGGCACCAGTTTCAGCGTGTGGATGCAGGTGCGCGGCACCTCATGGGTGGAAGCCAAGGAAGGACGGTTCCGGCTCCGGCAGGGCGAGTGGATCGCGTTCGAGAAGGAGTCCAGGCCGCTGGTCCAGGCCGGACGCAACGGCTTGTGCGTCGGCATGAACCTGAATGTCGAAGCGCTGCGCGTGCTGACCGAGATGGCCGACTGCGGCCTGTATGCCGGCCGCGGCCTGATGAACCGTGCCGATGCACGCGTGGCATTGCGCCTGTGGCGTGACGCCCTCGCCAGCGGGCAGCCGGCGCAGGCGCTGCGTCCGTTGCTGTTGCATCTGGCCGGTCTGCAGCGCAGCCTGGCCGACAACGTACAGCGTTGCCCGGGCCGCTCGCGCAGCCGCAAGCGCCAGGTGTTCGGTCGCATGCAGCGCGCGCGCCTGTACCTGGAAGGCAACAGCCACCGTGTGGTGCGCATCGGCGAACTGGCCGAGCTGACCAACTTCTCCAGCTGGTATCTCTCCAAGACGTTCCAGAGCCTGTACGAGGAAAGCCCGCAGTCGCTTTCGGCACGGTTGCGCCTTGAGCGCGCGGCAGATCTGCTGCGCGACACCGACATGATGGTCGGCGAAGTCGCTGCCGCCAGCGGTTTCGACAACTGCTGCAGCTTCGCGCGCGCCTTCCGCGCCCGCTATGGGCAGTCCGCTTCGCGCTTCCGCGAGAACGACGGGCAGCTTCCGCCACACTCCGCAAAGTCTCCGGTTGTGTCGCGCAAATACAGCGCTGCAACGCAATCGTAACGTGCTACGGCGTTTTAACACGCTACTAACACGTACCTTGGAGAGATTGATGAACGTTCGTATTCCCGCAGTGCGGCTCGGCTTGTTGCCGGCCGGCATTGCGCTTGCCTTGGCACCGTCCTTCGCTTCGGCGCAGGACGCAGCTGCCGGCGGCACGACCGACCTGGACCGCATTTCGGTCACCGGTTCGCGCATCCGCCAGGCGAGCATGGAAACCGCGCAGCCGGTGATCGCGCTGCAGCGCGCCGACATTGAAAAGCAGGGCTTCACCAGCGTTGCCGACATCGTGCAGAACCTGTCGGCGACCGGTTCGCCGGCGATCAGCCGCGCCGATGCCCTGAGCTCGGGCGAAGAAGTCGGCGGCCAGTACGTCGACCTGCGCAACCTCGGCCCGGAGCGCACCCTGGTGCTGCTGGACGGCAAGCGCATGGGCACCAGCACCGGCGGCTACACCGATCTGGCCTCGATCCCGACCTCGGTCGTGGAACGCATCGAAGTGCTGACCGACGGTGCATCGGCCATCTATGGTTCCGACGCCATCGCCGGCGTGGTCAACATCATCACCCGCAAGAACTTCGACGGTCTGGAAGCCAGCGTCTACGGTGGCCAGTACGGCCAGGGCGACGGCCAGAAGCAGGTCTACAACTTCGTCTACGGCCAGACCGGTGAGCGCGGTTCGATCACCTTCGGCGCCGAGTACAGCAAGGAAGACGAGGTCCAGGCCAAGGATCGCTCCTTCAGCCGCTACCCGAACGGTCGCTTCCATCCGAACCCGACCGCCGACGATGCCAATGGCTGGTCGCCGGCATCCAACCAGGGCGTGCTGATCGATGACATGGGCACCCCGAAGGATGCCGACGATGACATCTGGTACACCCGCGCCAATACCGGTGCCGGCAACGGCATCGGCGACTTCCGCGAGTTCGGCACCGGTGATTACACCAATGCCAGCCGTGAAATGTGGCTGCAGAACAAGCTGACCCGTCGCTCGGTGTTCGCCAACGGCAACTACGACCTGACCGACAACATCCGCGCCACCGCGAACGTGCTGTACACCAAGCGCACCGCGACCTCGCAGATTGCCGGCTACCCGTACCAGTCCGAGGTCTACGGCACCCCGCTGTCGGCCGACAGCATCTACAACCCGCTGGGCAAGGACGCGGAATTCATCCGTCGCACCTCCGAGTTCCCGCGCCAGACCGAATCCGAGCAGGAAACCTTCCGCTTCTCGGCCGGCCTGGAAGGTTCGTTCGAGTTCGCTGACAAGTTCTGGGATTGGGACGTGGGTTACGTCTACAACCAGAACAAGGGCGTCAAGACCGGTACCGGCAACCTGTTCATCCCGAACGTGCAGAACGCCGTCGGTCCGTCCTTCATGGACGGCAACGTCGCCCGTTGCGGTACCCCGGGCAAGGTGATCGCCGGTTGCACCCCGTGGAACCCGCTGGCACCGTACGGCTCCACCGGCAATGGTTCGCTGGCTGACCCGGCACTGCAGGCCTACCTGTTCCTGCCGAGCCACGACACCTACACCAACACCACCAAGGCTTACAGCGCCAACATCTCCGGTTCGCTGTTCACGCTGCCGGCCGGTGACCTGGCCATCGCTGCTGGTTACGAGCACCGTCAGGAAAGCGGCGAGTACAACCCGGATGCACTGCTGCAGTCGGGCCTGAGCACCGACCTGGCCGGCGCGCCGACCAAGGGCAGCTACAAGCTCGACGAGTTCTACGTCGAACTGAACGTGCCGGTGCTGGCTGACATGCCGTTCGCCAAGGAACTGTCGCTCGACATGGCCGGTCGCTATTCGGACTACAACACCTTCGGCGACACCATCAACAGCAAGTTCGGCCTGAAGTGGAAGCCGATCGACGACCTGCTGGTGCGTGCGACCTATTCGACGGGCTTCCGCGCGCCGAACATCGCCAACATGTACGGCGGCACCTCGCAGACCTTCGACGCCTATACCGATCCGTGCGACAGCAGCTTCGGTTCGGCCTCGCGCAACCCGTCGGTTGCCGCGGCCTGCGGTGCACGTGGCGTTCCGGCGAACTTCCGCCAGATCACCTCCGGTGGCGCACAGTCGACCGGCCCGGGCACCCAGTCCTACAGCGCCTTCGAGTCCGGTTCCAACCCGGAACTGCAGCCGGAAACCTCCAAGACCTGGACGGCTGGCCTGGTCTACAGCCCGAACTTCGTGCAGGGCCTGGACGTCAGCCTGGACTGGTGGAAGATCCGCATCAACAACGTGATCGCCGCCGAGTCGGTGACCTCGATCCTCAACCAGTGCTACGTGCTGGGCGTTGCGTCGGCGTGTGACCGCTTCAGCCGCGGTACCGAAGGCCGTACCGTCAACCAGGTGGTCGACGTTACCCGTACCCTGATCAACGGTGGTTACCAGGAAACCGCAGGTTACGACCTGGGCATCAAGTACCGCCTGCCGGAGTTCTCCTTCGGCAAGATCGTGGTTGACTGGAAGACCACCTACGTCGATTACCTCGAGTACAAGCGCGACAACGAAGCCGAGACCCCGGTCGAGCAGCACACCAGCTGGGCAACCGGCGACTGGGGTGCGAACTTCCGCGTCCGTTCGAACCTGAATGTCGATTGGAGCCTGGGCAACCTGGGCGTCAACTGGGCCGTGCGTTACTACTCGAGCATGAAGGAGCCGTGCTCCTACGACACCGAGTGCAACCTGCCTGACTTCAACTCGGCCTACACCCTGGGTCAGCCGACCCGCAAGGTCGGTTCGAACACCTTCCACGATGTGCAGGTGCGTTACACCCTGCCGTGGCAGGCCACGGTCTCGGTCGGCGCCAACAACGTGTTCAACCACGAAGGCCCGGTCATGTACAGCCAGCCGAACTCGAGCTTCTCGTACTACGGTGGCTTCGACATCGGTCGCTACTACTACATGAAGTATACCCAGCGCTTCTGATCGATCGAAGCGTGACAGCAGAAAGAGGAGGGCGGGCCGCAAGGTCCGCCCTTCTTGTTTGCGCGATCGGGCAACGCGGATACCCACGCCGCGCGCCGAACTTTCGGTCACCCGCGACTACCCGACACCGCGCGCGGACGAACCTCCGCTCACCAACGGCTGATCCACGCCACGCGGACGAACTTCCGGATACTTCAGTAGATCCACGCCATGCGTGGATGGATCTTCCGGCACAACTAAAAAAGGCAGGCCTCCTGGCCTGCCTTTCGTCCCATTCCTACTTGCCTGCCGCTACGCCTCAGGCGTCGCTCGGCACCAGCCCCATCAGGCTGTTGGCGTGCTCGCGCCACTGCGGCAGCTTGTTCAGCACACCGGCGCGCTGCAGATACTCTTCATCCACCGGATCACCGTTGACCAGCGCCAGCGCCACGTGCACCGCACCGGTCACCCAGAAGCTGCGGGTGTTGGCGCGCTGCGGCTGCAGATGGAACGCCACTGCCTCGATGATCGGCATCGGCAGGCCCCACAGGCCCAGCAGATAGGCGCCGGCTTCGGCATGGCCGGGGCGGTCGTCGTCCGCCGGCTCGGCTTCGCTGCGCTCGTTGCGCACGCCCGGCAGCAGCAGGCCGATGTCGGCCAGCAGTGCGGCGGTGGCACCGAGTTCGGCGCTGGAGTCGGGCAGCAGGCGTGCGGCCAATCGCGAGGCCATCAAGGCGCGCTGCTGCAGCGAGTTGCGTTCGGCACCGGACAAGGTCGGCGCGGAAAACACTTCGCTGGCCAGCACCAGGTCACGCAGCGTCGCCAGGCCCAGCCGGGTCACGGCCGTGCGCAGGTCGGCGATGGTGCGGCCCTGGCTGAAGAACGCCGAATTGGAAAGCTGCAGCACCTTGGCCGCGATCGCCGGGTCGGCGGCGACCAGCTTGGCAACGTCGGCGCTGTCGGCGTCGTCGTCATGTTCCAGTGCCTGGGTCAGGCTCAGGTACAGGTGCGGCGGCGAGGGCAGCTTCTCGATGCGGCCGATGGCATCGCGCAGGCGCGGGCTGTCCAGCACGTCGCGCAGCTCTTCCAGGCTGGTCAATGCTTCCAGCAGTACTTCCGGTGCCAACGGCAAGGGCAGGAAGCGATGGGCGACACCGATCAGGCGTGCCGGCGGCGGCCGGTTGCCATGCTGCGCGTCGACCAGTGCGATGCGGATGGTCTCCGGGCGCAAGGTGCGGATCTGTCCCAGCAACGTCGTTGCGTTGAGATCGGGCAGCTGCGGGCAGACGATCACCGCGTCCACGCCCTGGGTGGCGACCGCGGTCATCGCGGTATGGCCATCGGTGGCGGTCAACGGCTGCCAGTCTTCCCCAAGATCGGCAATGAATTCGGTCAGCTCAGCCGGCAGGCTGGCTGTATCCCCAACAAGCAGAATACGCACGACACATTCCCCTGGCTGTCTCGACGGTCGATGTCGACGACGTGTGAAGTGACGCAATTTACCTAATACGGCGGCAAAGGTGATGTGCCGCCGTCATGAAACGTGACCCGCATCGCTCCGACGCCGTGCGCCGGAGCAATGCTGTTCAGTCTCAGGCCTTGCTGTCGAGGTGGCGCTGGTGCGCCTCGATCAGGATCTGCTTGGCCTCAGCCGCGCCACCCCAACCGTCCAGCTTGACCCACTTGCCCTTCTCCAGATCCTTGTAGTGCTCGAAGAAGTGACCGATGCGCTCCAGCCAGTGGCTGGACACCTGCTCGATGTCTTCCACGTGGGCGTAGCCGCCGAACACCTTGGTGACCGGCACGGCCAGGATCTTCTCGTCGCTGCCTGCCTCATCGCTCATCTTCAGCACGCCGACCGGACGGCAGCGCACCACCGAACCCGGAACCAGCGGCAGCGGCAGCACCACCAGCACGTCGGCCGGATCGCCGTCCCCGCACAGGGTGCTCGGCACGTAGCCGTAGTTGCAGGGGTAGCGCATCGGGGTGGAGAGGATGCGGTCGACGAAGATCGCACCGGTTTCCTTGTCCACTTCGTACTTCACCGGCTCGGAATCCTTCGGGATCTCGATGATGACGTTGATTTCTTCCGGCGGGTTCTTGCCGGGCGAGACGAGTTCCAGACCCATGGTGTGCTCCAGGTGGGGGTGTAGACGGATAGCTCTCCATTTTATGCCTTTGCCGGTCGCTGTGCAGAGTGGGGGGGCTGACGGCACCGCGCGGCGGGGGCCCACGCCGGCGGCCGGGGTTCACCGATGGGGGCGGCGCGGCCGGGCCGGCAGGCTGGACGCACCTTCCCGAGGAGTTGCCGCATGAACGTGTCCGCCCTGCCATTTGGCCTGTTCTGTGCGTTGCTGGCCGCGCCTTCGGCCCACGCCTTCCCCTACGTCGATCTGATCCACTACCCGCACCAGGAAGCCAACTGGGACCGCTTCTTTGCCCTGGAGGGGCGCCTGCAGCATGGCTTCGACGCGATCTGCGGCGACACCTTCTGCGAAGGCGAGTACAGCGATATCCATGCCCTGCGCCTGCGCTGTTCGGTGGATGCGGTACGCGGCACCGTTCGCGAGTGCCTGTGGGCGTTTGCCGCCAGCGATCTCGAAGTCTCCCGCAACGACGGCACAGTGGTGGCCCGGCAGCCGACCTGGCTGTGCCGCCTGCCGCTGCAGCCGGGTACTCCGGTGGAGGCCTTCCACACCGCACTCGCCGCCCGCGACCCGCTGCATGACCCGCTGCCCGGCACCGCGCAGAGCATCTACGACGCCCTGACCGACTGCATCCATTGATGAGAACGTGACTGATTCGCATTAACGGAGTAGCATCCGCGGCGCCTTCCGTCTGTCGTCCCGGTTCCGCGCATGTCCTCCAATGTCGCCGCCCTCACCGAACTGCTGATTCGCGAGCGGCCTGCGCTGCTGCGCCGGGTGCAGCGCATCCTCGGCGGCGAGAATGGTGCCGAGGATGTGATCCAGGCGGTGTGGTTCAAGGCCCGCGGGGTGGACGACAGCCAGGCCATCGACAACCCGCGCGCCTACCTGTTCCGGCTGGCCACCAATCTGGCCACGGACCATGGCCGCGAATCGACCCGGCGCAACCGCCTGCTGGCCGACCACTACCTGTGGGGGCCGGACGAGGTGATTTCGACCGAGGAACAGGTGATGGCACAGGACGAGCTGCAGCGCGTGCTTGACGCGGCGGGGCACCTGCCGGAGCCGACCCGCACCATCTTCCGGCTCAATCGCCTGCGGGGCCTGACCCAGGCCGAGATCGCCCGGCGTCTTGGTGTATCGGTGACCACGGTCGAGAACCATGTGCGTACCGCGCTGCAACGCCTGGCCTGGGCGCGCAACGGTCGATGATCGACCGGACTTGGGGATGAGCTTCGCTGAAACGTCTTGATTACTGGACCGTGGATGCGGTCTAGTTCCCCCGCCCGCGCTTGAATGCGCCTGTCTGCCAGCCGATGAGCCCGCCGAACATGCTGCCCGCCGCCAATGACGATGCCCTGGCCGAACAGGCCCAGGGCTGGATCACGTGGCTGGCATCCGGTGATATCTGCGATGCGCGCATGCGCGAGTTCGAGCGCTGGCTGCAACAGCCGGGACACCGTCGGGCCTTCGAGCACGAGCGCGCGCTGTGGCGCAGTGTCGGCCCACGCCCGCAGGCTGCGCCCGTCGAGCGGCGCAGGCCGAATCGCCTGCGCTGGGCAATGGCGGCCACGGCCGCGCTGGTGATGCTGGTGGCATGGCCGGAAGCCTGGTTGCGCCTGCAGGCCGACCACCGCAGCACGCATGTCGTGCAGAGCGTGCAGCTGCCTGATGGCAGCCGTGCCGTGCTGGATGCGGACAGTGCAATCGCCGTGCGCTTCGATGCGGACGCACGCCAGATCGAGCTGCTGCGCGGGCGTGCCTGGTTCCAGGTCAGTCCGGATGCGCAGCGGCGCTTCAGCGTGCACGCGGGCAATGGCGTGATCGAGGACATCTCGACCGCGTTCACCGTCGCGCGCGGCGATGACCGGGTGGAGACCCAGGTCGGGCAGGGCAGCGTGCGCGTGGCCAGCCCGGCCGACGGCGGCTGGACATACCTGCAGGTGGGCCAGCGTGCGGCCTATGGCGAACACAGCGGGGTGATGCGTCTGCAGGATGTGCCGGCCGACAGCGTGGGCGCATGGCGGCAGGGCGAACTGCTGCTGGACCAGGCCAGCGTCGCCGATGCCGTGCGATGGGTGGGGCGCTATCGCGCCGGCCCGACCTTCGTGCGTGGCGATCTGTCGCGGCTGCCGGCGGTGAGCGCGGCGCTGCGCATCGATCGCCCGGAGCAGGCGCTGGACGCGCTGGCCGCAACTGCAGGGCTGCAGGTCACCCGTCTTCCGTTCGGCGTCGCCATCGTTCAGTAGATCCACGCCATGCGTGGATGATCATCGCGAATCATCCCAGTGTGCCGACCAACGGTCGGCCCCCACCGCTGCGACCAGCCGACCAACGGTCGGCACCCACCGCTGCGACCAGCCGACCAACGGTCGGCACCCACCGCCGCGACCAGCCGACCAACGGTCGGCACCCACCGCCGCGACCAGCCGACCAACGGTCGGCACCCACTGCGACCGCAAATCCCTCTTGGGGTTGCCGCGCGCCCATCCGTCTTACCCCGCGAACGTACCCGCCGCCGCCACGTACGTCGCCGTGTCCACGTCCGCCGTGGATGACGCCGCGTTCGCGGCACCGATTACCTGACAGGCTCCCCCATGTTCGACTCCCACCGCCCGCGCCGCATGCTGCGCCCGTCCCGACTGTGCATCGCATTGCTGGCTGCCGGTCTTGCCAGTGCCGCACCCTCCGTACTGGCGCAGAGCGCCAGCGGCGACCACGCTGCCGTGCAGCGCTTCGACATCCCGGCGCAGCCGCTGGACGAAGCATTGCGCAGCTACATGCGCCAGTCCGGCGTGCAGGTGGTGTATCCCGCATCGCTGGCGCAGGGCGCAACCTCGCGCGCGGTCAGTGGCAGCCTGTCGGCCAGCGAGGCGCTGCAGCACCTGCTGCAGGGCACGGGCGTGGCAATGCGCAGGGTCAGCGCCGATGCGGTCACCCTCGAAGCGGCACCGCCGGTGCAGGCCGGCAGCGGTGTGATCGTCACCGATACGCTGAGCGTGGCCGGCGACGTTGTCGACAGTAGCGCTACCAGTGATGAAGCGCGCCTGCTCGACAGCTACCGCAGTGTCGGTTCCAGCACCACGCTCAACCGCACGCACCTGGAGCGCTTCCGCGGCACCTCCAACGGCGACATCGTCAAGGGTGTGGCCGGCGTCACTGCGGGAGACCCGCGCGTGGGCAACGGCTTCGACGTCAACATCCGCGGCATCCAGGGCCAGGGTCGCGTACCGGTGATCATCGACGGCGGCCAGTCCAGCATGGACACCTATCGGGGCTATGCCGGGCAGTCGCAGCGCACCGATCTCGACCCGGACCTGATCTCCAGCCTGACCATCACCAAGGGCCCGAGCCTGCAGGCCAATGCCTCCGGTGGGATCGGTGGCGTGGTCGAAATGGAGACGCTGAAAATCGGCGACGTGCTGCGCGAGGGCCGCGACGTCGGCGTGCGCGTGCGTGGCGGCCTGGCCAACGCCAGTGCCAACAACCTGCCGGCCTACAGTGCCACGCCGCGTACGGATCGCAGCGCCACCGGCAGCCAGTTCTTCAACGTGGCTGCGGCAGGTCACTGGGACCGCTTCGATCTGGTCGCTGCCTACGCGTACCGCGACAACGGCAACTACTTCTCCGGCAAGCATGGCTACGATGATTTCCCGCAGACCCGGCGCACGCTGGCGCCGCTGAATCCGCCGCGTACCGAGGTATTCAATACGTCTGCACGCTCGAAGTCGGCGCTGCTCAAGGGCACCTGGCGCATCGACGACGCGCAGACGCTGGAAGCCGGCTATCGCCGCTACGAAGGCACCGCCGGCGAGATCATGGCCTCGCAGATCATCCGCGTCGACCGTGACCGCATCCCGCAGTGGGACCCGGGCCATGTCGACATGGACAGTTACAGCCTGCGCTACCGCTTCAACCCGGACAGCGACCTGATCGATCTGCGCGTGAACGCTTCGTACACCGACACCGACAGCGTGATGTACAACAGCCTGACCGGCATCACCCCGTGGTACTTCGACCGCCGCACCGAGTGGTACGACGCGCCGAGTTTCAGTGGTGACCCCGGCTACAAGGATGCCTATCGCAACCCGCTGCGGCAGAAGCGCTTCGGCCTGGATGCCAGCAACACCTCGACGTTCGACACCCGTGCCGGCGCGTTCACGCTCGACTACGGCCTGTCCTACAGTGACGAAGACATCGCCCCGGGGAGCTCGGGACCGGTCATGCACGATGATCTGGTCAACAACCGTTTCCTGCGCAATGCCGAGCGCAAGGAATACAGTGCCGTGGCGTCGCTGAAGTGGCAGCCCGACGAACACTGGGAGCTGTTGGCCGGTGGTCGATGGAACCGGGTGGATGTGCATGACCGCAACCGCCTGGCCACGCCCGATGCGTACGAGGTGCAGGGCCAATACCGCTACACCGAGTTGCTCAACGGCAACCCCAAGCTGCCGTCGTGGCGCGCAAAGCGCATCGCGCTGCTGAACTGGTACCCGGATGCGAACGGCAATTTCACCCAGGAATCGCTGCTGGCCTCGCCGTACAAGAAGGGCACGGTCGGCGACATCGGTGGCTGGAACTTCTACGATGCCGGCAAGGCACAGGATCTGGAAGTGCCGGTCAGCTGGACCTGGTCGCAGCCGATCCGCCGTCGCGACACCGCGTTCTCGCCGACCGCCAGCGTGGCCTACCGCTTCAGCGAAGACACCATGGTCTACGTGAAGTACGCCGAAGGCACCAAGCTGCCGAGCCTGTTCGAGACCACGCTGGGCCTGTTCACCGCCGCCAAGCCGGTGGGCGAGTTGAAGCCGGAGCGTGCGCGCAGCTGGGAAATCGGCGCCAGCACCATCCGCTACGACCTGTTCACTGCCGGCGACCGCCTGGCGCTGAAGCTGGCGTACTTCGATACCCGCATCGACGACCTGATCACCCGTGACTACCGCACGCTGTCGGCCGGCCTGATCCGCAACGTCGACCAGTTCAAGGTCTCGGGCATGGAGTTCCAGTCCAGCTATGACAGCGGCAAGGTGTTCGCCGACCTGTCCGCGCACTACTACTTCAAGGCCAAGACCTGCGCGCCGGACATCGCCGCCGAGCGTCGTGCCTACGGCGCACAGCGCAAGAATGACGAGCTGGCCAATACGCCCAACTGTGTGGACGGTGGCTTCGAGGGTTCGTACACCAACACGCAGAACCCGCCGCGCTACATGGTCAACCTGACCCTGGGCTCGCGCCTGTTCGACGAGCGGCTGACGTTTGGAACCCGCGTGGTCCACAACGCCGGCCCGATCAGCAAGCTGGACAAGGACTGGAACGTAGGTCTGTCGGCGATCCAGCAGCTGTATCGGCCGACCACCCTGGTCGACCTGTTCGGCAGCTGGAGCTTCAACGACCAGTTGTCGGTGGAAGCGGGCGTGGACAACCTCACCGACCGCTACTACCTGGACCCGCTGGCCCTGGGCGTGATGCCGGCACCGGGCCGCACCGCGCGCCTGGCGTTGACCTGGAAGTACTGATCGGCGGGGTCGGATCCCTTTCCTGCGGAATGGGCTCCGACCCCATCGGGTCCGGCCATCCACGCATGGCGTGGATCTACCGAACAACCGGTAGCGCCGGGCCATGCCCGGCGGATCGCGCAGATGAAACGGTAGCGCCGGGCCATGCCCGGCGAATGCTTACAGCCCGGTCGCTGCCTTCACCGCCTCTTCGTGCAGCGCTTCGTTCAGTTCGTCGACCACAGTGGTCCACGCCGCATCGGCCTGCAGCGATTCGCTCAGGAACTGGCGCTGGGCATCGTTCCAGTAGGGCGCCTCGACCACTTCAACGTCGGTGGCCAGCTGGTGCTCGCGGATGAAACGGGCGATGCCCTCGGCGCTGGCATCCAGGCCCAGCTGCAGGAACAGGTTGGTCATGCGCGGTTCGGTGGTGATCATCGTCGGCTCCGGGTGGAAGAAGGGGATGGCCCATTATCGGCGCACACGGGCTTGGGGAAAGCCCCGCAGCAGACGTCTACAGCACGACGACCCTCCTGGCATTCCCCCATGAACGCACACATCGCTCCCGAAGACAGCCGCAGCGTGCGGCTCAAGGCCGCCACCCGCGACAGCCACGGCGCGCTGGACAAGCGCATCATGGCCGGCGACATCTTCGCCGACCGCCGCAACTTCGCCCGCTTCCTGCGCGTGCAGTACCGCTTTCACCGCAGCATCGATGCGCTGTATGGCAATCCCGCGCTGGACGCACTGCTGCCCGATCTCGGAGAGCGCCGGCGGCTGACACAGGTCGCACGCGACCTGCAGGACCTTGAACAGACCCTGCCGGACGCCGACATCCCCGCATTGCCGTTGCACCTGGCGCTGCCCGCAGCGCTGGGCTGGCTGTACGTGGCCGAAGGCTCCAACCTGGGCGGCACCGTGCTGTACAAAATGGCGGCCAGGCTCGGCCTGGACCGCGACTTCGGTGCCCGCCACCTGGCCGCGCATCCGGATGGCGCCGCGCGTCACTGGCGTGCGTTCACTGCTGCGCTGGACGCGGTACCGCTGAGTGCCGAGCAGGAGCAGCAGGTGATCGATGCGGCCGATGCTGCGTTCCGCAGCGTGCACGGCCACGTCGAAGTGGAATTCGCCTGATGAACGCCGACCGCGCGCAGGCGCAGGGTTGATGCGCTGGCTCTGGTTCGCGCTGGGCTGGGTGATGGTCGGCCTCGGCGTGATCGGCGCGTTGCTGCCGGTGATGCCGACCACCATCTTCCTGATCCTGGCGGTGGGGTGCTTCGCGCGCAGCTCGCCGAAGTTCGAGCAGCGCCTGCTGGCGCATCCGCGCTACGGCCCGTCGTTGCGGTTGTGGCGTGAGCAAGGCGCGGTGTCGCGCAAGGGCAAAGCGTTCGCCAGCACCGGCATGGCGGTGGGGTTCGCGATGTTCTGCTGGGGCGCACACCCGTCCTGGCGCCTGCTGCTGGGCGTGGGCCTGTTCTTCGCGGTCAGCGCCGGCTATGTGCTCAGTCGACCAGCACCACGGGTGGAGCCCACGCCGCTGGTGGAAGTGGACGACGCCCATGATCCGCGCACGGCCCGTCGCCGTGCTGCGTCCCCTGATTCTGATGGAACCCGAGACGATGCTGCCTGCTGACCTGGCCCCCGTGGCCGCCCCTGCACTGACCCCGTGGGGCATGTACCTGGCCGCCGACGTGGTGGTGAAAGGGGTGATGATCGCCCTGGCAGTGGCCTCGCTGGCTACCTGGACCGTGTTGTTGGCCAAGGGCTGGGAGTTGGCCCGGCAGGCGCGGCAGCTGCGCGCGGCGCGCGCGCTGCTGCTGCAGTCCGCACAGCTGCCGGCGCAGAGCGAAGACGCAAGCCTGCCACAGGGCACCGCGCTGGCAATGCTGGACGCCGCACGCACCGAACTGCGCCTGTCGCGGGATCTGGATGGCCGCGACGGCATCAGGGAGCGCGTTGCCTCACGCCTGGACCGCATCGAACTGGAAGCCGCGCGCGTGCAGCGGCGCGGCATCGGCGTACCCGCCAGCATCGGCGCGGTGGCGCCCTTCGTCGGTCTGTTCGGCACGGTGTGGGGCATCATGAACAGTTTCATCGGCATCGCCCACAGCAACACCACCAATCTGGCGGTGGTTGCGCCGGGCATCGCCGAGGCGCTGCTGGCAACCGCGCTCGGCCTGGTCGCGGCGATTCCCGCAGTACTGGTCTACAACCACTTCAGCCGCGTGCTGGCCGGCCTGCGCGGCCTGCTCGGCGATCTGTCGGCGGCGGTGCAGCAACTGGTCTCGCGTGATCTCGACCGCGCCGCGCCGCGCACCGCAGCCACGTCGCTGCGTGCGGTGCACTGAGGCGCGACGATGGCGATCAGGACCGCGTCCGACCGTGACGACACACCGGAAGAAGCCCACGAGATCAACGTCACGCCGTTCATTGACGTGATGCTGGTGCTGTTGATCATTTTCATGGTGGCAGCACCGCTGGCGACCGTGTCAGTGCCGGTGCAGCTGCCGGCCAGCAGTGCCAGTGCCACGCCGTCGGAACAGGCGCCGGTGTACGTGACCGTGCAGGCCGACCTGTCACTGCGCGTCGGCGAGCAGGCGGTCGCGCGTGATGGGCTGGCCGCGGCACTGCAGACGGCAACCGACGGTGACACCGCGCAGCGCCTGTTCCTGCGTGCCGATACCCGCGTGCCCTACGGCGAACTGATGGCGACGTTGGATGCGCTGCGTGCCGCGGGCTATCTGAAGGTGGCGCTGGTTGGCCTGGAGCAGGGTGCGCGATGAAAGGACTGCGACGCTGGGCGACCAGCCTGGCGATCGTGCTGCTGGTACATGCGCTGCTGATCGGCACGGCCTGCTGGTGGGCGGCACGTGCGCCGGCGCTGGCGGCCACTGCACCGCCCGCAGCGCTGATGCTGGAACTGGCACCGATGGCACAGGCGCCGCCGGTGCCGCCCCGCGAGGTCGCCAGCGGGCCACTGCAGCAGCAACAGCAGCGGCAGGCGCCGAAGCCGGCGCTGCGTGAGCAACCGAAGGCGCCCGTGCAGCCGCAGGGTGAGCTGCCGCCGCCACGCACACCGGAACCGACACCCTCGCCGGACACCGCCGAGGCCAATGTCGCCCAGACCAGTGCACCGCCGCAGGTCGCCGCCGATGCCGCCGCACGCTACACCGCACCGCAGACCACGGCCGGTGAGCGCAGCCATGCCGAGGCAAGCTGGGAAGGGCGCCTGCTCGGGCACCTGCAGAAGCATCGGCGCTATCCGCGCCAGGCCGAACGGCTGCGCCAGCAGGGCGTGGTCCATGTGCGTTTCGCGGTGGCCCGTGATGGGACAGTTTCCGGCGTGCGGCTGGGCCGCAGCAGCGGCTTCGCACTGCTCGACCAGGAGACGCTGGACACCGTGCAGCGCGCCAGCCCGGTACCGGTGCCGCCGGCCGAAGTGGCCGGCGACCCGGTGGACGTGATGGTGCCGGTGTCGTTCTTCCTGCGCGGGCGCTGAACGGGATCGGGGGCTGCCATCCACGCATGGCGTGGATCTACCCGAACGCCGCTGACCGGCATCGGGGTCGGATCCCTTTCCGCAGGAAAGGGCTCTGACCCCAGTGGCGCCGTTATCCACGCATGGCGTGGATCTACAGCAATGGCACCAGCAGCAACGCCACGATGTTGATGATCTTGATCAGTGGATTGATCGCCGGGCCGGCGGTGTCCTTGTACGGATCACCCACGGTGTCGCCGGTCACCGCCGCCTTGTGTGCCTCACTGCCCTTGCCGCCGAAGTGACCATCCTCGATGTACTTCTTGGCGTTGTCCCAGGCGCCGCCGCCGGTGGTCATCGAAATGGCCACGAACAGCCCGGTGACGATCGTGCCGATCAGCAGTCCGCCCAGCGCGCGTGGCCCCAGCAGCAGGCCGACCACCACCGGCACCGCCACCGGCAGCAGCGACGGCACGATCATTTCGCGGATCGCAGAGCGGGTCAGCATGTCCACTGCGCGGTCGTACTGCGGCTTGGCGGTGCCCTGCATGATGCCGGGGATCTCGCGGAACTGCCGCCGCACTTCCTCCACCACCGCGCCGGCCGCGCGACCGACCGCTTCCATCGCCATCGCGCCGAACAGGTAGGGAATCAGGCCACCGATCAGCAGGCCGATGATCACCGTGTGGTCGCTGAGGTCGAAGCGGAACTCCTGGCCGGGATTGGCCGCCTGCAGGTTGTGCGTGTAGTCGGCGAACAACACCAGCGCGGCCAGTGCCGCCGAGCCGATGGCATAGCCCTTGGTCACCGCCTTGGTGGTGTTGCCCACCGCATCCAGCGGATCGGTGATGTCGCGGATCTCCGAGGGCAGTTCGGCCATCTCGGCGATGCCACCGGCATTGTCGGTGATCGGCCCGTAGGCATCGAGCGCGACGATCATGCCCGCCATCGACAGCATGGCAGTGGCGGCGATGGCAATGCCGTACAACCCGGCCAGGGCATGCGCGCCCCAGATCGCCGCGCACACGGCGATCACCGGCAGCGCAGTGGACTTCATCGAGATGCCGAGGCCGGCGATGATGTTGGTGCCGTGGCCGGTGGTCGAGGCCTGCGCCACGTGCTGCACCGGCTTGTACTGGGTACCGGTGTAGTACTCGGTGATCCACACGATCAGTCCGGTCAGCACCAGGCCGATCAATGCACAGCCGTAGAGGGCGAGAGGGCCATGCACGTTGTCGGCCATCAGTCCGGTGGTGATCGGATAGAACGCGATCGCCGCCAGCACGCCTGAGACGATCACGCCCTTGTACAGCGCGCCCATGATCGAGCCACCGGGCTTCACCTTCACAAACAGCGCGCCGATGATCGAAGCGATGATCGACACACCGCCCAGCACCAGCGGATACAGCACCGCATTGGCACCGGCCTCGGCCAGCATCAGGCTGCCCAGCAGCATGGTGGCGATCACGGTGACCGCGTAGGTTTCAAACAGATCGGCGGCCATGCCGGCGCAGTCGCCCACGTTGTCACCGACATTGTCGGCAATCACCGCCGGATTGCGCGGGTCGTCTTCGGGAATGCCCGCTTCGACCTTGCCGACCAGATCGGCACCGACATCGGCGCCCTTGGTGAAGATGCCGCCGCCCAGGCGCGCGAAGATCGAGATCAGCGATGAGCCGAAGGCGAGGCCGACCAGCGCATGCAGCGCCTGTTCCATCGGCAGGCCCATGCGCAGCAGCAGCGCGTAGTAACCCGCCACGCCGAGCAGGCCCAGCCCGACCACCAGCATGCCGGTGATCGCACCGCCGCGGAACGCAACGTCCATCGCCGCACTGATGCCGCGGCGCGCGGCCTCTGCGGTGCGTACGTTGGCGCGCACCGACACGTTCATGCCGATGTAGCCCGCTGCACCGGACAGCACCGCACCGACCGCGAAGCCGATCGCGGTGTACCAGCTCAGGAAGATGCCGACCAGCACGAACAGCACCACGCCGGCGATGCCGATGGTCAGGTACTGGCGGTTGAGGTAGGCGCGCGCGCCTTCCTGGATGGCCGTGGCGATGGCGACCATGCGTTCATTGCCGGTGGGTTGGCGCAGGATCCAGCGCGCCGAGACGATTCCGTACAGGATCGCGAGAATGGCGCAGCCCAGCGCCAATGACAGCCCGTGACGTTCCAGCATTAGACCCCTCCGCAGAATGGATGGACAAGCATCCAGTGGCGATGAACTGCACCACGAGGGGGACGACGGGCTGCAGCCTGGAACCAACCCGTACCGACCTTGGTGGTCGTCCGACGTATGGCGGTGTTCAGCATTCCCTGGTGTCCGCAGTATGCGTGCACCCGCGCCCGGATGGTAGCGCCGGGCCGTGCCCGGCGAGCGCAGCGGTTGTTGCACCGACGCCATATCCGTCGTCCCCATCACTACCTTTGCACCCCGTTAAGCCAACCTCTGCAAGCCTGCGCGCAGTCCTGTCGGAGAATCCCCATGCGTCTGTCCCTGTTGATGCTTGCCGTCCTGGCCCCGGCCCTGCCTGCCTTCGCGGCGGAAGCACCCGAACTGCAGCGCGCTGTCGGTGCACCGCAGGCGGTCGGTGCAGTGCATACGCTGCGGCAGATTCCCGAAGCCTGTGCGCGCCTGGAAGGCGCGTTCACCGGCCAGGCCGCAGAGCCCTATCGTTTCTCGGCGGTGCGCACCAGCGAGCAGTGCCAGCCGCGCGCCCGCTTTGTCGACTATGCCAAGGCACAGCCGAGCGCCGACAAGGGCTGGAAGCTCAATGACGTGATCCGTGTGCCGAATGCGGCGTGCCCGGCGCAGCAGGCGGTGGTGCGCGTGTGGCGTCTGCCGGTGAACAACGCGCAGGCGCTGGATGGGCAGGGCCAGTCGCGCATCTATCTGGAAGAAGCCAAGAAGCAGGCCGCCGCCGGCAAGATCCCGCAGGTGACGATGTTCGCCGCGCAGCTGCAGATGGAAGGCAAGGCCTGCAACTGAGGCCTTGCATCCACGCATGACGTGGATCTACGGGAGGGGAGACCCGGGGAGTGCCGGCCGCTGGCCGGCAACCCCGTGATCAATCCCTTTGTGGGTCAGCCTTCGAACGCTGGCAGCTTCTGCTTCACCGCGACGTTCTTCAGCGTCACGTACTTCGGCAGGCCATCGCTACCGTAGGGCAACGGTGCTTCGCCCTTGATCAACGGCTGCAGGTAGGCACGCGCCTTGGCCGTGATGCCGAATCCATCGCGGCGGATGAAGCTGGCCGGCATCTTCTTCTCATGGTTGGCGATCTTCGACAGCGGTGCGGCTTCGATCTTCCAGCGATACGGCGCATCGCTGCTGCGCACGATCACCGGCATCACCCCGTTCTGGCCCTTCAGCGCCAGCTGCACGGCGGCCTTGCCCACCGCCTGGGCCTGTTCCCAGTCGGTCCTGCTGGCTAGGTGGCGGGCCGATCGCTGCAGGTAGTCGGGCAGGGCCCAGTGCACCTTCAGCCCCAGCTGGTCCTTGACCCGACCGGCCAGGTGCGCGGCCACGCCGCCCAGCTGCGAATGACCGAAGGAGTCCTTGCCACCGCCGGCGTCGGCGACGAAGCGGCCATCGGCGGTGGCGATGCCTTCCGACGCCACCACCACGCAGTAGCCCACGCGTGCGACCACAGCCTTGACCTTGGCCAGGAACGCGGCCTCGTCATAGGCGCGCTCGGGCAGCAGGATGATGTGCGGGGCATCGTCCTCGCCGGTGCCGGCCAGGCCGGCGGCCGCGGCCAGCCAGCCGGCGTGGCGGCCCATCGCCTCGTAGATGAAGACGCGGGTGGAGGTCTCGGCCATGGCCGCCACGTCCAACGCCGCTTCGCGCACGGACACGGCCGTGTACTTGGCCGCCGAGCCGAAGCCGGGGCAGGTGTCGGTCACCGCCAGATCGTTGTCGATGGTCTTGGGCACGCCGATGCAGGTCAGGTCGTAGCCGGAGCTTTTCGCCAGCTGCGACACCTTCAGTGCGGTATCTGCCGAGTCGTTGCCGCCGTTGTAGAGGAACCAGCGCACGTCGTGGGCGCGCAGGACCTCCAGCAGGCGGTCGTAACGGGCACGGTCGGCCTCCAGCGATTTCAGCTTGACCCGGCACGAGCCGAATGCGCCGCCGGGGGTGTGCGCCAGGGCGCGGATGGCCGCAGTACTCTCCTTGCTGGTGTCGATCAGCTCCTCGCGCAGGGCGCCGAGGATGCCGTTGCGCGCGGCCAGGACCTTGATTCCCTTGGCGCGGGCCTGTTCGATCACCGCCGCGGCAGTGGCGTTGATGACGGCGGTGACGCCGCCGGACTGGGCGTAAAGGAGGGTGCCATTGCGCATGCTTCTACCTGCTCAGGGGAGGGGACATTGCAGGGACATTACCCGGATGCGCTAAAGTGGCGCTATTGCGGTGCAGCGATACCGGACCGTCCGGGACGCGAACCTTCTTTATTTTCAACACGTTGGAGTCAGGTCAATGCGATTGGTTCTGTTGGGACCGCCCGGTTCGGGCAAGGGGACACAGGCGACGCGCCTGAAGGAAAAGCTCGAGATCGCCCACATTTCCACCGGCGACATGCTGCGCGCGGAAATCGCCGCCGGCTCCGAGCTGGGCAAGCAGGCCAAGTCGGTGATGGATGCCGGCAACCTGGTGTCCGATGAGATCCTGCTGGGCATGCTGAAGTCGCGCCTGGCCCAGGCCGATGTCGCCAAGGGCTTCATCCTTGACGGCTATCCGCGCAATGTGGCCCAGGCCAACGCGCTGGACGGCATGCTGGCCGAGATCGGCCAGCCGCTGGATGCCGTGGTGCAGCTGGACGTGGCCACCGAACTGCTGGTCGAGCGTATCGCTGGCCGTGCGCAGGAACAGGGCCGCGCCGACGACAATCCGGAATCGGTGCGCAAGCGCCTGCAGGTCTACACCGAGCAGACCGCTCCGGTGGTCGACTTCTACGCTGGCCGTGGCACCCTGGCCCGCGTCGATGGCGTCGGCGAACTGGACGAGATCGAAGCCCGCATCCTGGCGGCGATCAAGCGCTGAGCCGTTCGGGCGGTCGATGCCGGCTGCCGCAGGCGCAGAAAAACAGGCCTGATCCGCGAGGATCAGGCCTGTTTCATTTCATAGGTGCCAGCAAAGGGCTTGCTCAGGGCCCCCACAGCATGAGCTCCCTTGGGGATGGCCTCTTGGGGAGTAGGACCGGTTCGGGTACTGCGGCTGGCATCCTGAATTGTGTCCGGGTTCACAGAACATCGCTATCGGGAATTCCCTGACATGCGATTGGAGTTTTCTCACAGTGACTGTAGGGGTTCTCTTACCCTGTTGCCGACAATGGCCCTATACAGCCGTGATCGGTCACAATCCCCGGTCATGAGCAGCGTACATATCCTTGCAATCGCCGGCACCTTCATGGGTGGCGTGGCCGCCCTGGCACGGGAACTGGGCCACCCGGTCAGCGGCAGCGACCAGGCCATCTATCCGCCGATGTCGACCCAGCTCGAGCAGCTGGGCATCACCCTGGACCAGGGCTACCGCGCCGACAGCGTGCCGGAAGGCACCGCGCAGGTGGTGATCGGCAACGCGCTGTCGCGCGGCAATCCGGCCGTGGAAGCCGTCCTGGATGCCGGCCAGCGCTACATTTCCGGCGCCCAGTGGCTGTCCGAGCAGGTCCTGCCGGGCCGCGACACCCTGGCCGTGGCCGGCACCCATGGCAAGACCACCACCACCACCATCCTGACCTGGCTGCTGGAGAACGCCGGTCGCTCCCCCGGCTTCCTGATCGGCGGCGTCGCCGAGGACTTCGGCGTGTCTGCCCGGTTGGGCCAGGGCCGCGAGTTCGTCGTCGAAGCCGATGAGTACGACACCGCGTTCTTCGACAAGCGCAGCAAGTTCGTGCACTACCGGCCGCTGGTGGCGATCCTCAACAACCTCGAATACGACCACGCCGACATCTTCCCCGACGTGGCGGCGATCCAGCGCCAGTTCCACCATCTGGTGCGGACGGTGCCGGCGCGTGGCCGCCTGATCGTCAACGGCGAAGATGCGCACCTGGCCGAAGTGCTGGCGATGGGCTGCTGGACCCCGGTCGAACGCTTCGGCTTCGATCCGTCGCTGGAATGGCACGCCGAGCTGCTGGCCGCCGATGGCAGCGCGTTCCGCGTCCATCATCGCGGGCAGGCACTGGGCGATGTGCACTGGTCGCTGCTGGGCCGCCACAACGTGCTCAATGGCCTGGCCGCACTGGCCGCTGCACATGCAGTGGGTGTCGCGCCGGCCGAGGTGATCCCGGCGCTGGCGCGCTTCCGCAGCGTCAAGCGGCGCATGGAAGTGATCGGCAACCACGATGGCATCACCGTCTACGACGACTTCGCCCATCACCCGACCGCGATTGCGACCACCCTCGAAGGCCTGCGTGCCAGGGTCGGTGATGCGCGCATCGTGGTGGCGATGGAGCCGCGCAGCAATTCGATGCGGCTCGGGGCCCACGCACAAGCGCTGGCACCGTCGTTGGCACTCGCCGATGAGGTGGTGTTCCTGCACCGCCCGGAGCTGGCCTGGGATGCGGCCGCAGTGATCGCCGCGGTGCGCGGTGAGGCGCACGCGGTGGCCGACACCGATGCGCTGTTGGCGCAACTGCAGTCCGACGTGCGCAGCGGCGACCATGTGGTGTTCATGTCCAACGGCGGCTTCGACGGCGCACCGCGCCGCTTCCTGGCAGGACTGCAGGCACGATGAGCGGCGAGGGTTCGCTGCCGCTGTTCCCGCTGCATACGACGCTGCTTCCCGGCGCGGCGATCGGCCTGCGCGTGTTCGAGCCACGCTACCTGGATCTGGTCCGCGAAACTGGCCGCAGCGGCGAAGGTTTCGGCGTCTGCCTGATCCTGGACGGGCACGAAGTGGGCGCGCCGGCAACGCCGGCCGCCTTCGGCGTGCAGGTGAAGATCGAGGATTTCGATGTCGGCGCCGACGGCGTGCTGCAGCTGCGATTGCGCGGCACCCGCCGTTTCCATGTCGAGCGCACGCGCGTGCGCGACAACGGGCTGGTGGTGGCCGATGTGCGCTGGTGCGATGAGGATCCCGATGACGAACTGCGTCCGCAGCATGCGCTGCTGGCGACGGTACTGGACCACATCATCGAGCAGGCGGGCACGGCGTTCGCACCGGCCACGCCAGCATTGATGGACCAAGCCAGCTGGGTCAGCTGGCGGCTGGCCGAGCTGCTGCCGCTGAGCGAACAGCAGCGCCTGCAGCTGCTGCAGCTGGACGACCCGCACCAGCGCCTGCAGCAGCTGCTGGGCTGGATGCCGTAAGAAAGCGGCCGCAGCGCTCGCCGGACATGGCCTGGCGGCGGTAGATGCCAACCTTGGTTGGCAGCCTTTCGCGCAAGCGCCAACCAAGGTTGGCGACTACCAGAACGGAGCAGAACCGGTAGATGCCAACCTTGGTTGGCAGCCTTTGCCCGAAAGCGCCAACCAAGGTTGGCGACTACCAGGACAGAGGCGGTAGCGCCGGGCCATGCCCGGCGGATCCATCAGGGCGCGGTGGTCTTCAACCGCAGCACCGGCAGGCCGGTTTCCGGGTGCACGGCTTCCTGCTGAGGCAGCGCCTGCACCGCTTCCTTCACCGCGTTCAACGCCGGATCGATCCCGCGCACCGGGTGCCACATGCCGATCCACTGGAAGTGACGCTCGTAGCGCAGGGTCTGCGCGCTGCCCAGCCACAACGGGGTGTCGCCCGGCTGCAGCTGCGCTGGCGCCTGCCACAGGCGCAGTACGTAGCGCTCATCGGCCTGTGCGCCCTGGCGCACCATCAGCAGCGCTTCGACGCGCGTATCCAAGGTCGCCGGCAGCACCGGCAGTTCATCGGCGCCGGTGTTCTTGTCCAGCATCAGCAGCGCTTCCTGCCAGCCGGCCTGCGCCTGCACCTGCCAGCCGCGCGCTTCCAGCTGCGCCTGCAGCTGCGCCAACGGACCGGCCACCTGCACATCCAGCGGCCAGCGCTGGTCATCGTCGAACTCGTTGCGACGCGCCGGCAGCTTCGCCCAGTCGTGCTGCCACCAGGCCTGCGCGTCCATCGCCAGCGGTGCCGGCAAGGTCGGCTCGAAGCGTTCCAGCTTGATGGCGATGTTGCGCGGTGCGTACCACATCGCCGCCACCGCGAAGACGCCGTAGAACAGCCATGCCACCGGCTTCACCCAGAATGAGCGGTTGAAGCGGCGGCGATAGGCGATGCCCAGCACCAGCAGCCAGAACGTGCCGAACAACATGCCGCCGATGACGTCACTCAGCCAGTGCGCGCCCAGGTACAAGCGCGAGAAGCCGATCAGGCTGACCACGATGCCCGATACCAGGTACGGCCAGACGCGGGTGCGGCCGGGCATTTCGCGGGCGATCAGCACCGCGAAGAAGCCGAAGGTGATGGTGGCCATGGTCACTGACACCGACGGGAAGCCGAAGCCGCTGCTGGCATCGATCGGGCGCACCACGTCGACGGTGGCGCCGAGCAGTTTGGTCAGAGCCAGGCCGAAGGCCAATGCGGCCAGCCAATGGGCGGCCGCCATCCAGCGCCGGCGCCAGACCAGATAGCCCATCGCTGCAGCGGTTGCCGGCAGCAGCACCTGCCATGCACCCAACGAGGCCAGGGCGGCCATCGGGTAGTCGGCCAGCGGATTGCGCAGCGCCAGCATCGCCTGGTGCACCAGCAGATCCACCGCCAGGGGCTCGCCGTGGGCGACTACCACGGTCAACAGGGCGAACCAGCCCCAGCCCAACAGCAGCAGCATCAGCGCCAGCATCGCCAGCGGCACCGATTCGCGGCGCTTGGGGTCGAGTACGCCGACGGTGTAGCGACCGAGTGTCGGGTGCCGGTTGGACCAGTCGAGCAGGCGGGCCAGCCAGTTGTCCATGCGTGCGGCCGACCAGCGATAGCCGTACAGCACGATGGCCCAGACCAGGCTGAGGATCACCGCCAGCAGGCCGGCCACCACGACCAGCCGGCCGGCAACCGCAGCGACGGCGTCATAGGCTTCGCCGAGGATCCAGCCCGGGGCCAGGAACAGCACGGCCCAGGAGATGCTGGCGATGCCACTGGCCTGCACGTAACGGCTGGCAGGCATCTTCATCATGCCGGCGATGGCGGGCACGAATGGGCGGATGGCACCGACATAGCGGGCGATCAGGATGCTCTTGAACGCATTGCGGCGGAACAGGTTCTCGCCCCGGTCGAGCAGCTGCGGGTAGCGGCTGAACGGCCAGACGCCGCGCAGGCGGTCGCCCCAGCGCCGCCCTATCCAGTAGCTGATGCCATCACCGGCGAACGCACCCAGCGCCGCAGCCGCAACTGCATACGGCCCGGAGATCTGGCCCAGGCCGATGAACACGCCGACGGCGAACAGCAACGGCAGCGCTGGCACGATGGCGCCAAGAATGATGACCGCATCGCAGAAGGCGATCAGAAAGATGACCGCACCCGCCAACACGGGATGAGCGGCAATCCACGCGAGGGTGGCGTCGATCCATGAAGAGTCCATTTCCCGATTATAGAGGCGTGAAGGTGACTGGTTCCCAGCCGCTTGGTGACCGTTTGCAACCATCGCCATCGCCTAGAATGTCGCCATGCCTGTATCCAACAACGCGCCAACGCATGCACTGAAGGCCGACAGTTTTGGCCGGATCCTCCTCGTGCAGGGGCCTGAAGGCCCCTTCGTGCGCCGTGATCTGAGCGCCACGCCGCTGTGGCTGCGGCTGCCTGCGTGGTGGCTGGCGCGGCGCGAAGCGCGTGCGCTGAAGCACATCCACGGCATGGCCGACGTGCCGCAACTGCTGGACTGGAATGGCCGCAACCTGGACCGCAGCTTCATGGCCGGCGATGCGATGTACCAGCGCCCGCCGCGCGGTGATGTGGCCTGGTTCCGCGCCGCGCGTCGCCTGCTGCAACAGCTGCATCGACGCGGTGTGGCCCACAACGACCTGGCCAAGGAAGCCAACTGGCTGGTGACCGAGGACGGTCGCCCGGCGCTGATCGACTTCCAGCTGGCGGTGATCGGCGACCCGCGCTCGCGCTGGATGCGCTTGCTGGCGCGCGAAGACCTGCGCCACCTGCTCAAGCACAAGCGCATGTACTGCCGCGCGTCGCTGACACCGGTGGAGAAGCGCGTGCTCAAGCGCACGTCGTGGGTGCGCGACCTATGGTTCGCCACCGGCAAGCCGGTCTACCGCTTCGTCACCCGCCGCATCCTGCATTGGGAAGACAACGAAGGGCAGGGACCCAAGCCGTGAGCACGCTGCTGAGCGAAGGCAGTGTGCTGCGTTCGCAACTGCCGGGTGCTGATTTCGTCCACGCCTGCCAAGAGGCGGCGCCGCGCAACGGGCGTTCGGCGCTGCAGGCCTACCGCGATATGGCAGCGGCGGTGCCGGGCTGGTTCGACGGGCTGATGGGCCTGCGCAACCGTGGCATGCGGCTGCTGCGCATGAAGGATCTCGGCTCGCTGCGCGCGGTGCAGCAGACCGTCGATCCACAGCCCGGGCAACGCCTCGGCATCTTCACCCTGCAGGCGCTGGGCGAAGATGCCATCGTGCTGGAAGACGACGACCGCCATCTGCGCGTGCAGCTGGCGCTGCAGTGGCACGGCGATGCGCTGGAAGTGGCGACGGTGGTGCACACCCACAACGCGTTCGGTCGCCTGTACATGCTGCCGGTTGCGCCGGTGCATCGCTGGATCGCGCCGCACCTGCTGAACAAGCAGGTGCGCGGGTATCGGTAGATCCGCGCCCTGCGTGGATGCGCTTTGCCGAATGGCGCGGCGGCCTCCTACGGCGTCACCGGCACCACCTGCTGGCCGATGAAGTTGCGCTTGCCATCGAAGTCATAGCCGATCTGCAGCTGCCCCACATCCGGGCACGCATGGCAATCGCGCAGCGGCGTGCGGTACAGCAGGCGGATGCCACCGCCATCCAGCGCTGCGGTACCGGCGGCCTGGGCCGGCGCGAACGGCGTGGCCTGCGGGTTCGCCTTCAGCACCTCCTGCACGCCGGGATCGGCGCGCAGCGTGTCGTCCAGCTGTACTGCATCCACGTCGATACGCTTGCCTGCGGCATCGACCAGGCGGGTGCCTTCATTGGTGTTGGCGCGGAATGGGTATTCGACGGTGACCACGCCCAAGCCATCGTGTTCATGCCAGGCTGTCACGTAGGCCAGTTCGCCACCGGTGGAGAGCTGTTCGGCGGCAGTGACCGCATCGGCACTGGCGCCGCCGGCACGCATCGCATCACGCAGGCAATCGCGGGTGGCCGCGCTGTCGCCCTGGCGGCAGGCATTGAGGTCACCATCCCAGACAACGGCCTCGCTCCAGCGCAGCTTGCCATCGCCAGCTGCCTTGTCGACGCTGGCGGCGTCATCCTTGGCCGGCGCGCTGCCGGGTTCAGGCGAACGGCCCTGGCAGGCAGTGAGCAGGGCCAGGCCCAAGGCAGGCAACAACAGGCGGGAACAGCGCATGGCGTGGACCTCGTGCAGTGACCGGGCCGCCAGTATCGTCAACGTGCGGTGAACTCCGCGTCGGCGCGGCATACTAGCGGCTCATTGCATACGCTGGAGTGTGGAACGTGGGCAGTCTGCAGGGCAAAACCCTTTTCATCACCGGTGCCTCGCGTGGCATCGGCCTGGCGATCGCATTGCGCGCCGCGCGCGATGGCGCCAACGTCGCCATTGCTGCCAAGTCGTCGGTGCCCAATCCGAAGCTGCCGGGCACCATCCACAGCGCCGCCGAGGCCGTCACCGCAGCCGGTGGCCAGGGCCTGGCGCTGAAGTGCGACATCCGTGAAGAAGACCAGGTGCAGGCGGCGGTTGCCGCCACCGTGGACACCTTCGGTGGCATCGACATCCTGGTCAACAACGCCAGCGCCATCTGGTTGCGCGGCACCCTGGACACGCCGATGAAGCGCTTCGACCTGATGCAGCAGGTCAATTCGCGCGGCAGTTTCCTCTGTGCGCAGGCCTGCCTGCCCTACCTGCTGCAGGCGCCGAATCCGCACATCCTGACCCTCGCACCGCCGCCGAGCCTCGATCCCAAGTGGTGGGGCGCGCACACCGGCTACACGCTGGCGAAGATGGGCATGAGCTTCGTCACGCTCGGCCTGGCTGCCGAGTTCGGCCCGCAGGGCGTGGCGGTCAATGCGTTGTGGCCGCGCACGGTCATTGCGACCGATGCGATCAACATGATTCCCGGCGTGGACGTCGGCGGCTGCCGTACGCCGCAGATCATGGCCGATGCTGCGCACGCGGTGCTGGTGCGCGAAGCGGCCGGCTTCCATGGCCGTTTCCTGATCGATGACGAGGTGCTGGCCGAGGCCGGCGTGACCGATCTTTCCGGGTATGCGGTGGATGCGTCGCGTCCGCTGCTGCCGGATCTGTTCCTGGATTGAGCCCGCCGGTGGAAAGAGGCCGACGGCTGCGGCCCTCGGCCCGCTGCGCTAGAATGCGCGGCTGTAATCGTTTTCAACAGGGATGTGAGCCCATGTCACGCACTCTTTCCATCGCGGCGCTGGCCGCTTCGCTGTCGTTGATCCTGGCCGCCTGCGGCGACAAGGCACCCACAGCCGCTGGCGGCGCGGGTTCTTCCGGAAAGCCGGAGGCCAACGCGGCGCCGGCCGACGCCCAGCAGCAGTTGACCGCGAAGCTCAACGCCTACATTGGCTGCTTCAACGCGCTTGATTCGAAAACGCACGGCAGCATCCAGTCCTATACGCGCTGGATCAAGGACGTGGATGCCGGCCCGAGCGGGCGCGAGACGAACGTGTACGGGCCGTTCGAGATCAGCGATTACGACTTGAAGCAATGCGACGCCCCCGTGACCGAAGCGATCGCCGCCAAGCCGGCGCTTGCCGATCTCGATGCCGCTGCAGGTCAGTACCAGCAGGCGCTGAAGGCACTGGTGCCGATCAGCAAGGAAGCCCACGACTACTACGAGCGTCAGGACTACGAAGACGACAGGTTTGCCAAGGGCAAGCAGCTGCACGCGCCGTTGATGACCGCCTTCAAGGATTTCGTGGTTGCCAGTGAAACGTTCAACGCCGAACTGGAGCGCCAGAACGACGCTGCCCAGCGCGAACAGCTCAAAGCGCTGGAACAGGCCGAAGGGCGCACGCGCGGGTACTACCGTCTGGCGATGATGCTGGAAGCCAAGGCCATCGTGGAGCTGATGACCGAGGACGACTTCGATCAGGCCAAGGCGCGCGAACGCCTGGATGCCTTCAACCGCATTTCCGATGAAGCGCATGCCAAGGTCGCCGACCAGGAGCCGGGCAAGCTGGACTGGAACAGCTTCGAACGCGAGGCCGAGAACTTCCGCCGTGAAGGCAAGGAGCGGCTGCAGCGCGTCAGCGCCAACACGCCCTACACCGACTTCGAACGACGCATGCTTGATTCGCCCTCGATGGCGCCGCGTGGTTCTGCCGGCAAGCTGATGCAGGAATATAACTCGCTCGTTTTCCAGAGCAACCGCCAGTAACCGGCACGCCAGCGCCTTTCCAGGCCTGCACGAACTGGATGAGGCGCCCCGGGGCAGCGCACTTTGAGGGATACCGTCGAGGGTGGTCGCGGCCTGCAACCATCTGCTGACCACCAGCAACCTGCTGACCACCTGCAACGGCATGGATTGCGCCGGTGGATCGACCCCGTGCGTGGATGCAGCACGTTGCATCCACGCATGGCGTGGACCTACTGTCGCAGGCATTGGTAGTGCCGGCCGCTGGCCGGCATTCCCGTCAGTGGCTGAACGTATCCGGCAACGGTCCGCCGCACTTGCGGCAGTGCCGCGCATCCGGTTCGTGGCCTTCCAGGCCGCAGTGCGGGCAGCCACGGGCATCGCGACGCGCGGCCAGTTCGGCATCACGCATGGTGCTGGCCAGCTCGGCGGTGTAGATGCCCGTGGGCACGGCGATGATGCTGTAACCGATCAGGATCAGCACCGAGGTGACGAAGCGGCCGAGCACGGTCTGCGGCACGATGTCACCGAAGCCGACCGTGGCCATCGTCACCACCGCCCAGTACATGCTGCTGGGGATGCTGGTGAAGCCATGGTTCGGCCCCTCGATCACGTACATCAGGGTGCCGGCGATGATCGTGATGGTGACCACCGTGAACAGGAACAGCAGGATCTTGCGCCGGCTGCGCCACAGCGACTGCATCAGCACGCCGCTCTCTTCGATGTAGCGGGTCAGCTTGAGGATGCGGAACACGCGCAGGATGCGCAGTGCGCGCACCACCAGCAGGCTCTGCGCACCCGGAATGAACAGCGACAGGTAGGTCGGCAGGATCGAGGCCAGGTCGATGATGCCCCAGATGCTCACTGCATAGCGCAGCGGTCGCTTCACTACCGCCAGGCGCAGCACGTATTCGGCGGTGAACAGGATGGTGAAGCCCCATTCCAGCACGTACAGCCAGTCGGCGTGGGCGATGTGGAAACGCTGCACGCTGTCGAACATCACCACCAGCACGCTGGCGATGATCGCGTACACCAGCAGCAGGTCGAAATTGCGCGAGGGCCGGCTGTCGTGGCGGTAGATGATGTCGAACCACCGGCGGCGCCAGCCGGTCTCGGTGGCGGGGTTCAGCTGGGGGGCGGAAAACGGTCGCATGCGTGCATTGTGCCGCACCGGTTCCGGCGCGAGAATGGGCGTTCCTGAACCCTGCCGACTGCCATGACCGCCGCTACCGATCCGCTGATCTCCCTGTCGCACTACTACCTGCCGGTGTACAAGCCCCGCCAGGTGGTGCTGGAGCGAGGCCAGGGCGCCCGCGTGTGGGACAGCCAGGGCCGTGAGTTCATCGACCTGGCCGCCGGCATCGCCGTGTGCGGCCTGGGCCACAACGACCCGGACCTGGTGGCCGCACTGGTCGAACAGGCCGGCAAGCTGTGGCACACCAGCAACGTCTTCTACAGCGCGCCGCCGCTGCACCTTGCCGAGGAACTGGTGAAGGCCAGCCGCTTCGCCGAGCGTGTGTTCCTGTGCAACTCCGGCGCCGAAGCCAATGAAGTGGCGATCAAGATGGTCCGCAAGTGGGCCTCCAGCCAGGGCCGTCCGGCCGACAAGCGTGTGATCATCACCTTCCGTGGCAGCTTCCATGGCCGCACCATGGGCGCGGTGACCGCCACCGCGCAGCCGAAGTACCAGGAAGGCTACGAGCCGCTGCCCGGGGGCTTCCGCTACATCGACTTCAATGATGAGGTGCAGCTGGAAACGGCAATGGCCGCCGGCGACGTAGCGGCGGTGATGCTGGAGCCGATCCAGGGCGAGGGCGGGGTGATGCCGGCCAAGTCCGGTTTCCTCAAGCGCGTGCGCGAACTGTGCGACCAGCACAACGCACTGCTGGTGCTCGACGAGATCCAGGCTGGCATGGGCCGTACCGGTACGCTGTTCGCGCACTGGCAGGACGACGTGGTGCCGGACATGGTGACCCTGGCCAAGGCGCTCGGTGGCGGTTTCCCGATCGGTGCGATGCTGGCCGGCCCGAAGGTGGCCGAAACCATGCAGTTCGGTGCCCACGGCACCACCTTCGGTGGCAATCCGTTGGCCGCGGCCGTCGCCCGCGTGGCGCTGCGCAAGCTGGCCTCGGCGGAAATCGCCGCCAATGTCAGCCGCCAGTCGAAGGCGCTGCGTGATGGCTTCGCCCGCATCAACGACGAGTTCAAGGTGTTCAGCGAAGTGCGCGGTCGCGGCCTGATGCTGGGCGCCGTGCTGAGCAAGGACTTTGCTGGCCAGGCCGGGGTGATCCTCGACCACGCCGCCGAGCAGGGCCTGCTGACCCTGCAGGCCGGTCCGGACGTGCTGCGCTTCGTGCCGTCGCTGAACATCACCGACGAAGAAGTGGCCGAAGGCCTGAAGCGCCTGCGCGCGGCGATTGCCGCGTTCATCGCAGCACGCTGAAGCCCCAACGTCGGGGTCGGATCCCTCTCCTGCGGAGAGGGCTCTGACCCCGTTGCCGCGGAATCCCTGTAGAGCCGAGCCCATGCTCGGCTCCTGTTGCCTGATACCGCGTTGAGCCGAGCATGGGGGCGGGGCTAACGGGGGTGACGCCAACCGATAGCGGTTACATACCATGCCCAAGCCGCGGCCATCGTGCACCGTTTCCGCATGCAGGCCCGCCGCGCGCGCACCGCGCACGTTGGCGAACAGGTCATCGACGAACAGCGTGTGCGCCGGTGCCACGCCGAGGGCTGCGAGCGTGCGCAGGAACACTTCCGGCGCAGGTTTGCGCAGGCCGAAATCCGCGCTGCAGAACACGCGATCCTGCAATGCAGGAAACAGCTGCGGCAGCAGCGTCGGCAGCGCCTGTGCCATCAACGCACCGTTGTTGGTCAGCACCGCGATCGGCACCTGCAGTGCCTGCAGCCGTTGCAGTACCGGCAGTTGCGGGTGGCTGGCCGCGTAGCGTGCGGCGATCCAGGTTGGCAGCGTTACCGTTGTGCCGAGCAGTTCGCCAAGCCGGGCCAGATAGCGCGCGCCATCCAGCGTGCCGCTGTCGTGTGCCGCTTCCAGTCCGCTGTCGTACAGCGCGGCCTGCACGTGCGCGGTCGGCACGTCCAGCGCCTGCGCCAGATGCAGCACGCGCTGCGCGCGCTGGTAGTGCACCAGCACGCCATCGACATCGAGCAGGAGAAGGTCGATCCGCATCCGTCGAGCATGCCATTGCCGTATCCCCACGCAAACCCTGGACCCCGACTGCGACACACGGTCGCAGCCGGGCGCGCAGGCCGCTGCCTAGAATGGCCATCGAACCTGCAGGAGACGCGATGATGAAGGCTTGGATGGTAGCGGTGGGACTGGGCGCGTTGATGCTGGCGCCGTCGGCGATGGCGCGCGTGTGTGCGGTGAGCATCGACAGCACCGACCAGATGAGTTTCAGCAGCCGCGAGATCAAGGTGGCCGCCGATTGCAGCGAAGTGGACCTGACCCTGCGCCACACCGGCAAGCTGGCCGCCACCGCGATGGGCCACAACTGGGTGCTGACCCGCACCGCTGACTACCAGCCGGTGGCGATGGCGGGCATGCGCATGACCCTGGCCGACAGCTACCTGCCGAAGGCCGACAAGCGTGTTCTGGCCCACACCAAGGTGATCGGTGGTGGCGAGACCACCCGCGTGCGTTTTTCCACGAAGGGTCTGCAGAAGGGCGGTGATTACACCTTCTTCTGCTCGTTCCCCGGCCACTTCGCGATGATGAAGGGCAAGTTCGTCTTCGGTTGATGCCGTCTGTAGAGTCGAGCCATGCTCGACTGCTCTCCGCGCTCCGCGCGGTAAGCCGAGCATGGCTCGGCTCTACAGGTGGAACGCCGCACGCAGCCTGGTAGATCCACGCCACGCGTGGATGCCGTGCCACCGCAATGCCGACCAAGGTCGGCACCCGCCGGGGCCCGATCTCAGCCCTTGGCCGCCTTGAACGCCACGCGCGCCGCTGCCAGCGTCGCTTCGATCACCGCATCATCGTGGGCGCTGGACAGGAAGCCAGCCTCGTACGCCGACGGTGCCAGGAACACGCCCTGGTCCAGCATCGCGTGGAAGAAGCGGTTGAACGCCGGGATGTCGCAGGCCGTGGCCTGGGCATAGGTCTCCACCTTTTCGCTGGTGAAGAACAGCCCGAACATCGCGCCCACCTGGGTGGTGGTCACCGCCACGCCGGCATCGGCGGCGGCCGCTTCCAGGCCCGCGCACAGGCGTGCGGCGCGCGCGCTCAGATCGTCGTGGAAACCCGGCTGCTGGATCAGCTGCAGCATGGCCAGGCCGGCGGCCATCGCCACCGGATTGCCGCTGAGCGTACCGGCCTGGTAGATCGGGCCAGCGGGGGCGATCTGCTGCATCAGCTCGCGACGGCCACCGTAGGCACCCACCGGCATGCCGCCGCCGATGATCTTGCCGAAGGTGGTCAGGTCCGGGCTGATGCCGTAGTACGCCTGCGCACCGCCCAGGGCAACGCGGAAACCGGTCATCACTTCGTCGAAGATCAGCAGGGCGCCGTACTGCGTGCACAGCGCGCGCAGGTGCTGCAGGTAGCCCTCGCGCGGCGGAATGCAGTTGGCGTTGCCGACCACCGGTTCGATGATCAGGCCGGCGACCTCGCTGCCGCGTGCCTCGAACAGAGCGGTGGCCGCCTCGAAGTCGTTGTAGGGCAGGGTCAGGGTCAGTTCGCTCAGGCCGGCCGGCACGCCGGGCGAGGTCGGCACGCCCAGGGTCAGCATGCCGCTGCCGGCCTTGACCAGGAACGAGTCGCCGTGGCCGTGATAGCAGCCTTCGAACTTGACGATGCAGTTGCGGCCGGTGGCACCGCGCGCCAGGCGGATCGCCGACAGGGTGGCTTCGGTGCCGGAATTCACCATGCGCACCATCTCGCACGACGGCACCAGACGGGTGATGGTCTCGGCCATGGTCACTTCCGCTGCGCACGGCGCACCGAAGGACAGGCCGTTGTCGATCGCCTTCTTCACCGCCTGGCGCACGGCGGTGTGGTTGTGGCCGACGATCATCGGGCCCCACGAACCCACGTAGTCGATGTAGCGGTTGCCGTCGACGTCGTACAGGTAGGCGCCGTCGGCGCGCTCGACGAAGAAGGGTTCGCCGCCGACCGACTTGAACGCGCGCACCGGTGAGTTGACGCCGCCGGGCAGCAGTTCCTGGGCGCGGGAGAACAGGGCGTGGGACTGGTCGTGGTTCATGGGGTTTCCTGGGTATTACTGCGGCGTATCGAAACGGGCGAGGTAGGCGCGCTGGGTCGCGACCGGGTCCTGCGCGGCATAGATGCCGCTGACCACGGCCAGCAGATCGGCGCCGGCATCGATGATGGGACCGACATTGTCCGGGCTGAGGCCGCCAATCGCCACCCGCGGCACGCCCAGTGCGGCGCTTTGCCGCAGCAGGTCGGTGTGGGCGCGACTGCTGGTGACCTTGGTGGTGGTGGGGAAGAACGCGCCGAACGCCACGTAGCTGGCGCCGGCCGCCACGGCACGCTCGGCGTTGGCCAGCTGGTCGTAGCAGGAGGCGCCGATGATGGCGTCGGCGCCGAGCAGGCTGCGGGCGGCGCCGATGTCACCGTCAGTGCCGCCCAGGTGCACGCCGGCCGCGCCGATGGCCTGGGCAAGCGCCGGGTCGTCGTTGACGATCAGCGGCACGCCGTGGGCGGCGCACAAGGCCTGCAGCGCCGTAGCCTGTTCCCGCCGCAGGGCATCGCCGGCGGTCTTGTTGCGGTACTGCAGCCAAGTGGCACCGGCGGCCAGCAGCGGCGCGGTTCGCGCCAGCAGGCGGGCGGTATCGGGTTCATCCGGGGTGATCAGGTAGACGCCGCGGGGCGTCGGGGAAGCAGAAGTCATTGATGGCTACCGGTGAGTGGACCGCGATGGGACAATGGCGGCCCGTGAATCCAGCCCCGATTATCCGATGACCGAAGCCACCCCCACCACCCTGCGTACCTGGATGTGCGTGGTCTGCGGATTCCTGTACCGCGAAGCGGATGGGCTGCCGGAAGAGGGCATTGCCCCGGGCACGCGCTGGGAAGACATTCCAGAGACCTGGACGTGCCCGGATTGCGGCGTGACCAAGGACGATTTCGAGATGGTCGAGATCGATTGAGGGAGGTGCCGCCAGGCCCTCCTGTGGGTGTGGACCGTTGGTCCACACACCCGACAACCTCACTCAATGCAGCCGCGGTACCGGTCCGCCGAGGTCGATCAGCTTCTCGCGCAGCCATTGCGCGTCGCTGGCCTCGGGGTTTCGCTTCAGGTACAGGCCCAGGTCGTTGCGCGCGCCGGCCAGGTAGTCCAGCTGCAGGTAGGCCAGGCCGCGATCGCGCAGGGCATCGTCCTGTTCGGGGGCAAGCTTGAGCAGGCGGTCGGCACTGCGCGCGGCACGGTCCCACTCGCTGGCCTCGGCATAGACACCATGCAGGTTACGCAACATGCGGATCAGGATCGCGCGGCTCGGTGCAGGATCGAGGATCTGCGCCAGCACCTGGTCGTCGGGCATCTGCCCGCCCAGGTGCGACTTGGCGCGTTCGCGCAGTTCGTCCACATCCAGCGGGCGGCCGCCGTTGAACGGGTCCATCACCAGCACGCCGTCGTCGACCGGCAGGCGCACCAGGAAATGACCGGGAAATGACACGCCGTCCAGCGGAATGCCCAACCGTCGCGCCACTTCCATCTGCACCAGCGCCAGCGATATCGGATTGCCCAGACGGCGCTCGAACACCTGGTTGAGGTAGCTGTTGCGCGGGTCGTAGTACTCCTGGTGGTCGCCGCTGTAGCCCAGCTCATCGAACAGATGCCGGTTGATGGCCGCCATCTTCAGCGGGCTGTGCTCGATGCTGTCCACCTCGGCGCGCAGGTGCTCGACATGGCTCTGCACCAGCGCATCGTAGGTCGACGGCTGCAGATCGGGATATTCATCGCGCGCGATCAGCAATGCGGTCGGCAGCAGTGGCAGCGCCTCGTCGTCGAAGGCGGCCAGTGCATCCCAGTCGGGGAGTGTGATCCGGTCCTGCATGCCCACAGACTGGCGGCAATCGTGGGCGGTTTCAAGCAGCGTGGCGTGAATTTCTCATCCCACCGATTTCCCCCATCCACGCGTGGCGTGGATCTACCGTGTCGACCAAGGTCGACACCCACCAACAGCAGCGGGAAACTGTCAGAGGTGGGGCGGTGTGGGCTTTCAGGACCGCAGGCGCCATGGATGGCGCCTACGAGCCCCCAGGGATGGGTTTACGGCGTGTCCTGCAAGCCCACATCGCCCCGCCATCCCTCGGACGCCCAGAGGATGCATTTGATGTTGATCCGGCGGGTGCCGGGCGCAGCCCGGCCGAACCTTTATTTCTCGATGCCCGGGCCGAAGGTCAGCTCGGTACCATCCTTCAGCTTGAGCTTCTCCGCCTGGCCGGCATTGAGCTCCAGCACGAAGCGTGCCGGGCCGCCGCTGGGGTAGGGCGGGCACATGTCGCCGGCCGAGCACGGCGGCACGTCACGCTGCTGGCTCACCAACCGCCGCTCGCTGTCGAAGTACAGGATGTCCAGCGCGATCTTGGTGTTCTTCATCCAGTACGCCTGCATTTCCTCGCGGTCATGCACGAACAGCATGCCGTGGTCCTCGGCCATCTGGTCGCGGAACATCAACCCGCGCGCGCGGGTTTCATCGTTGGTGGCCAGTTCAACGTCATAGCGTGCGCCGCCCAGTTCCACCCAGTGGCGGGCGGCATCGGTGGCGCAGCCGGTCAGGGCCAGCAGCGGGAGCATCAGCAGGGAGCGCAGCAACGACATCGTCAGTGTCCTTCGAAAGGGTCAGAGCACGATCGGCGGCTCGCCGCCGACGATCACCACATCGGCACGGCGACGTGCGAACAGGCCGACGCAGACCACGCCCGGCAACTGGTTGAGCTCGCGCTCCAGCTTTTCCGGATCGGTGATCTGCAGGTTGTGGATGTCCAGGATCTGATTGCCGTTGTCGGTCACCACGCCTTCGCGCCAGGTTGGCTGGCCGCCGGTCATGTCGCGGATCTGGCGGGCGACCAGGCTGCGTGCCATCGGGATCACTTCCACCGGCAGCGGGAACCTGCCCAGCACCGGCACCTGCTTGCTCGGGTCGACGATGCAGACGAAGCGCTCGCTGGCCTCGGCGATGATCTTCTCGCGGGTCAGTGCAGCGCCGCCGCCCTTGATCAGGCACTTGTTGGCATCGCACTCGTCGGCGCCATCCACGTACAGCGACAGGGTGCCGGTGTGGTTCAGCTCGATCACCTCGATGCCATGCTGCTTCAGGCGCGCGGTGCTCTGCTCGGAACTGGACACCGCACCCTTGATGCGATGCTGGATGCGGGCCAGCGCATCAATGAAATAGGCGACGGTGGAACCGGTGCCGACACCGACGATCATGCCGTCTTCGACGTACTCGATGGCCTTTTCGGCGGCCAGGCGCTTGGCTTCAGACATTGCGGGGAGCTCTCAGGCAGGGAATCAGGATTTCTTTTCCAGCGACAGCAGCAGCTTCCACTGCGCGGCGGTCACCGGGAACACCGACAGGCGGTTGCCCTTGGCAACCAGCGGGAAGCCTTCGCCAAGCTCGTCGGCGTGCAGCTTGATCTCGTCCAGCGCGATCACCTGCTTCAGCTTGCGGTCGAAGGCCACGTCCACCAGCATCCAGCGCGGGTTTTCGCGCGTGCTCTTGGGGTCGTGGTAGTCGGATTCCGGATCGAACTGGGTGTCATCCGGGTAGGCCGCGCTGGCCACCGTGGCCAGGCCGACGATGCCGGGCACCTTGGTGTTGGAGTGGTAGAACAGGATGCCGTCGCCGACCTGCATGCCGTCGCGCATGAAGTTGCGCGCCTGGTAGTTGCGTACGCCATTCCAGGGTTCAACCTTGACCTTGGCCAGGTCATCGATGGAAAAGGCGTCCGGTTCGGACTTCATCAGCCAGTAGCGCTTGCGGGCGGTCATGCGTTCACGGGGGCAGCGGAAGGGAGCAGGGTGCCGGCTTCAGTGCAGATCGCATCCACCGCCACGTCCCAGGACGCTACCGGCAAGGACTCGACCTGCTGCACCGAGAATGCCGCGCCGACCAGCCAGGGTGGCGCCGGCCGATCATGGCGGAAGGCGAAGCTGCGATCATACCAGCCGCCCCCCATTCCCAGCCGCCGGCACTGTGCGTCGAAGCCCACCAGCGGCGTCACCACCAGGGCCATCTGCGCCGGTTCCAGGGTGTCTTCGATGGCGATGTCCGGTTCGGGGATGCCGTAACGGTTGCTGGTCAACGGCTGGCCGGGGCGCCAGGGCGCGAAGCGCAACACGTCGCCGTGCAGTACTGGCAGGCAGTAACTCAGCGTGTCGGGCAGCTGTAGCTGCCAGCGGTGCAGGGCGATCTCGCCATCCAGCGCCCAATAGCCGGCCACGGCGCCTTCGCGCGGGGCGAACGGCAGCGCGAGCAGCGCATCGGCCAGCGATTCGGCAGCGGCGATACGGGCGGGAGCGGAAAGGTCGCGGCGGCGTTGCCGCAGGTCGTGGCGCAGGGCCTGTCGCGGGTCGGTCATGGCAGCGTGCGGCAAGGATCAGCCGTCATTGTGCCGGAAAGAACAAGGGCGACGCCCGAAGACGCCGCCCTTGCTGGAATATTGCATTCTCCGCAATGTCGATGCATGCGAAACGACCTTGAACCCGGGGGCTCAAGTGGGAACGCTGGAGAACCATCGGGCTTCCCGCTACGAGGCGGACCTGCACTCCCGGCGCTGTCGCGCTCCCGGTGTCGTTCTTAAGGGACAAGGCGAATGTTTGCACATGCCGTCGAGTACCGCAGAGAACGCGTGGCCATTATAGCTACCGCGGGTGATCTGGATAGGCCGTTCGTCGGCAACAGTGCGTGCCAATTCAGAAAAGAGAAGGCGCAATACGCGCCTTTCTCACGTGCTGCTGTCGATTGCCCGGTCCAGACGCCGGTTCAGGTCGGCCAGGGTCTGTTGCAGGGCAACCGCCTGGCGGGCGTTCTCGTCGCGCAGCAGCTGCAGCTCGTGCGCCAGATTGAGCGCTGCCAGCACCGCGATGCGGTCGACCGCGGCCATCCGGTTGCTGCCACGGATCTCGCGCATGCGCGCATCCAGCAGGCGGGCGGCCGCCATCAGGCTGTCGCGTTCATCACCACCGACGCCGACCGTGTATTCACGGTCGAGGATACGGACGCTGACCGGTTCGGCACTCATGTGTGCTGCTCCAGGGACTTGAGCCGGGTGATCATCGCTTCCACCCGCGACCGCGCCTGTTCGTTCTTGGCCAGCAGCGTCGAGCGCTCGGCCACCAGCTGTTCCTGCTGGTGGCGCAGGCTGCGGTTCTCCTCGGCCAGCCGCTGGTTGCGGTCGAGCAACGCCTCCACACGGGCGGCGAAGGCCTGCAACTGGGCAAGGGGATCGGCGGGTTCCATGCCCGCACGATAGGCAAGCCGGGTCAGGGCGGTCAAGCACTGTCGCAGCAGGGCCTGACGGCCACGAAGCGCAGGCGGACAGATTGCTACACTACCCGGCTCACGGGCGCGCGCGTGCGCGCTCCGCAGTTTCCCTTCCGAACGAGCCGCACGATGACCGAACTTCCCTCCGTCGACGACGTTACCCGCGCCAGCCAGGAACTGGGCCTGGGCGCCACTGCTGCCGAGCTGCATGGCGGGCTGTGCGGCTGGCTGGCCGCCGGCGGTGCCCCCGGCAACGACTGGCCGGCGCGCGTGCTGGCCGACGACAATCTGCCGCAGGTGGCTGCCGACAGTGCGCTGGCGCAGTTGCTGGAGGCCACCATCAAGCAGCTGGAAGACCGTGACTTCGCCTTCGAGCTGCTGTTGACCGACAGCAGCGACGTGGCCGCGCAGGCGGACGCCATGTTCAGCTGGACCCGTTCCTTCCTGGGCGGCTTCGGCCTGGGCAGCGGCGGCCACCGGCCGACCCTGTCCGAAGAAGGCGAGGAGGCACTGAACGACCTGGCCAGCCTGGCCCGCGCCTCGAGCGAGGACTTCGAAGCCGGCGGTGATGATGACGACGAAGCGCTGTCGGAGATCGAAGAATTCATCCGCGTGGCGGTGCTGCTGCTGCACGGTGACGTGGTGCTGGCCGCGCGCCATCGGCAGCGCCTGAACTGATGGATATCAAGCAGCGCACCGGCATCGCTGCCGGCGAGTACAAGCGTCGCCGCCGGCAACTGATGGACATGGCGGGCGAAGACGCGATCCTGGTGCTGCCGGCGGCATCGGAGAAGGTGCGCAGCCTCGATACCCATTATCCGTACCGGCAGGATTCGGATTTCCAGTACCTGACCGGCTTCCCGGAGCCGGAAGCGGTGCTGGTGCTGATTCCCGGCCGCCGCCACGGCGAGGCCATCCTGTTCTGCCGCGAGCGCGATCCCGAGCGCGAAGCCTGGGATGGTGGTCGCGCCGGCCAGGAAGGCGCCGTGGCCCAGTTCGCGATGGACGATGCCTACCCGATCACCGATCTGGACGACATCCTGCCGGGCCTGCTGGAAGGGCGGTCGCGGGTGTACTACCACTTCGGCCGCGATGCGGATTTCGACCTGAAGCTGATCGGCTGGGTGAACCGCGTACGTTCGCAGGTGCGCCACGGTGCGCAGCCGCCGCATGAGTTCCTGGAACTGGGCCATCTGCTGCACGAGCAGCGGTTGTTCAAGTCCGGTGCCGAGGTGGCGTTGATGCAGCGCGCGGCCGACATCAGCGTGCTGTCGCACCGTGCCGCCATGCAGGCCGCGAAGGCCGGCATTCACGAGTACGAACTGCAGGCCGAGCTGGAGCGGGTGTTCCGCGCCAACGACGCGGTGCCTGCGTACTGCAGCATCGTCGGTGCCGGCCGCAACGCCTGCATCCTGCATTACCGCGACAACAACGCACGCTCGCGCGACGGCGAACTGGTGTTGATCGATGCCGGTGCCGAGTATCGCGGCTATGCCAGCGACATCACCCGTACGTTCCCGGTCAACGGGCGTTTCAGCGCCGAGCAGCGCGCGCTGCATGATCTGGTGGGGGCGGCGCAGGCGGCGGCACTGGCCCAGGCCAAACCGGGCGTAGCGTACGAAATGGGCCATCTGGCGGCGGTGCAGACCCTCACCGAGGGGTTGCTGCAGCTGGGCCTGTTGAAGGGCACGCTGGAAAAGAATCTCACGGAAGGCTTGTACCAGCGTTTCTACCGGCACAAGACCGGGCACTGGATCGGGCTGGATGTGCACGACGTAGGCGACTACCGCCTGGCCGGCGATTCGCGCCTGCTGGAGCCGGGCATGGCCTTCACCATCGAGCCGGGGCTGTACATCGGCGTGGACGACACGACGGTGGAACCGCGCTGGCGCGGCATCGGCATCCGTACCGAAGATGACGTGCTGATCACCGACGACGGACATCGGGTGTTGACCGAAGGCCTGGAACGCAGCGCCGACGAGATCGAAGCGTTGATGGCGGGGTAAGGGTTTTCGGCAGGGCTTGCAGCCCTGCACCTGCAGAGGCAACAGCCGAAGCAACAGCAACAGCGGCATTCCGTGGGATGGCGGGGTACTGTGGGTTTGCGGGGACGCCGCAAGTACGTCCTTGTAGGCTTGGTCGCCGCATCCATGCGGCTCACACCCCGCAAACCCACAGTACCCCGCCTTCGACAGTTTCCCGCGACCTGCGGCGTGGATGACGCGCTTCTGTAGAGCCGAGCCATGCTCGGCTTACGCGCGAAGCGCGGGGGTTTTCAGGCGAAAAGCAGCCGAGCGTGGCTCGGCTCTACAAAGGCGCGGAAGGCGCGAGCGAGCGACCCGCTTTTGCTTTTCTTTCTTTCTTCCGTGGCTGGCCGCGCGCAGGAAACTGTCAGAGGCGGGGCGGGTGGGCCGTGCAGGGGCGTTGGCGCCATGGATGGCGCCATCGAGCTTACAGGGATGTACTTGCAGCGTCCCCTGCACGGCCCACCCGCCCCGCCTAACCCATGAACCGCTCTACGCGACCAACCACGAGGGGCTCAGCCGTTCGCCGCCGCAAACACCGGCCGCGTCAGATTGTCCGCCTCGCCATCAGTGCACAGCACTTCGTCTTCGATGCGGATGCCGCCATACGGGCGGAAGAAATCCACGCGCTCCCAGTTGATCGTATCGCCATGGCCGGCTGCCTTCACTTCGTTCAACAGCATGTCGATGAAGTACAGGCCCGGCTCGATCGTCACCACCATGCCCGGTTCCAGCACGCGGGTCAGGCGCAGGTACGGATGGCCGGCCGGGCGCTCGATGCGGCCGCCTTCGTCGCTGGCAGCGAAACCAGCCACGTCGTGCACCTGCAGGCCGATCAGGTGGCCGATGCCATGCGGGAAGAACGCGGCGCTGACGCCGGTTTCCAGCGCGGTCTGCGGCGAAACCTTGATCACGCCGAAGTCCTTCAGCACGCCCATCAGCGACAGATGCGCATCAACATGCAGCTGCTTGTAGTCGAAGCCCGGGCGCACGGCCGCGCACATCTGCTGCTGCGCGGCATCGACGGCTTCGATCATCGCCGCGAACTCGCCATGGCCGGCGGCGGCGTAGGTGCGGGTGATGTCGCTGGCATAACCATGCGCACTGGCGCCGGCGTCGATCAGGAAGCTGCGCAGCGGCTGCGGTGCCCTGCGGCCCAGTTCGGTGTAATGCAGCACCGCCGCATGTTCGTTCAGGGCCACGATGTTGCCGTACGGCAGTTCAGTGGCGTCCTGTCCCACGGCCTGGCAATACGCCATGTGGATGCTGAACTCGTCGGCGCCGTTGCGGAACGCCGCTTCGGCCGCGCGATGGCCGCGCACGCCCAGCACCTGCGCCTGGCGCATCAGTGCGATTTCATACGGCGTCTTGCTGCCGCGATGCCATTCCAGGTAGTTCACCACCGGCGCCGGATTGTTGGGCACATAGGCGCCCAGCGCGCTCTGCGGTTCGCCCAGGATCGCGCAGCGCGCCGGATCGGACGGCAGCAGCGCCAGCGCCTCTTCGGGCGTGCGGATGATGTGGATGTCGAAGTGGTCGACCCACCAGCCGCTCGGGGCGTCCGGTACTACATGCCAGTAATCGAACGGCTGGTGGAAGATCACCGCCGGACGCTTGCCCGGGGTGAACACGATCCAGCTGTTGGGCACCCGGGTCAGCGGCAGCCAGGCCTTGAACTGCGGGTTGACCGCGTACGGGTAATCACGGTCGTCGAAGACCTGGTAGTGCAGGGTGCCGCTGGGCACCACCAGATGGTCGAAGCCGCCGCGTGCCAGCGCCTGCTCGGCGCGTCGGCACAGCACGGCCAGGTGGTCGGGATACAGGGCGCCGGAGTCTTGCTGGATCATTGCGGTGGCTCGACACGGAAAACGGCCCTAGATTCTGCCGGATACCGACGCAATCCGCTGTGCCGGAACCGGCACTCAGCCCGTCGAAACCGGTGCCTCGTCGCTGTCTTCGCCGATCCACCGGCGCAGCAGCTGCCGATGCTCGCGTGACAGCGTCAGGAAGCGGAAGCCTGCCCAGCTCTGGCCGGGCGCATGCGCCGGTTCGCTCCACAGCAGGTGTACGCCGACGTCGATCAGCTCGCTGCGACCCTCGGCCGAGGGCAACGGGAAGCGCAACTGATACAGCGCATCGTCGCGCAGCGGGGCGCTGGCCAGCATCAGCATGCCGGTCTCGGACACGTTGCCCAGGCGTCCAACCACGCAGTCGCGCATCTGGTCGGTCACCGGCACCAGGTCGGAGACCTGCCGGCGCGGCGCGCGGCGGGTATCAACGGGCGGTTGTGTACTCATGCATTGGGCTCCTGCTGGCGGCGTGTGGCAAGTGCGCGCAGCGCGCTCAGGCTCGCCTGCCAGGCGCGGTCGACCAGCCGGCCCTTGTCTTCGGTGACCAGCTGCGCGCGTCCGCTGCTCATCTGCCGGGCCAGCGTATCCAGCGTGGTTTCGCCGATCTTCTGCCCACGCGCGTTGACCAGCAGTACATGGCCGGTCAACAGGCTGTACCAGGACAGGCGCTGGCGGCGCAGAGCGCCTTCGCCATCATCGATATCGAACCAGCTGCCGAAGGGCAGCGCGCACAGCTGCTGGTAGCAGGTCTCCTCGGCCTCGCTGCGCGGTGCGGCATCATCTGCCAGCGCTTGCGTGCCCGCATGCTCGCCCAGACGTGCATGGGCCTTCAGGCGCGCGCTGAGTTCGGTGCGCGAGGTGCTTTCGTCTTCACCGCCCGGCGTGGACAGGCGACGGGCGACGGCGGCTGCCTCTTCTGCGTGGTAGCCGACCTGCAGCAGGGCCGATTCAACCTCGGTCGCCAGCGGAGCATCGGTCGCGCTGCTTTCGCTGGCGGCCTCGGCCGTGATCGCGGCGATGCGTTCGGTCTGCTGCAGGCGCTCCTGCCACTGCGGCGAATCTTCGCCGTGGCGCAGGCGGGTCAGCGTCAATGCGTCCGCCCAGGCCTGGCGCAGCAGTGTCTGCACGAAGCGTGGCGGTTCCCGCGTGTCGCAGCACTGGTCGATCTGTGCATTGGCCTGGCGTCGCGCAAGTTCCAGCCTTTCCTTGCCGCGCGCGGCTTCCACATGGCGGCGTTCGGCCAGTTCGGCGCGATGCGCGGCGGCACGCTGGTGCTGCTGTATCTCTTCGTTGGCGGCGGCAAAGGCCTCGGGCGTGCGCGCATCCTGGCCGAGCAGGCCCTGCACGCTCTGTGCCAGCCGTTGCAGCAGCTGCGGATCGACATCGTCATCGCCAAGCCAGCTGGCGCCGGCTTCAGCGACATGGTTGAGCAGTTCGCGGGCCGGGTGTTCGTCGCGCACGAAGAACCCGGGATCGGCCATCGCTGCGCGCGCCAGGGGTACCTGCAGGCGCGCAAGCAGGGCGGCCGGCACCGGGTCCGGTCGTTGCTGCTGCTGTACCTGCTGCAGCAGCAGGCGCAGCAGATCGAGATTGTCACGGTCGTGGCTGCCGAGGTTGGCCTGCGCACCATGTTCGCTGCGCAGCTGGGCGACAACGGCGGCCTGCAGATCGGTCATGGCGCTGGCGGCGCTGGCCTGGCCCTGCAGGCGCGCCAGTACGGCATCCACTGCCGCACTGGGCAGGGCTGGCGGATCCACTGCTGTCTGCGGGGCCTGCCGCGCCAGTTGCAGCATTTCATGCAGCACGCTGCTGGCCGGTACCGTCAGCCCGGCCGACGCGCCCGGCGCAGCCGCATCGGCGAAGGCGTCCTGCATCAACGTCGACCACGAGCCGGCCGGTGCCGAGCCCCCCCAACCGGTCATCGGCGTGGGCACGCGCGGTGACGGACGTCCACTGCGGCCGCTGCCGACCGACTGGGTGATGATCCGGCGGGTGCTGGAAGAACGCGCCAGGTACGGGGTGTAGACCAGGCCGGGCAGGATGCCGTGCTGTGCCAGCAGCGCATTGGCGCGGTCGAGCACATCGCCCAGCCGCTCCAGCACCTGCCGCTCGAAGCTCCGGTACAGCGCCATCTGCACCTCGGCGCTGAGGGCATCCTGTTCGGCCAGCTTGCGCACCATCGTGCACAGGGACTGCGGTGCCAGGGGCAGGGTATCGGCTTCAAAGGCTGGTGCACCGGCAACAACACCCAGACGCTGGCCGAGCAGGTTCAAGGCGTTGGCCGAACGCAGCGTTTCCCTGCGCACCATTTCGGTCAGCAGCAGGTCGCGGTCGACTTCGTGCTCAGCCACCAGGGTCAACCCCAGCATGCCGGGCAACGGCGGTGGGGTGGTGGCGGCCATGACCGGTATGATCGGTTCCCGCAGCCGCGCCAGCGCATCGGCCAGCGCATCGAGCATGCGGTCGCTGAAGTGGCCGGCGAACGCATGCAGCTGGCCGCGCTGCGCCAGCAGGTCAGCCTGCTGTTGCGGGTTGCGTGCATGGTCGGCGTCATGCAGCAGGGTCTGCTCCAGCGCTTCCACGGTCAGGATCAGCGGTGCCGTCAGGGCCTGGTGGCACAGGCCGATCAACGCGCCCAGCAGCTCGCGCACGCGCGGCGGCAGGTCGGCCGCGGCCAGGCGGGCAGTGTCGGCACTGGAGAGGGAGAAGACAGCAGACATCGGCGAGGGGGTCCGGATTCCCGCGGATCGATCTTGGAATCTACCGTGTCGGCCGGTGAAGGCGCTACTTTAGCGATCGATTCATTCAGCGCGGCCTTCCCTGGCTGCGCCGCAGGCGGATCATTCTTCCAGGAACAGGCTGACCACATCGTTGGTGAAGCGCCGGCCGAGCTCGGTCGGTTGCACGTACCCGTCCGCCACCACCAGCCAGCCGCGCTGCACCGCTTCGGCCAATGCAACGTCCAGCACGCTGCGCGCCAGCCCGGTCCGCGATTCGAAGTCGCGCAGGCTGAAGCCTTCGTGCAGGCGCAGCAGGTTGAGCATGTATTCGAAGGGCAGGCGATCGGCGGCGATCACCTCGTCGCCACCGAACGATGCGGCGGTGCCTGCGGTATCCATGAACGTCTGCGGGTGCTTGTGCTTCCAGCGCCGCAGCACATGCTCCTCGGCGCCGGAACTGATCTTGCCGTGTGCGCCGGCGCCGATACCGAGGTAGTCACCGAAACGCCAGTAATTCAGATTGTGCGCGCTCTGCCGACCGGGGCGGGCGTATGCACTTACCTCGTACTGGCCGAAACCGGCCTGCGCCAACAGCGCCTGGCAGTGTTCCTGCATGTCCCAGGCATTGTCTTCATCGGGGATGCCCTGCGGCGGCCGCGCGAAGAACACGGTGTTCGGTTCCAGGGTCAGCTGGTAGTGCGAGATGTGGGTCGGCTGCAACGCGAACGCGCGTTGCAGGTCGGCCTCGGCACCGGCCAGGGTCTGTTCCGGCAGGGCGTACATCAGGTCGATGTTGAAATTGTCGTAGCCCGCGTCCTGCGCCATCTTCACCGCGCGCTCGGCCTCGCCACTGTCGTGGATGCGGCCCAGGCGCTTGAGCATCGCATTATCGAAACTCTGGATGCCGAAGCTGAGCCGGTTCACCCCGGCCGCACGGTAGCGGTCGAAGCGACCATGCTCGGCGGTGCCCGGGTTGGTTTCCAGGGTGATCTCGGCATTGGGCGCGAAGCGAAGGCGGGCGCTGGCCTGCTGCAGGAAGCGGTCGATGGCTTCCGGCGGGAACAGGCTGGGCGTGCCACCACCGAAGAACACGCTGCTGACCACCCGGCCCCAGACCAGCGGCAGGTCCTGGTCGAGGTCGCGCACCAATGCATCGATGTAGGCATCGAAGGGCAGTTCGCCCTTGGCCTGGTGCGAGTTGAAATCGCAGTACGGGCACTTGCGCACGCACCACGGCAGATGCACGTACAGCGCCAGCGGCGGTGGCACCAGACGTGGCGGGGTGTCGTGGTCGCAGGACTCGCCGGGCAGGTGGTTGCAGTGGTCGTGGTCGTGGGCGTGCGGCATGGCAGTCATCGGTAGTGCCGGCCGCGGGCCGGCTTCCCTGTGTTGATCGGGTGGGGTATCAGAGCCAGGCCGCGAGCTGCTGCTTGAGCTGCTGCAGGGCGATGGCGCGATGGCTGATGGCATTCTTCAACGCCGGTTCCATTTCCGCGGCGGTCAGGCCGTGGGTGGTATCCAGGAACACCGGGTTGTAGCCGAATCCATTCGTACCGCGCAGCTCGCGGATGATCTGTCCTTCCCAACGGCCTTCGCAGATCAGCGGCTGCGGGTCGGTGGCGTGGCGCAGCAGCACGATCACCGCATAGAAGCGGGCGCTGCGCTGGCCATCGGCGATGTCGGCCATCGCGTCCAGCAGCTTGGCATTGTTGGCCGCTGCATTGGTCGGGTGGCCCGCATAGCGCGCGCTGTACAGACCCGGTGCACCACCGAGGGCATCGACGATCAGCCCCGAATCATCGGCCAGCGCCGGCAGGCCGGTCGCTTCGCAGGCGGCGCGCGCCTTCAGCAGCGCGTTCTCGACGAAGGTCAGGCCGGTCTCCTCCACATCGCCCAGGCCCAGTTCGGCGGCCGAGGTGATCTGCAGTGGCAGGTCGGCGAGGATTTCCTGCATTTCCACCAGCTTGCCAGCGTTGTGGCTGGCCAGTACCAACTTCTTCATCAGCGGGGCTCCAACAGGTCCCAGGTGTTGCCGTACAGGTCGCGAAACACCGCGACGGTGGCGTAGGGTTCTTCGCGCGGCTCTTCCAGGAATTCGACACCGGCGGCCAGCATCGCCGCGTGGTCGCGGTGGAAGTCGTCGGTGTTGAGGAAGAAGCCGACGCGGCCGCCGGTCTGGTTGCCGATGCGGCTGCGCTGCTCGTCGTTGCTGGCGCGGGCCAGCAGCAGGGCGGCGGCGCTGCCATCGGTCGGCCCGACCACCACCCAGCGCTTGCTGCCCTGGTCGATGTCGTCCAGCAGCTGGAAGCCGAGCTTGCCGGTGTACCAGGCGATGGCTTCGTCGTAATCGGCCACCACGAGGGTGGTCAGGGCAATGCGCCGGTTCATGCCGACAGCGCTGCCTGCTGCGCGGCCAGCAGCTCGGTCACGCCCTTTTCGGCCAGGCCCAGCAGCGCATCCAGTTCGTCACGGCGGAAGGCATGGCCTTCGGCAGTGCCCTGCAGTTCGATGAAACCGCCGCCGTCGTTCATCACCACGTTCATGTCGGTGTCGCAGTCGCTGTCTTCGGCGTAATCCAGGTCCAGCACCGGGGTGCCGCGGTAGACGCCGACCGATACCGCCGCCACCGCGCCGAGGATCGGGTTGCGCTTGATGTCACCGCGCTTCATCAGCACGTTCACCGCGTCGACCAGGGCCACGTAGGCGCCGGTGATGGCAGCAGTACGGGTGCCACCGTCGGCCTGCAGCACGTCGCAATCGAGGGTGATGGTGCGTTCGCCCAGTGCGTTGCGGTCCACGCAGGCACGCAGGCTGCGGCCGATCAGGCGCTGGATCTCCAGCGTGCGGCCGCCCTGCTTGCCGCGTGCGGCTTCGCGGTCGCTGCGGGTGTGGGTGGCGCGCGGCAGCATGCCGTACTCGGCGGTCACCCAGCCTTCGCCCTTGCCACGCAGGAAGCCCGGCACCCGGTTCTCGATGCTGGCCGTGCACAGCACGCGGGTTTCACCGAAGCAGACCAGCACCGAACCTTCGGCGTGACGGGTGAAACCGCGCTGGATGACGACCGGGCGCAGCTGATCGGGCTGACGGCCACTGGGGCGGAAATCGGACATGGGGCAGGTTCCGTAGGAAAAGGGAGTACGCCACCATCCCCGCGGCCTTCACGGGGCGGGGAAAGGGGCTCAAAAGAGACCGCTAGGGTACCATTCCCCCTTTGCAAGCACCGGAAACATCCATGATTCGAAGCATGACGGCCTATGCCGGCGGCGAGCGCTCCACTACGTGGGGAACGCTGGGCTGCGAGCTGCGCTCGGTCAACCACCGGTTCCTGGAAGTGGGCACCCGCCTGCCCGAGGAACTGCGCGCATTGGAACCGCAGCTGCGCGAGCGCATTTCCGCGCGCCTGAGCCGTGGCAAGCTGGATCTGGTGATGCGCCTGCGCGCGCCGGAATCGGCCGCCAGCCTGCAGGTCAACGAGGTGCTGCTGGGCCAGCTGGGCCAGCTGGCACACCGGCTGACCTCCGATTTCCCCAACCTGCAGGTCAGCTTCACCGACCTGCTGCAGTTGCCGGGCGTGACCCAGGGCGAGGCCACCGATGCCGCGGCCCTGCAGGTTGAAGCACTGGCGCTGCTGGACCAGGTGCTGGACGGCTTCATCGCCGCCCGCGAGCGTGAAGGCAATACGCTGGCCACCGCCATCGCCGAGCGCGTGGACGCCATCGAGCGCATCGCCGCCGAGGTCCGCACGCTGATTCCGGCCATTCGCGACGGCCAGCGCGCCAAGCTGGCCGCCCGCCTGGCCGACCTGCCGCATCCGGTCGACCCGGGCCGCGCCGAGCAGGAACTGGTGATGTGGCTGCAGAAGCTGGACGTGGACGAGGAGCTGGACCGGCTGTCCAGCCACATCGTCGAGATCCGCCGCGTGCTCAAGCAGCGCGAGCCGGTCGGCCGCCGCCTGGACTTCCTGCTGCAGGAGTTCAACCGCGAGGCCAACACGCTGGGCTCGAAGTCGGTGGACAGTCGCACGTCCAATGCCGCCGTCGAGCTGAAGGTGCTGATCGACCAGATCCGCGAGCAGGTGCAGAACATCGAATGAGCATTTCCACGCCCCCGGCCGCGATCGCACGCGGCACGCTGTACATCGTTGCCGCGCCCTCCGGCGCCGGCAAGAGCAGCATCGTCAACGCCACCCTGGCGCGCGACCCGCAGATCGCGCTGTCGATCTCGTTCACCTCACGGGCCATGCGCCCGGGTGAAGTGAACGGCCAGCACTACCACTTCGTCAGCGCGGAGAAGTTCGAGGAGATGATCGCCGCCGGCGACTTCTTCGAACATGCCTGGGTGCATGGCGACTGGAAAGGCACCGCCCGGCAGTCGGTGGAGCCGCAGCTGAACGCCGGCCAGGACGTGCTGCTGGAGATCGACTGGCAGGGCGCGCAGCAGGTACGCCAGCTGGTGCCGGGCACGGTGACGGTGTTCATCCTGCCGCCGTCCAAGCAGGCCCTGCAGGACCGCATGCGCAAGCGCGGCCAGGACAGCGAGGCGGTCATCGCCCAGCGCCTGGGCGCTGCCCGCGATGAAATGCTGCACTTCAACGAGTTCGACTACGTCATCGTCAATGAAGTGTTCGACACCGCCGTGGACGAACTGTGCGCGATCTTCACCGCCAGCCGCCTGCGCCGGGACGCCCAGAAGGTCCGCCATGCCGGCCTGATCCAGGCCCTGTTGACCCCGGATGCGAGTTCAACTGATTGATTCCTAAAGGGTCCGGTGGGGGTTGGCTTGATTTTGTCCAGCCCCTGCCAGTACACTCCGTCCCCTTTCCCTCATTCGACTGAGCGGCCGACCGGTCGCCGGGAGCCCGTATGGCCCGCATTACCGTAGAAGATTGCCTGGAAGTCGTTAACAACCGTTTCGAGCTGGTGATGATGGCCTCCAAGCGCGCCCGTCAGCTCGCCAATGGCGTGCAGGCCACGCTGGACAACAGCGAGACCGAGGACAAGCCGACCGTGCTGGCACTGCGCGAGATCGCTGCCCGCAAGATCGACAACGCGCTGATCGACGAAGTCGAGAAGGCAGAGCGTGAGCGCGCCGAGCGCGAAGCGCTGGAGTGGGCCGCCGCTGAAGTGGTCGCCGACGAAGACATGTCCAAGAACGACGATTGATCGCATCGATCAACGTCATCGCTGGATACGCCGAACAGCCCGCCCCGTGCGGGCTGTTTCGCATTCAGGGTTTGCCGTAAACGTCGCGCTGGCATAGGCTTTGGCCATGAACCCAGGCCCCACTGCCAAGGTCGCCGCAGTCCCCGCTGCCGCCGTACCCGATTACGTCCTCCAGCTCGAACGCGCCGCCCACTACCTGCCGCCCGAGCAGCTGCCGCTGCTGCGCCGCGCGTGGGAAGTTGGCGCCTCCGCGCACGCTGGGCAGACGCGCAAGTCGGGCGAGCCCTACATCACCCATCCGGTGGCCGTGGCCCAGGTGCTGGCCGAGCTCGGCCTGGACGTGGAAGCGCTGATCGCCGCGATCCTGCACGACACCATCGAAGACACCCCGCTGACCCGCGAGGCGCTGTCGGCCGAGTTCGGTGAAGCGGTGGCCGAGCTGGTGGACGGTGTCACCAAGCTGGACAAGCTGAAGTTCCGCGACCGCCAGGAAGCGGCTGCCGAGAGCTTCCGCAAGATGCTGCTGGCGATGTCACGCGACCTGCGCGTGATCATGATCAAGCTGGCCGACCGCCTGCACAACATGCGCACGCTGGGCGCGCAGAGCCGTGAAGCGCGGGGCCGCATCGCCCGCGAGACGCTGGAGATCTACGCCCCGATCGCGCAGCGGCTGGGCATGAGCCTGGTCAAGAGCGAACTGCAGAACCTCGGCTTCAAGGCGCTGTACCCGTGGCGCCATGCGATCCTGGAAAAGCACATCCGCAGCCAGCCGGTGGTACGCCGCGAGGCGCTGGCACAGGTTGAAGTGCAGCTGTCGCAGCGCCTGGCCAAGGAAGGCATCGAGCACCGCCTGGTCAGCCGCATCAAGACCCCGTGGAGCATCTACAACAAGATGCGCGACGAGAACAAATCCTTCGACCAGGTGATGGACGTGTTCGGCTTCCGCCTGGTCGTGCGCGGCGTGCCGCAGTGCTACCACTCGCTGGGCGCAGTGCATGCCGCATTCAAACCGCTGGATGGGCGCTTCCGCGATTTCATCGCGATCCCCAAGGCCAACGGTTACCAGTCGCTGCACACGGTGCTGTTCGGCCCGTATGGTTCGCCGATCGAAGTGCAGATCCGCACCGAAGAGATGGACCTGATCGCCGAGCGCGGCGTGGCGGCGCACTGGACCTACAAGTTCGGCGGCGATTCGCCCAACAGCGCGCAGAGCCGCGCGCACGCCTGGATCGTCGAACTGATCGATTCGCAGCGTGCCGCTGGTTCGTCGCTGGAGTTCCTCGACAACGTCAAGGTCGACCTGTTCCCGGACGAGGTCTACCTGTTCACGCCGAAGGGCAAGATCCTGGCGCTGCCGCGCAATTCCACAGCGCTCGACTTCGCCTACGCCGTGCATACCGATGTCGGCAACATGGCGGTGGCATCGCGCGTGGACAAGAAACTGGTGCCACTGCGCACCAAGCTGGTGTCGGGGCAGTCGGTGGAGATCATCACTGCACGTTCGGCCACGCCCAAGCCGCAGTGGCTGGAGTTCGTGGTCACCAGCAAGGCGCGCACCGCCATCCGCCACCAGCTCAAGCAGCTGGAGCACGAAGATGCCGTGCAGCTGGGCCACCGCATGCTGGACCGCGCGCTGGAGGCCATGGACAGCTCGCTGGAGCGCCTACCGAAGGGCCGTCTGGATGCCTTCCTTGCAGAGCACCGGTTCCCACGCCTGGAGGCCCTGCTGGCCGAAGTCGCGCTGGGCAACTGGATGCCGACCCAGGCCGCGCAGGCACTGATGGCCTACGCCGAACTGCGCGGCGGCGCGCATTCGCGCCACAGCTCGCAGGAAAAGATCCTGATCAACGGCAGCGAGCGTGGCGTGGTCACCTTCGCCGGCTGCTGCCAGCCGATTCCGGGCGACGACATCATGGGCTACCACACCGCCGGCAAGGGCATCGTGGTGCACCGCATGGACTGCCCGAACCTGGCCGAGTTGCGCAAGTCGCCCGAGCGCTGGGTGCTGATCGGCTGGGATACCACCGTATCCGGCGACTACGACACCTCGCTGGTGGTGGAAGTGGAGAACGGTACCGGCGTGCTCGCGCAGCTGGCCGCGGCAATCGCGCAGAGCCATTCCAACATCGAGCGCGTGGATTACCTGGACCGCGATTTCAACGCCGCAGTGCTGGCGTTCAACATCCAGGTACGCGACCGCAACCACCTGGCCGAAGTGATGCGTCGCCTGAGGCGGCTCTCGGTCGTGCAGGCGGTTCGCCGCCAGTAGCTCCACGCCATGCGTGGATGATTCCTGGTAGCGCCGGGCCAAGCCCCGCGCGCGCGCCCCGCGGGCAGAAACCAAAACCCCCCGGCAAGGCCCCCCCCAACCGAAGTGGCGCGGTAGATCCACGCCATGCGTGGATGCACCCCCACCCGGTACAATCACCGCTCTGTTTTCCCCCAACGCACCGGAGCGACCCATGTCCCGCCAGATCATCAACACCGAAAAGGCCCCGGCCGCCATCGGCCCGTACTCGCAGGCCGTGCGCGCCGGCAACACCGTGTATTTCTCCGGCCAGATTCCGCTCGATCCGGCCACCGGCGACATCGTCGGCGTGGGTGACGTCGAAGCACAGGCCCGTCGCGCCTTCGACAACCTCAAGGCCGTGGCCGAAGCTGCTGGCGGTTCGCTGGACAAGGTCGTGCGCCTCGGCCTGTACCTGACCGACCTGGCCGAATTCGCCAAGGTCAACGCCGTGATGCAGGACTATTTCCAGGCCCCGTTCCCGGCCCGTTCCACCATCGAAGTCTCCGGCCTGCCGAAGGGCGCCAACTTCGAGGTCGACGCGGTGATGGTCATCGACTGACCGCCACGTGGCACGCAAGGCGGCGGTCACCCCGGCACTGGCACCGTCCGGTGAAGCATCGCTTGCGATGCTCGCCGGCGTCGGTCCGGCCGTGGCCGCCAAGCTGCAGGCGCGTGGCCTGGCCACCCTGCAGGATCTGTGGCTGCACCTGCCGCTGCGCTATGAAGACCGCACCCGGCTGACCCGCATCGAAGACCTGCGCAACGGCATTCCGGCGCAGGTGGAAGTGCGGGTGGTCGCCGTCGAGCGCGGCATGCGCTACCGGCCGATGCTGAAGGTGGCGGTGGAGGACGAAGGGCAGGGCACTCTGGTGCTGCGCTTCTTCCACTTCCGCCAGCAGCAGGTCGGCCAGTTCGCGGTCGGCAACCGGCTGCGCTGCTTCGGTACGCCCAAGCCGGGGCACCTGGGGTTGGAGATCGTCCACCCCAGTTACCAGGTGCTGGGGCGCAATGACGATCCCGATCTCGGCGACCGCCTCGACCCGGTGTATCCCACCGTCGAAGGCGTCGGCCCGATGACGATGCGCAAGCTGATCGGCCAGGCACTTGATCGCCTTCCGGAAGAAAGCACGCTGGAACTGTTGCCGACAGGCTGGCTCGATGGCCTCGGCCTGCCCTCGTTGCGCAGTGCGCTGCTTACTGTTCATCAGCCGCCGCCGGATGCAGACCTGGCCGCGCTCGCTGCCGGCACCCATCCGGCGCAGCGCCGGCTGGCGATGGAAGAACTGCTGGCCCACCACCTCAGCCTGCGTCGCCAGCGCATTGCGCTGCAGGCGCATCACGCGCCGCCGCTGGCCGGTCCCGGCAAGCTGGCCAAGGCGCTGCTCAAGCAGCTGCCATTCGCACTGACCGGTGCGCAGGCGCGCGTGTTCAAGCAGATCCGCGAAGACCTCGCGCGCCCCAGCCCGATGCTGCGGCTGGTGCAGGGCGATGTCGGCTCGGGCAAGACCGTGGTGGCCGCGCTGGCGGCGATGCTGGCGGTGGAGCAGGGCAAGCAGGTCGCACTGGCTGCCCCCACCGAACTGCTGGCCGAACAACATCTCAACAACCTGCGCGGCTGGCTGGAGCCGCTGGGCGTGCGCATTGCGTGGTTGGCCGGCAAGGTCACCGGCAAGGCGCGCGCGAAGGTGATGGAACAGGTCGCCAACGGCGAAGCGCAGGTGGTGGTGGGTACCCACGCGCTGATGCAGGAAGCGGTGGTGTTCCAGGATCTGGCCCTGGCCATCGTCGATGAGCAGCACCGCTTCGGCGTGCACCAGCGGCTTGCACTGCGCGACAAGGGCAAGGGCGGCAACAACGTGCCACACCAGCTGGTGATGACCGCCACGCCGATTCCGCGCACGCTGGCGATGTCCGAGTATGCCGACTTGGATGTATCGGCCATCGACGAACTGCCGCCGGGCCGCACGCCGGTGCAGACCGTTGCACTCAACAATGATCGTCGCCCCGAGCTGATCGAGCGCATCGCCTTGGCCTGCCAGGAAGGGCGGCAGGTCTATTGGGTATGCACGCTCATCGAAGAAAGTGAAGAACTGGATGCCACGCCCGCGCAGGCCACCTACGAGTCGCTGCAGGCGCTGCTGCCCGGCGTGCGCGTGGGGCTGGTGCATGGCCGGCTGAAAGCAGCCGAGAAGCTGGCAACGATGGTCGCGTTCAAGGCCGGCGACATCGACCTGCTGGTAGCCACCACCGTGATCGAAGTTGGCGTGGACGTGCCCAACGCCTCGCTGATGGTGATCGAGAATGCCGAGCGCCTGGGCCTGGCCCAGTTGCACCAGCTGCGTGGCCGCGTCGGCCGTGGTTCGGCGGTGTCGCGCTGCGTGCTGCTGTACCAGGCACCGCTCTCGCAGATGGCGCGCGAACGCCTGCAGACCATGCGCGAGACCAACGACGGTTTCGTCATCGCCGAGAAGGATCTGGAACTGCGCGGTCCCGGCGAACTGCTGGGCACCCGGCAGACCGGCCTGGCCGGTTTCCGCATCGCCGATCTGGCGCGCGATGCGGGCCTGCTGCCGGGTGTGCATGCGCTGGCCGAACGCCTGCTGGCGCAGCAACCGGCGCTTGCAGATCGCGTGGTGCAGCGCTGGATCGGCACGGCCGTGCGGTACGCCTCGGCCTGACCGGTTGGGGGCGGATCCCCTTGCCGAGCAAAGGGCTCTGACCCCGCAAGGGCCAGGACATCCGCCGCGGACTGGTAGAGCCGAGCCCATGCTCGGCTGCTGTTCGCGCTGCGCGCGTGAGTCGAGCATGGCTCGACTCCACAACAGCCTATCCACGCATGGCGTGGATCTACTGGGCATTTGCTAGACGGCCGGCAACTGCGTACCCATGTATTCGGACAAACCACGGCAGGCCAGCAGCAGTCCTTCGCGGATGTCATCGCCTATCTGCTGCACTTCTTCGCCGTCCACGCGCACGCGCTCACTGGCGTGCAGCATCTCCAGCAGCAGGATCAACCCGGCATTGGCGCGGTCGATGCGGGCCAGCGCCGCACGTTGGCCCGGCGTATGCCAGCGGCTCGGCCACGGCTGACCATCGGCACCTTCGCCCTGGCGGATGCGCTTGAGGCAACCCAGCAGGGTGAAGCCGTCGTCCGTAGGTCCGGTCGCGGGGGCGGCGAGGGTGGTTTCCAGCGCCTGCGCCAGTTCATCGGGGATGCTGGCGGCGGCATCGCCCAGCGTGGCGAACAGGAAGGGATAGCGGGATGCGGTCATGTCGTCAGTCCTTGTGCGCAAGGCAAGAGGCCACCCACGCGAAGGCGAGGGTGGCGGACGGTGAGTGGTTCCAATACCGGTGACTACCTTGCGGACGCCGGCGGGCACGAGGCCCCCACGCACCGCCCGCCATAGAACGCACGGACGGATTGCCTGCCGGACGCCACGCAGAAACACGCGCGCAACGCCGGCAGGCAAGCGTAAACAACAAGGCAGTCAAACGGGATTGGAAGCCCGTGCCATCCGTTGTCGATGGCCTCTCATGATGTCCACGACAGCCCTCGTCGCTTCAATGAGAATCATTGGAAAAGTCGAAAACGCTGCAATTGCAGCGTGGCCCTGCGGGGCAGGCCGATTACGTCAACCTTCTTGATCCTTCCGACATCCATCCACGCATGGCGTGGATCTACTGTGTCGACCAAGGTCGACACCTACCAGAGCAGGACGCCGTTCCGACAGATCGCGCAGAACTGTCGAAGGCGGGGTGGGTCCGGTGGCGGGGGCGTGAGCGCCATGGGCCCGAGGCATGCCTCGGGCGGGTTGGGCAGGACGCCCAACCCCGGTCTTGCCGTGTGCGCAGGACGGCGCACACGAGCAAGGCGCGACCGAGCCTACATGGACGTATTCACGGCGCCCCCCGCCACCGGACCCACCCCGCCATCCCAAGGAATCCCAGCTTTTGCCGTTGCCGTTGCTCCGGCCTCTGCGGGTGCAGGGCGCCGCCCTGCCGAACCCGAACCCCCACACTTGCAACGGTCATCTTCCCGGTTCACACTTCGTTGCCGATCTGAAGACGGCAACGATGACCAAGAAGATCCCGCTGTTGATCGATACCGACCCCGGTGTCGACGACGCACTGGCCCTGCTGATGGCCTTCGCCGATGAACGGCATGACGTGGTCGCCCTGACCATCGCCGCCGGCAACGTAGGCCTGCAGTACACCGTCCGCAACGCCCTCAAGCTCTGCGACATCGTCGGCCGCGCCGACGTGCCGGTGTTTGCTGGCAGCCCCGATCCGCTGCTGCATCCGTCCGTCGATGCCGCCCACGTGCATGGCCGTGACGGCTATGGCGACGTGGACCTGCCGCCGCCGAGCCGCCAAGCCGACGCCGAGCACGCCGCGCTGGCGATCCTGCGTTTGTCGCACCAGCATGCCGGCGAACTGATGCTGGTGATGCTTGGCCCGCTGACCAACCTGGCGCTGGCCCTGAAGCTTGACCCGACGCTGCCCCAGCGCATCAAGCGCATCGTGGTGATGGGGGGCGCAGTCACCTGCCACGGCAACATCACCCCCGCTGCCGAATTCAACATCGCCTTCGATCCGGAAGCCGCGCATGTGGTGTTCACCGCGTTCCCGCACCTGCTGGTGTCGGACTGGGAAGCCACCGTTGCCCACGGCCTGCCGCTGGCCGAAGCCGAGCAGTGGCTGGGCGCCGATTCCGATCGCGCGCGCTTCTACGAGCTGATCTCGCGCAAGACCCGTGGCCTGTCCGAAGACAGCAAGGGCGGGCGCTGGTACACCGCCGATGCGCTGGCCATGGCCTGGGCGCTGAACCCGGAAGGGCAGCTGCAGGTCGAGTCGCGGCCACTGAATGTGGAGCTGAACGGTACGTTCAGCCGTGGCGCCACCATCGTCGACTGGAACCGCCAGACCGGCCAGCCGGACAACTGCGATCTGCTGATGGCCTACGACCAGGGGCGTTTCGAGGCCCTGGTACGCCAGGCCCTGGGCGCGGACTGAGATCCGCCCCGCGCACTGGTTGCCCCGGGCGGCAACCAGTGCTTATAATGCCGCTCTTGACCACCAGCCCATTTACGGTGTGAGCCCATGAAGGCCGATATCCATCCGAACTACCGCGACGTCGTCTTCCATGACGTCACCTCCGATTTCAAGATCCTGACCCGCTCGACCATGGCGACGAAGGAAACCATCAAGTGGGAAGACGGCAACGACTACCCGCTGGTGAAGGTTGAAATTTCCTCGGCTTCGCATCCGTTCTACACGGGCAAGCACAAGGTCATCGACACCTCGGGCCGTATCGACAAGTTCCAGAAGCGCTACGCGCGCTGATACGTCGTACCCGGTTCGAACCGACGGCCGCGCTCTGCGCGGCCGTTTGTTTTTGTCCGGCGCCTGCCCAACGGGCGTTTGGATGGACGGAACACTGCGTCCTTGTGACAACGCGTTTGCCGATCCCGGCCGCTCGCTGGCAGGGTGTCGGCTGCCTGTCGTCTACGACTTCTGTCTAGCGCCCGGCAAATGCTGCTGTGCGATAATGACCTGATCCCCGGCACAGGCCGAGGACGTCATTCACGTGCCTGACCAATGCGCTTGGGCAGGCGCCTTCCCATGAAGGAGCGCACACAGTGTCCGATCTTGATCAGGTCACGCTCAACGCCGGCGATAAGTCGGTCGTTCTGCCCGTCATCAAACCCACCCTCGGCAACGACTGCGTCGACATCGCGAAGCTGACCAAGGAAACGGGGTATTTCACCTACGATTCCGGTTTCACCGCGACGGCCAGCTGCAAGTCCGCCATCACCTACATCGACGGCGACAAGGGCGTGCTGCTGTATCGCGGCTACCCGATCGAGCAGCTGTCGGAGAAGTCGAGCTACGTCGAAGTGGCCTACCTGCTGATCAACGGCGAGCGCCCGAGCGCCGAGCAGCTGAAGGCCTTCACCGACGAGCTGGCGGCCGAAGCCAACGTCGATGCGTCGATCAACACCCTGATCGGCAGCTTCGCCAAGGATGCCCATCCGATGGCCATCCTGACCGCCGCCATCGCGCAGCTGTCGGGCATCTACCACGCCTCGCTGGACCTGTCCGACGCCGAACAGCGCCGCCAGGCCGCCGTGCGCCTGATCGCCAAGGTGCCGACCCTGTCGGCGCTGATCTACCGCCACGGCAAGGGCCTGCCGGCCAACAAGCCGGACACCTCGCTGGACTACGTCAGCCGCTTCCTGAAGCAGACCTTCGAGTCGGCCGATGGCAAGTACGAACTGAACCAGGACGTGGTCAAGGCGCTGGACCTGCTGTTCATCCTGCACGCCGACCACGAGCAGAACGCGTCGACCTCGACCGTGCGCCTGGTCGGTTCGACCGGTGCCAACCCGTACGCGTCGGTCGCCGCTGGCGTCACCGCGCTGTGGGGTCCGGCCCACGGCGGTGCCAACGAAGCCGTGCTGAAGATGCTGGAAGAGATCGGCAGCGCCGACAACGTCGAATCGGCCGTGCTCAAGGCCAAGGACAAGACCTCCGGCTTCCGCCTGATGGGCTTCGGCCACCGCGTGTACAAGAACTTCGATCCGCGCGCGAAGGTCATCGGTGAGATGACCGGCAAGGTGCTCAAGCAGCTGGGCGTGCAGGATCCGCTGCTGGACGTGGCCGTGAAGCTGGAACAGGCCGCGCTGCAGGACGAGTACTTCGTCGCCCGCAAGCTGTACCCGAACGTCGATTTCTACAGCGGCATCATCTACAAGGCGCTGCAGATCCCGACCGAGATGTTCACCGTCATGTTCGCCCTGGGCCGCACTTCCGGCTGGGTCTCGCATTGGCTGGAACAGCAGGTCGACCCGGAAATGAAGATCGGCCGTCCGCGCCAGGTTTACACCGGCCACGACGTGCGCGACTACCAGGGCTGATCGCTCTGCGTAGTTTGTGCTGAAGACGCCCCGCGATTGCGGGGCGTTTTTTTTTGCTTCTGGTAGATGCCAACCTTGGTTGGCAAGCTTTGGACATCTGCAGAAAACCATCCACGCGTGGCGTGGATCTACTGCGCCCCGGCTGTTGGCACGATGTCCGCCACGCCAAGAGCGCGTGATTCAAGGGTCTCATCAGCTTCACAAGCGCTCGCGCAGCCTCAGGACACCAACTGCACCCGCAGCACCTGATACGGAGCGTTCGACCCCATGAGTACCCGATTCGACCTACCCGAGCGCGATCCACTCGGTCCTGACATCGCCACCGTGGTGGCCACTCCCGTTGTGCCACCGCCAAGCGAAAGCGCGGTCTCCTGGGGCGCCATTTTCGCCGGCGCCGTTGCCGCCGCTGCACTGTCCCTCATCCTGCTCATCCTGGGTGTAGGCCTTGGCCTGTCCTCGGTATCGCCGTGGTCGTTCGAGGGCGTTTCCAAGGAAACCTTCGGCTGGACCAGCGTCGCGTGGCTCACCTTCACCGCGCTGGCCGCTTCCGGTCTGGGCGGCTATCTGGCTGGCCGCCTGCGCACCAAGTGGACGCAGATCCACGGCGATGAAACCTACTTCCGCGATACCGCGCACGGCTTTGTGTCCTGGGCCGTGGCCACGCTGCTCACTGCCGGTCTGCTGACCTCGGCCATCGGTGGCGTGCTGGGCGCCGGCGCAAAGGTGGCCGGTGCCACCGCAGGCGCCGCGGTCTCCACTGCAGGCGTTGCTGCTGCCGGTGTCGGCACGGCGGCTGCCGGCGGTCAGGAAGGCGACCTCAACTACTGGGTGGATTCGCTGTTCCGCAACGCCACCCCGCCGGGCCCGGACGCCGCCGGTGCACCTCCGCCGGCACCGGGCGCAGCACCGGGCAATGGCCCGATGGACCCTGCCGCACCGCCGCCGCCTGCCGTCGCCAGCGTTGGCTCACGCGACGCGCGCACGGCCCCGCCGCCGCCACGTCCGATGCCGGGCAATGGCCCCATGGGTGACCGCCGCGAAGTGCGTGCCGAAGTGAACCGCATCATCGTCAACAGTCTGCAGGGGGATGGCCTGGACCCGGCCGACACCCAGTACCTGTCGCAGCTGATCGCGCGCGAGACGGGCATGAGCCCGGCCGAAGCGCAGGCCCGTGTGACCGAGGTGCAGACCCGCATGCGTGCTGCGCTGGAAAAGGCCAAGACCACCGCCAAGCAGGCTGCCGATGATGCCCGCAAGGCCACAGCGTATGCCGCGTTGTGGCTGTTCATCACCCTGCTGATCGGCGCGTTCTTCGCCAGCCTCAGCGCCACCTGGGGCGGCCGTCGCCGCGACCTGTAATCCGCATCTGATGCAAGGAGACCTGCCATGAAGACGCTTCTGCTCTGGTTCCTGGGCGTACCGATTCCGCTGTTGATCCTGTACGCGATCTTCTTCTGAGAGCGTGTTGTTGAGTAAGTCCCATCAGGCCGCCGCAAGGCGGCCTGATGCCATCCGGTTGCGCATAAGCATGTGTAGCGTCGAGCCACGCTCGACCCATGCGCGAAGCGCGAACAGCAGTCGAGCATGGCTCGACTCTACAAAAGCAAATCACGGCAGCCAGACGCCGGCCCGGTGCTACGTCTCTGCGTACCGGCTCGGCGAACATCCCAGCACACGCCGGAAGGCAGCAGAAAACGCACTCGGGCTTGCATAGCCCAGGTCCAGCGCGACACGCGTCACCGCCTGGCCCTGTCCCAGCCGCTCGATGGCCACCAGCAGGCACACCTGTTGCCGCCACTCGGCAAAACCCACCCCGGTATCGGCGCGGAACAGGCGCGTGAACGAGCGCCGGCTCATGCCTGCCTCGGCGGCAACGTCATCAAGGCGGGTTGCCAGCGAGGGTGTATCGAACAGGGCACGACAGACACGTGCAAGGCGTGCATCGGCAGGTAGCGGTGCATGCAGGGAAAGGGCCGGCATCGATGCGATTTCCGCCACCAGCAACTGCATCAGTTTGCCTGCACGCCCGTCTTCGTCGTACAGCGGAGGCAGGTCCACCGCCGCCTCCAGCAGCTGCTGCAGCAGCGCAGAGACCGCGTACACCCGGCAGTGCTCCGGGAGCGCCACTGCGTCGGCCGCCTCGGCGGAGAGAAAGGCGTTGAGCATCGTTACCGGCCCCCGCATGGTCATCTCATGCGCCAGGCCTGCAGGCACCCAGCAGGCGCGCCGTGGCGGAACCAGCCAGCGCCCCTGCTGCGTGGCCACACTGATGGTGCCGCGCGCTGCAAACGCGAACTGCCCGCGCCGGTGGGCATGACGGGGAAACGTGAACTCGGCGGCGTAGTCGTTCGAGGTGACCACGACATCGCGTGGCAGGTCTTCGTAGGGGTCAAGCAGCGAGTCGCGCATGGCCCGGATTCTATAGCGATTGACCCGTCATCGACGGTGCCAGTGAGGTGCGCTGCCTAGCATCGGGGATTCCCCCAACCGCACTGGAATCCCATGGCCAATACCTTTCATCGCGTGGGGCACGGATCACACCCTGTCCTGGTCCTGCATGGCTGGTTCGGCGACGCGCATGCGTTCGAGCCGATCGAGCCCTGGCTGTCGCGCGACGACTTCAGCTACCTCTTCATGGACTGTCGTGGCTACGGCGGCATGCGCGATGCGGCCGGCGCGTACACCATCGACGAGATTGCATCCGATGCACTGGATCTGATGACTGGCCTGGGCCACGAACGCTTCAGCGTGGCAGGTCATTCGATGGGCGGCATGGCCATTGAACGCATGGCGGTGCTTGCGCCGGAACGGGTGCGCGGCATGGTGGCCATTGCGCCGGTGCCCTGCGGCGGCATTGCCTACGACGCCGCGACGCGAGGCCTGCTTGAAGCCGCAGCCGGAGACGTAAGCATCCGTCGGGCCATCATCGATCGCAGTACCGGCGGACGGCTGCCGGCGCAATGGCTCGACTGGAAGGCTGCGTACTCGGCGGCACATGCTTCACCTGCGGCATTTGCCGCCTATCTTCCAGCGTGGGCGGATACCGATTTCAGCAATGAGATCGTCGGCACTCATCGGTTGAGGGTGCTGGTAGGTGGCCACGATCCCACCTTCAACCGTGCACTGATGGAGCGCACCTGCCTGCGCCGTTACCGGCAGGCCACGATAGAGGTTCTGGAGGAGGCCGGGCATTACCCGATGAACGAGACGCCGCTGGCCCTGGTGGCGGCCATGGAATCGTTCCTGAAAGACGCGTCGGGTCCGGAATGAATGGTTTCTGACATGGGATGTCGTTTTCACATCTTTTCGGATCTATTGCATGGGCATCACATTCGAGGCGATAGAACCTGAGGGTACTTATCCCTGCATGGAGAACACCATGAACCGACGACTCACCCTCGCGCTCTTTGCTACCTCCTTGAGCCTGCTCAGCGCTGGCGCCTATGCCCAGTACACCGGCCCGGGCGCCACCAGTGCCGTCACCACGGTGGCCGAGGCGCGCGACCAGCGTGACGACCAGCCGGTGGTGCTGCAGGGCACCCTGGTGGCCAAGATCGGACACGAGCGCTACCGCTTCAAGGACGCCACCGGCGAAATCGATGTGGAAATCGACGACAAGGATCTGCCCAGCCATCAGGCCGTCAGCGCGACCACCGTGGTGGAGCTGCACGGTGAAGTGGACACGCACCGCTTCAAGCCCACCGACATCGACGTGGATCATGTGCGGATCGTCAGCACGCGTTGAGGCGACGGCGCGGCACACAGGCGACGAGCATGGTTCGACTCGGCACAGTGCATGCCGCGCAATGAGGGTTGTTGCAAAGACCGGATGAGGAAATTTGCATAACCCTCAAACATTGAACTCCTTCAAGGAATCTTCTTAACGTTCAGTTATTTAGGAAAGCTTGAATGGCCGGTGCGGGGTAGGCATACCTACCATTCTCTCGTCGGCCGCACCCACCTCTGCGGACGGCGCTTCCCTCCCTTTCTCCTTGGGGAGGGGAGCTTTCATATCCCCCTGTCCGAGAGAGACACACATGCACGCCATTCTGAAGAAGGCCACGCTCGCTGCAGCGTTGGCTACCGTTTCGCTGTCCGCCCATGCCTTCGACGCCGACATCAAGGTCTGGGCCAGCGTCGACCCGACCCTGGCCATGCTGAAGGCCGACGGCACCGCGCTGGATTCGGTGGTGAACCTGGTCCACAACCCGGTCAACGGCCTGGTGCCGTGGTCGCAGCAGGTGCGTATCTACTCCAACGATATCGACCAGGACATCGAAGTGCGCGTCGGCAGCGCGCCGCAGTTGCTGCACACCTCGGGCGCTGGCACCCCGGTGCCGCTGACCGTCAGTCTCAACGGCAAGGCATTGACCGTGGCCGCGCAGGACTTCCTTGCCTCCGACCTGTTCGATGGCGCGCTGCCGGGCGCATCGATTCCGATGCCGCTGCGTATCGCGCAGACCAACCAGGCGCCGATCACTGCCGGTGGCCAGTACGAAGGCATCGTCACCATCGCCATGCAGCAGAAGACCACCAGCCCGTAAGGCGCCCGCGCCGGCCCGCATGCCGGGCCGGCCGCTTCCGGTAACACCCCCATGAAATCTCCCGCACCCGCCGTCACCCGGCTGGCGGTCGCGCTCGCCCTGTCGTTGGCCACGCCCCTGGTCGCGGCGCGCGGCGTTCCCGCCGGTTTCGAGGATCTGGTCGAAGGCCAGACCGAACAACTCGAGGTACGCCTGTTCGGTCGTTCGACCGGGCTGGTGCCGGTACGCGTGACCCTGGAGCACGTGCAGCTGGAAGCCCCGGCCGAGGCGCTGCAGGCATTGCAGTTGCCCGCCGAGGCACAGGCGGCGTTGTTGCCAGCGCTGTCGCAACCACTGCCGCGCAACAGTCACCTGGCCTGCCGTTACGGCGGCGCCAGTGCCGGTTGCGGGTACATCGATCCCCCCGAGGAGCCCACCGCCGTGCGCGCGCTGTATGACGAAGGCGAGGGCGCCGTGCGCCTGTTCGTCGCCCGCCAATGGATTCCCGGCGAACCGGCCGCCGAGCGTTACCACCAGGTCAGCGCCAATGCCGAAAACGCCTTTCTGCACCAGCACACGTTCAATGTCAGTGGCGGCCGTGGCTACCAGTCGCTGGCCGCACAGGGCATGGGCGCGCTGGGCGTGTTCCAGCGCGGGCACCTGTCCGCCGACTGGACCTTCAGCCAGCAGCACTACCGCGGTGGCCGTGCCCGCCGTGATTTCCAGCTGGACAACACCTACTACCGTCATGACCTGGGGCAGCAGCACTACCTGCAGGCCGGGCGCATGGACCGCCGCAACCTGAGCAGTCCGCAGGGCGGCACCTTCAGCTTCAGCATGCTGCCGATGGACCGCTTCCAGGGCCTGCGCCTGGGTACCACGCAGGCCTACGTGGATTCCGCCGCCGCCGTGCAGGCCACGCCGCTCACCGTGCTGCTGGCACGCGATGCACGCGTGGATGCCTTCGACGGCGAGCGCCTGCTGCAGACCTTCTACCTGCAGGCGGGCATCAACCAGCTCGACACGCGCCGGTTCCCGCTGGGCAACTACACCATCACCCTGCGCATCTACGAAGACGGCGTGCTGGTGCGCAGCGAGGACGCGCCGTTCGACAAGGGCGGCGACTGGACCGACAGCAGCGTGCAGTGGTTCCTGCAGGGCGGCCGCCGCAACGAGCGCCGCAGCGACCGCTTCGACGGCGAGCTGGCGGCGATGGGCGGCGTGCGCGTGCCGATGTCGCGCAACGTGGCGGTGACGGCCGGCCTCGCCGACCTGGGCGGTTTCAGCTATGGCGAACTGCGGCTGGACCTGCGCCATGTGTTCGCCACCCAGGAGATCCGCGGCACGTTCAGCGGCATGCATGGCAGTGATGGCAGCCGTGGCCAGCAGCATCAACTGTCCTACCGCCGCCGTGCCTCGTGGAATGTGTACCACCAGCGCATGCGTGGTCGCGCCTGCCAGTTCGAGGACGACGCGCGCGACCGGCTGGGCTGTGCCGACTCGCTCAGTGCCTCGATGGCGCTGCCGGTGGCTGGCGGCAATGCCTACGTGGCCTATACCCGCCGCCAGACCTGGCGCGCAGGCACCGTGCAAACGGGGCTGGGGGATGATCCGCTGGCCGGGCTCGACCCGCTGTTGCCGCCGTGGATTCCACAACCCACACGCGTGCCGCAGCTCAGCCGCACCTGGCAGGCCAGCCACAGCCGCAGCCAGCGCTGGGGCGAGTTCAGTGTCTCCAGCCGCATCGGCGTGTGGCAGCAGACCAGTGGTGGCGGCCTGCGCGATGGCCGTGACCGCGGCATCTATTTCAACTTCAGCCTCAACCGCCTGCAGCGCGGCGACCGCGGCAGCTCGCAGCGGCGCTACGGTGTGGACGTGCGCCAGCCGCAGCACGCGCGGCCCGACGTCAATTACAGCGCCGGCCAGACCCTGCGCCAGGACTACGAAGACCAGTACCGCGAAGTGTCTGGCGAACTACGCGGCAACAACAACGAACGCTACAGCGCCACGCTGAGCGGGCAGCTGCAGAACCGCATCGGCCAGACCGGCGCTACGGTATCGCGCTATCAGCACCAGGGTGGCAACGAGGTGGCGTACAGCGCCACGCACAGTTCCGGCCTGGCCATCGGCTCGCGCGGGCTGTACTGGGGCGCAGGCGTGGGCGCCGATGCCGGGCTGGCGGTGCAGGTGGATGGCACCGACGACCTGGATCTGACCGGCGTGGCCGCCGAACTGCAGGTAGGCGGGCTGCGCCGACAGCGCCTGAAGCTGGGCGAACGTCGCCTGCTGCCGATTTCCGCCTACCAATCGCACCGCGCCGAGGTGCAGGACGCCAGCGCCCTGGACAGCATCGCCGCCGTGCGCGTGAGCGGTGTGGGCGGGGCGCGCCCGCTGTTCCTCTCGCCTGGGCGGCTGGTGCGCATGCCGGTGCCGATTGAAGTGACCTACACCTTCATCGGCAACGCCCACGACATCGCCGGTGCACCGTTGCGCGGCGCCCGCATTCTCAACGCGCCGGTGCCCGGCACCGGCAGCAATGGAGGCTTCGTGGCCGACTTCCCACGACGCGAGAAGACCCTGTACCTGCTGCAGGAAGACCGGCTGCTGCACTGCCCGCTGCAGGTACGTGAGCGCCGCAGCGTGGTGATGCTGGTGGGCACCGTGCAGTGCGAGCCATTGGCTGTGGCGCAGCTGCCGGCCGACATCCGCCATCAGGCACGCGTGACGCGACTGCTGCAGGAGCAGGCATTGATTGCCGCCACGCCGCAGACCGCGGCCGCGGGAGGTGCGCAGTGAACCGGCGGGTGTGGTGGGTGATGGCGGTGCTGTGTGCGCTGGTGGTGTTGGCGCCGCGGGCGATGGCGCAGCAGCCGCCGGAGACCGACCCCAGTCCAATAGTCCAGCAGGTGACGCTTGGTTGGGATCGATCCTCCATGCCTGGTGATCTGGAGATTTGGCCAGACAGGACGGTTCTGGGCTTCAGTCATGACGTGTCGCGCAAGCTTGGCCAGATACATCTGACCTGCCGATCCAGTGTGGATCCTTCGCAAGGCAGCTGCAGAACCTCTGGCGATGAGGATGTGCTGTTCGGATCGTCGGAAATCGTACTCAGGATGGTCGAACAACGATCCGGTCTACCAACAGAAGTGAGATTGAACGGTTGGTTGCGACGGATCGTGTCGGGTCGTGCATGCGCTGGCGATTTTTGGACCCAGCACGTATATCCGCTGTACTCGGCAGCTTGGGACCAATGCAACGTTGATGATCCGCTAGGTACCGGAGTAAGGCTTGTACTTCCGCAAGAAGAACTCAGGAGGCTCGTTGCGGGTAAGTGGCACGGTGAGCTCCAGCTCGATCTCAAAGTGGATCCGGCGCAAGGGACGGTGCTGACCAATGTCATCACCTTCGACTTCACCATCACCGACTACAACGCGGTCTCCATCTACTTCCCGCTCTTCGACCAGGTCACGCCACACGTCGGCCTGAACCTGCAGTATGACCCGCTTGCACAGACCGTCGGCGGCCGAACCCAACTCGACATGTGCCTTTACGACGGACTGGGCTCGCAGAGCCAGTACCTGGGCGTCACCGTGCGCGACGGTGGACCACGCCCTCCGGGGCCCTCCGGCTACTCGGTCTGGCACTCCGACGGTGGCAGCGATGCCACGCAGCGCGTGGACTACACCGTCACCCTCGATCACAACGGCAGCGCTCTGCCCATGCGCAACGGCGTGGAGCAGCTGCTGCACGGCATCGACACCGCAAAGCTGCGCCTGGTGCTGCTGCCCGGCATGACCCAGCCGGTGTTCTGCGTGCCCACGCCACTGGTGCTGGAAACCCCTCGCGTGCCGGTCAGCAGCAAACGCCCCGGCTACTACGACGGCGATCTCAAGGTGGAACTGCGCGTTCCCACTGTCACGCCCTGATTCCCATGGAGCCCCCGATGAAGCCTCTCATTCGCTGCCTGCTTCCCTTGTCGCTGCTGATGGCGGTGCCTGCCCACGCCAACCTCACGGTGCATCCCATGCGCACGTCGGTGGACGTGAAGAAGGGCGCACAGATCCGCATCTATTCGCAGTCCACCCAGCCGCAGTACGTGCAGGCCTCGATCAAGCGCATCGTCGACCCGGCCGGTGCAGAAGAACACGAGGTTGAGGTCGAGCCTGGCGAAGCAGCCATCGCCATCACGCCCGGCAAGTTCGCGCTGGCTGGTGGTGGCAATCGCCTGATCCGGGTGATTCCGCTGCAGCCGGTCGAAAAGGAAACCGCCTACCGCGTGTACTTCGAAGGCGTGCGTGGCCCTGAAGGCGTTGAGCACGCAGGCGAGGGCGAGCGCGCACAGGCCAATGTCGGCGTCAGCCTGGTCTGGGGCGCGCTGGTCAATGTGCTGCCCGCGCAGCCGGCCATGGCGATGAAGGTGGAAGGAAACCGCCTGCGCAACACCGGCACGGTGCGTGTCGGCATCACCAGCATTGCTGACTGCGATGGCGCGCGCTGCACCGCGCACGACGTGTCGCAAAGCCTGTATCCCGGCAGTGCATTGGAACTGCCTTTCCCCGTGCAGCCCGGGCACACGCTGCAACTGCGTTACCGCCTCACCCGCGATGGTCATCGCGAACACGTACAGACGCTGGCGCCCAGCGCCGGTTGATCACCAGCCCCGCCGGGTTCTCTGGTGGGGCATCTCTTCGCACCCTCAGTTAAGGAGATTCAATGAATCGCATATATCGTCGTCTGTGGAATCGAGCCCGGCAGTGCTGGGTAGTGGCCAGCGAATTTACGCCATCGCGCGGCAAGGCATCTGTCTCTCTTCGTGCTGGTGGTCTCCTGCTTCTTTCGTTGCTGGTAGTGCCGGCTGCTGGAGCGAGCGAGGACGAGGAAGATGACGCGGCCTGGTGGGCACGGCAGACACTGAGTGCCTTCGCTGCAACGACCGGCGACAACGGGCGTGCGTTCGAGATCCGGGCAGTCAATCGTGGCGACGTGTACAGCAACACGTCGCGCTCCAACTGGAGTGTCATCGACGGCAAGGAGTCCATGGCACTGGGGTCGGAAGCACGTGCCAGCGGTGAACATAGTCTTGCGGCAGGCATCAGCAGCCGCGCCGCAGGTGCGCGAAGCGTGACGCTGGGAAGCCTCTCGGAGGCGTGGGGAGACAACAGTATTGCGCTCGGCCACTATGCCATCACCAAGAATGGCGGGTATGGCACTGCTGTAGGCACCTACAGTGAGGCCAATGGCACTGGAGCAACCGCGCTTGGGCAGAATGCCAAGGCTCGCACCGAGAACTCCATAGCCGTGGGAAGTGGGTCCATGACGGATGCCGGGGCAGGCATCTCAAAGATTGCTATCGGCGGCAATGCGTACGCAGGAACCGGCGGATTCACCGGCGCGATCGCAATCGGTGGTGAATCCAACTCCGGCTACGACGGGGTGGCGCTCGGCTACGGTGCGAAGGCCGAGAAATCCGGCAGCCTTGCATTGGGATCCCATTCGTTGGCCAATGAATCCAATACCGTCTCGGTGGGCAATGGCAGCACCAAGCGGCGTATCGTGAATGTGGCCGATGCACGCCTGTCGACAACCAGTACTGACGCGGTGACAGGCAAGCAGTTGAATGCCACGAACACGAATGTAGCCAGCGCGCAGACCGCCGCCGCCGCGGCGAAGACCGCCGCCACCGCCGCCCAATCCACGGCCAATACGGCAAACACCAACGCCAACACAGCACTGAACAAGGCCAACGCAGTCATCGGCCTGGTCAGCCAGGTATCGGCGAGCGGCAATGTACGCCTGGGCGGTGAGAACACCGGCACCGTGCTGGACGTGCGCAACAAGTCCAATGCCAACCGCCGGCTCACCGGGCTGGCTGATGCCGCGCTGACCACCTCCAGTACCGAGGCGGTCACGGGCAAGCAGCTCACTGCAACCAACGCCAATGTCAGCAAGGCGCAGGTAGCGGCTGATGCAGTGACTGCGCGGCTGAATGCCAGTGCCGTGGCACTGGGCGCGGGCGCTGTGGCAGAGCAGGTGAGCTATGGCATCAGCACGGCACTGGGCAACAACGCCAAGGCCTACAACGGCAAGAGTGTCGCCATGGGCGCGGACGCTCGCGCGACGGTGGATGACGCGGGCAACAAGATCAGTGGCAACGCGGGTGTGTCCATCGGTGCTGGTACCCGCAGCGGCAACGGTGCGGTGGCACTCGGACTGGACGCTGTTGCAACCGGTGATCGAGGCATTGCCGTCGGTCACGAGGCGTCCGGCAAAGGCACCTATGCCACGGCGCTCGGCTTCCAGAGCAATGCGTCGGCCAATCAAGCGACGGCAGTGGGGCGCGGCGCTGTCGCCAGCAGCCTGTATGCCTCTGCAGTGGGAAATCAGGCGAACGCCACGGCACAGAGCGCGCTTGCACTCGGCGACCGCTCAAGTGCGACGCACGCGGGCTCTGTGGCGCTAGGTAATGGCTCAACAACCACTGCCACCAATCAGGTCTCGGTGGGCAATGGCTCGTTGAAGCGCAAAGTGGTCAACGTGGCGGATGGCGCCTTGAATACCTCGAGTAGTGACGCGGTGACCGGCAAACAGTTGCACGCCACCAATACCAGCATGGCGGCGGTGAAGGTGACTGCAGACGGCGCGCAGGCGCGGGTGGCGGTACTGGATGGCCTGGTGGGGCAGGTGTCGGCGAGCGGGAGCGTGCGGGTAGGTGCGGAAAATACAGGCACGATCATCGACGTTGCCAACAAGGCGGGTACCAGGCGCAAGCTGCAGAACCTGGCCAACGGCGTGCTGAGCACGTCCAGCACTGATGCGGTGACCGGGCAGCAGCTCAATGCCACCAACAGCGAAGTGACCAGCGTGCGCACTGCGGCAACCACAGCGAAGACGGCGGCCGATGCTGCCCGTGGCGTGGCCGATGGCGCTGTACAGAAAGCCGATGCTTTGGCTGGTCTGGTGGGGCAGGTGTCTGCCAGTGGCAATGTCCGGCTGGGTGGTGAGAACACAGGTACCGTGCTGGATGTCCGCAACAAGTCCAATGCCGTTCGCAGCATCTCTGGGGTAAAGGATGGGGCGCTGGGCACTTCAAGTACCGAGGCGGTGACCGGCAAGCAGCTGCATGCCACCAACAGTAGCGTCGCCGCAGTGAAGACGACCGCAGACGGTGCGCAAGCGCGTGTGGCAGTTCTGGATGGCTTGGTGGGGCAGGTTTCCGCAAGTGGAAACCTGCGTCTGGGCGCGGACAACACCGGCACCGTGATTGACGTTGCCAACAAGACCGGCGCCAAGCGCAAGCTGCAGAACCTGGCCAATGGCGTGCTCAGTACCTCCAGTACCGATGCGGTGACCGGACAGCAGCTGTTTGCAACCAATAGCTTGGTGGAGACGCAGCGACAAGCGCTGGCCGGGCATACACAGCAACTGGCGGATCAAGACGGACGTATCGCCGACAACCGGATCGAGCTGGATGCGCTGCGTACGGATTTCGACAACTTCGATCCGGATCTGGATGGTGTGGTGAAGTTCAGTACTGACCGCCGCCTGGTGGATATGGAGGGCGCGCGCGTTTCGGGTGTGGCGGCCGGGGATATCAGTTCTGCGGCCAGCACGGATGCTGTGAACGGTGGGCAGTTGTTTGTGACCAATGAGCGCGTCAATGCAATCGAGAGCGCTGGAATGTTCCTCAGTATTGGAAGCGACAGCCTCAGCGAAGCCGCTAGGTCGGGCGCCTTTGGCGTGGCCATCGGTGATTCGGCGCAGGCAAGCGTTGAACATGAGGGAGGAACCGCGGTAGGGGCATATGCCAACGCGAGTGGCAAGAACTCTGTAGCCCTCGGCAGAGGGGCCCTTGTGGAGAAGGGGGCGGAGAGTTCTTTCGCGCTCGGTGCTGGTTCACGCGCAGCGGCAGTCGAAACAACGGCGGTTGGCGCGAATAGTAGGGTTGATGCCACTGCGGCCAGATCCGTCGCCGTGGGGGCCGGATCAGTTGCAAGGGAATCTGACACCGTCTCCTTTGGAACGAGTCTGTACCAACGCCGATTGGTGAATGTAAGTCGGGGTATCGCAGAGGGTGACGTCTCCACAATCGCGCAGCTGAACGAAGCTCTTGCTGGACTCGGTGGCGGTGCAGGCTTGGATGCTTTGGGGAACGTTGTTGGGCCAGCTTATAACGTGCAAGGTGGCAGGCAGAACAATGTCGGAGACGCCTTGATTGCACTCGATGGGGCGGTGGTCAGGTCAGACAGTCGCGTAGATGACCTCGAAGGTCAGCTGCGTGCGACGTTCCAACAGTCGCCCTCAACCCGGGCGGATGAAGTGGGCCAACTGAATCTGGCAGGCGCGCAAGGCATGGTTCTGTCGAATCTGGCCGATGGCCGAATTGGAGAGGGTAGTCGTGATGCGGTGACTGGCAATCAGCTGTATGCCACAGAGCAGAAGATCGAACGTAATCGACGCGACCTTGATGCGATGCAGCGCGATTGGAGTTTGGATCAGAGGAATCTGCTGACCGAGACCAGCGATGGGAACCCCATTGATTTCGGTGGCGCACGCCTGACCGGTGTCGCCGATGCGCGCCTCGCCGCTGATAGTTCGGATGTGGTGCGTGGGAGCCAGCTGTACAGCACGAACCTGAGACTGCACTCCATCGAAGAAAAGGGCAGCAATCTCGCATTTGGCTGGATGCCTGAGGACTGGCAGTATCCAGCTGAAGCAGGCCCAGCTGGGGTAGCTATTGGCAAGAACGCAAAGGCGTCGTTGCGCTCAGAAGGCGGCGTCGCTGTGGGTGCATGGGCAACGGCCCAAGGAAAGAATTCGGTGGCATTGGGGCGCGCTTCCTACGTCCATGAGCAAGCGGAAGACGGCTTCGCCGTGGGTGGCAGGACCCAAGTGGCTGCTAGAGGGGGCATCGCTCTCGGTGCAGGGAGTGAGGTCCGTTCTAATGCCAGCAATTCGGTTGCCATCGGCTATCAATCTATTGCCGATGATGCAGACACTGTGTCTTTCGGCAATGACTGGCTGAAGCGCCGCCTCACGGGTGTAGCCAACGGCCGCAACACCAACGACGCAGCCACCATCGGCCAGCTCCGCGGCGCCCTGTCCGCCCTCGGCGGCAACATCGACGCCAACGGCAACGTCACCACCCCCGGATTCAACATCCAGGGTCAGCACCAAAGCACCGTCAACGACGCACTCACTACCCTCGACTCCGCCGTAGTCACCACCGGTTCCCGTGTAGACCGCGTCGAAACCCAGCTCCGCTCGGTCTTCCAGGAAGCTCCCTCCACCCGCAGCGACGGCACCGCCCAGCTCACGCTGGCCGGCGCCAACGGCATGGTCATCTCCAACGTGGCCAACGGCCTGATTGCCGCCGGCAGCCGCGAGGCGGTCAACGGTGGCCAGCTGCACGCCGTGCAGCAGCAGCTCAATGGCCGCATGGATGGTCTGGAGCAGCGTGTGGATGGCCAGCCGCAGTCGCGTGCGGTGGCTACCGCTTCCGCTGCGCCGACCGAACAGGTCACGCCGACGCCGGATGCCAGCGATTCGCCGCAGGTGGCCTCGGCAGGCGAGGCCACGTCGCTTACGCCGCAGCCGAAGTCGAAGCAGGACGACACGCCGTCGCCCGCGCCGCAGGTCGATACCGCCGAACTGGAGAAGATGCTGGCCCGCGCCAACGAGTACACCGATGGCGCCATCAGCAACTTCGAGCGTCGCTTGGACAAGATGGACAAGCGCTTCAACCGCATGGCGGCGATGAGCAGTGCGCAGACGGCCATGGCCATGAACACCGCTGGCCTGGCCACCTACAACCGCCTCGGCGCGGGCGTGGGCTACGCCGAGGGCGAGTCGGCCATGGCGGTGGGCTACCAGCGCGTACTCAACGACAAGGGCTCAGCCACCTTCAGCCTCAATGGTGCGTTCACCAACAGTGGTGAACGCAGCATGGGCGTGGGTGTGGGCATCGGCTGGTAAGCCATGACGCCCCGGCGTGGTGCGCGTAACGAGCCCCGCCGCGCCGGGGCCATTGCAGAGGAAATTGCGATGTACAACTTCATGAGCCGCTTCATGACCTACCGGCGCTACTACGTCTGGCGCGCCCGCATCCGCTACGTCACCCACGACATGGATACGTGGACGCTGGCATGTCTGCTGCTGATGATCTGCATGGGGCTGATGGTGTGGGGGTTCTGGCGCGTGCTGAACGTGCCGCAGCCGCGCATCCATCCGCAGGCCGCGGCCGTGCGGGTGGAAGTGCTGACCGATGAAGCGATCCATCGCATCGTGCTGGTGCGCCACGGCGGCACGACGCCGGGTGATCCCTTCTATAGTGCCGCCGAGATCCGCGGCAGTACCCAGCGCACGTTGCGGGTGCGGCAGACACTGCAGGACCCGGTGGCGATGAAGCTGCAGGCGGACATGTACGCCGACATCGCCGACTACATCAACGCGACCGGTGCGTGCATGCCTTTTCCCTGCCGGCGGGTGAGTTTCCGCATCGAACAGCTGCAGCGGTCGGGGCGCGATAGCGCCGTACGCAACAAGGCCCTGGCCGAGATCCTGCAGGTGCCGTGGTACCTGGTGCCGAACCTTGATGGCGAACGCATGCGGGTGCGCAGTGGTTGGGCGGACGATTTCCAGGATGTGTATTCGCACGCCTGGAACCTGCATGACCTGCAGAAGATGCATGCACGCATGATGGCCGAGTATCCACATCGTGCCGCAGTGCCGTGGTTGGCGCGATTGGCAACCCCGTCCGAGGAACAGCTGATCTTCCAGTAGCGCCGAGCCATGCCCGGCTGCTCTTGGCGCAGATCGCGGCAGCCCTGAGCCGAGCATGGGCTCGGCTCTGCACCGGTCACCCGCCGATGTAGGCGGTTATCTCCATCTCGGCCAGCAGCTGCCGCAGCTGCGTGGCCGACGCCCGGCGCATGGGTTTTTCATCCACCGGCGACAGCGGCGCCTGGCGCAGGGCGTCGTAGGGCAGCACCGCGAGGTCGAAGGTCAGTTCTTCGGCACTGAACACCCACACCGGCACGTCCAGGTTGCGCTCGCGGTCCAGTCGCAGGCGTCGCGTACGCGATTCGGCGGGAATGCGATGCTCGTCCAGGAAGCGATGCACGGCCTCCGGGTCGTCACTGTGCAGGTGCAGCTGCACGGGGCTGTTGGCATCGGCGGTACCGTCCAGCACGGGCCCGGCCAGGCGCGGCGAGAAGCCGTGCAGGAACTCCAGCGCGCGTAACGCGGATTCGCGGCGCCGCTGCAGTTCGTTGCCGTGTTGTGGGCCGGAGAACAGCCGCTGGTATTCGCGCAGCGCCTGTTCGATTTCGATGTTGCGGGGCAGCGAGGCATCGTCGTGGATGCCAAGACGGCTGGCAGCCTTGAGCTTGGCCTGGTGGAAGTCGCGGATTCCGCCTTCGGCCATCAGCCGGGCGGCTTCGTGGGCGAGGCGATGACGCCGTTCGCGGGTCTGGCTGGCAGCATGCTGGTGAGCGCGGTGCATGCGATGACTCCCTATTGCGACCTGGCTACAGACTAGCGCAGGCATGTGACATCTGCGTGGGTATTTCACGGAGGTGCCAACGAGGGTTGGCGTTTACCCGAGCAAGAGGGTGCCGTTGATGCTGTAGAGCCGAGCCTATGCTCGGCTGCTCTACCGCGGGCCACCGGAGCCGAGCATGGGCTCGGCTCTACAAAGGGCAGTGCCAACCAAGGTTGGCACCTACCAAGCCTGGCCTCAGAAGATATCGAACGCGGCCGCGTCGGCCTGCGGGGTGCTCTGCAGGTTGAGGTCGTAGTCGGTCAGGCGGTCCATGTCTTCCACCTTCACCCACTCCACCGCACCGTTGAGGGTGGCCTGGACCATGCCGCTCGGCGGTTCGTTCTGCGCGATCGGGGTGTCCTTCAGCGCGGTGCGCATGTAGTCGATCCAGATCGGCAGGGCCGCCTTGCCACCGTATTCGCGGTAGCCCAGCGAACGGAAGTCGTCGCGGCCCACCCACACGGTGGTCACATACGGGCCACCGAAGCCGGAGAACCAGGCGTCGCGGTGGTCATTGGTGGAGCCGGTCTTGCCGCCCACGTCCTCGCGGCCGAGCACCTTGGCCTGCGCGCCGGTACCGCGCTGGACCACGTCGCGCATCATCGACACCAGCTGGTAGGCAGTACGGGCGTCGATCGCACGCGGTGCGGTACGCGCGTCCGGATTGGCCGGTGCGGCCGGCGTTTCGGTCTTGGCTTCCGCCTTGGCGGCGGTGGCGTCGACCTTGGGGGCCGGGGCGCCGAAGTTGAAGCCGTCCACCACCTGGTTCACCGGCTGGTCGCTGCTGCCGGCGCAGTCGCGGCAGGCCATCGCCGGGTTTTCCTTGAACACCAGGTTGCCATCGCGGTCGTTGACCTGGTCGATCAGCCAGGTGTCCACGCGCGAGCCGCCGTTGGCGAACACGGCATAGCCGCGGGCCACCGACAGCGGCGTCAGCGAGGCGGTACCCAGCGACATCGACAGGTTCGGCGGCAGCTCGGATTCGGCAAAGCCGAACTGGCTGATGTACTTGCGCGCGTAGTCCACGCCCATGCCATCAAGCAGGCGCACCGAGACCAGGTTGCGCGACTGCACCAGCGCTTCACGCAGCCGCATCGGGCCACGGAAGCCACCACCGTCGTTCTGCGGCGCCCAGGTCTTGCCGCGGCGGTCGCGGAACACGACCGGGGCGTCGAGCACGATCGAGGCCGGGTTGTAACCCTTGTCGAAGGCGGCCGCATAGACGAACGGCTTGAAGCTCGACCCCGGCTGGCGACGGGCCTGGGTGGCACGGTTGAACTTGTTGCCGGAGAAGCTGAAGCCACCGACCAGCGCCTTCAGTGCGCCGCTGTGGGCGTCCAGCGAGACCAGCGCGGACTGGCCGCGCGGCAGCTGGTCGAGCAGCCACTCGCCTTCCTTGGCACCGGCGCGCACGCGCACGATGTCGCCGCGCTGTACCAGCTTGGCCGGGCTCTTGTTGGCCCACTTGGCGGCACCAGCCGGCAGCACGATCTCGCTGCGGTTGGCCAGCACTACGGTGGCGCTGCCGTCGGCGCCGGTGCTGGCGACGATCGCCGGCAGCAGGCCGGACTGGCCGAACATGCCGCGCAGGTGCTCGGCCAGTGCAGCGGCGTCATCGCCGGCACCCAGCTGTACCTGCTTCTCCACGCCGTGCCAGCCGTGGCGATGGTCGTACAGCAGCAGGCCGTCGCGCACCGACAGGTTGGCCGCGGTCTGCAGGGTCGAATCGATCGTGGTGGTGACGTGGTAACCCTTGTTGACCACGTCGCCGCCGAAGCGGGCGATCATTTCCTGGCGTACCAGCTCGGCCACGTACGGGGCATCGACCTGCACCGGCGGCTCGTGCGCGGTGGCGTGCATCGGCACGGCCTTGGCCGCGTCGGCCTCGGCCTGGCTGACGAACTTCAGGTCGGCCATGCGCTGCAGCACATAGTTGTCACGGCGCTGACGGGCGCGCTCCGGGTTGGAGATCGGGTTGCCCGAGGACGGGAACTTGGGGATGCCGGCCAGCGAGGCCATCTCGTCCAGGTCCAGCTCGCCCAGCTTCTTGCCGTAGTAGAACTCGGCAGCAGCGGCCACGCCGTAGGCGCGGTTGCCGAAGAAACTCTTGTTCAGGTACAGCTCGAAGATCTCGTCCTTGCTCAGCTCGGACTCGATCTTGCGCGCCAGCAGGATCTCGGCCAGCTTGCGGGTATAGCTGTACTCGGAGCTGAGGAAGAACTGGCGGGCCACCTGCTGGGTGATGGTGGAGCCACCGGGCACGCGCTTGTCGTTGGTGGTGGCCAGCAGCCACACCGCGCGACCGATGCCCTTGTAGTCCACGCCGCCGTGCTCGTAGAAGCGGGCATCCTCGGTCGCCAGGAACGCCTGCTTCAGCTTCTCCGGCACGTCCTTCATGGTGATGGGGGTACGCCGGGTCTCACCGAACACCGCCATCAGCTTGCCATCGGCAGCGTAGACGTACATCGGCTCCTGCATTTCCACGTCGCGCAGGGTCTGCACGTCGGGAAGCTTGGAAGAAACGGCGTAGTACAGGCCGCCAACGGCGGCCGCTCCGACCAGCGCCAGGACCAGGACAACAAGGAAGATCCAGCGCAGCCAGCGGCGGAGACGGGTCATCGGTGTCAGATTCCGATTGCGAATTTCGTGGTCGCAGAGTATAGATTACGCAAGGTGGCGGCTGGGGCCGGCACTGGGGAGTGCAAGGGGACGCTAGGGGCTGCGTGTTCATCCTGTGAGGGATGTCACAGCAGGGCGGTTGCCATTTGCTAAGAATACGTTATTAATGCGCGGACGCAGCTCTTGCGTCCAAGTGCCCGTCGGCAGGGGAGAAACCGTGGGGCTCATCCCAAAAAGTCAGTCGCCACTCATTGGCGTCGACATCAGTTCGACTGCGGTAAAGCTGTTGCAGCTTTCCCGTAGCGGCAACCGTTTCCGTGTGGAACATTATGCCGTGGAACCGCTGCCGCCGAACGCGGTGGTGGAGAAGAACATCGTCGAAGTGGAGGCCGTGGGAGAGGCCATCCGCCGGGCGATGAACCGTTCCGGCAGCAAGGCCAAGCTGGCCGCTGCGGCCGTGGCCGGTTCGGCGGTGATCACCAAGGTGATCCCGATGCCGGCCGACCTGGACGAGAACGACATGGAAGCCCAGATCGAGCTGGAAGCGGTCAACTACATTCCGTATCCGATCGAGGAAGTGAACCTGGACTTCGAGGTGATCGGGGCGATCCCGAACAACCCGGAAATGGTCCAGGTGCTGCTGGCTGCCTCGCGTTCGGAAAATGTGGAGCTGCGCCAGTCCGCACTGGAACTGGGGGGCCTGCAGGCCAAGGTGATGGACGTGGAGGCCTTCGCGGTCGAGAACGCCTTCGCCCTGGTGGCCAGCGAGCTGCCGGTTTCGGCCGAGGGCGTGGTTGCGCTGGTCGATATCGGCGCCACCATGACCACCCTCAACGTACTGCGCGGTGGCCGCAGCCTGTACAGCCGCGAACAGGTGTTCGGTGGCAAGCAGCTGACCGACGAGATCATGCGCCGTTATGGCCTGAGCTACGAGGAAGCCGGTCTGGCCAAGCGCCAGGGCGGGCTGCCGGAAAGCTACGAGATGGAAGTGCTGGAGCCGTTCAAGGAAGCCACGGTGCAGCAGATCAGCCGTCTGCTGCAGTTCTTCTACGCCGGCAGCGAGTTCAACCGGGTCGATCACATTGTGCTGGCTGGCGGCTGTGCCGCCCTTGCAGGCCTGCCGGAGATGGTCGAGGAACAGCTGGGCGTGCCGACCGTGGTCGCCAACCCGCTGGCACAGATGACCCTGGGGCCGAAGGTGCAGGCGCACGCGCTGGCCCAGGACGCCCCCGCGCTGATGATCGCGACCGGTCTGGCGCTGAGGAGCTTTGACTGATGGCACGCATCAATCTATTGCCCTGGCGCGCCGAACGGCGCAAGCAACGCCAGCGCGAGTTCGGCGTCATGCTGGGCATGGCCGCGCTGGGTGGCCTGCTGCTGTCGCTGTTGATCTGGTTCTACTACGACATGCAGGTCAGCGGGCAGAACGATCGCAACGCTTACCTGCAGACCGAGATCGACAAGGTCAAGGAGCAGAACAAGGAAATCGATCGCCTCGACGAGCAGAAGAACCGATTGCTGGCCCGCAAGGCGGTGATCGAGCAGCTGCAGGCCAAGCGCTCGCAGATGGTCCACCTGTTCGATGCGCTGGTCCGCACCATTCCCGATGGCGTGGTGCTGACCGCCCTGCAGCAGGAAGGCGACGTGCTGACCCTGGAGGGCCGCACCCAGTCCAACGCCCGGGTCTCGGCCTACATGCGCAACCTCGAAGTCTCCGGCTGGATGACCAATCCGGAGCTGGCGATCATCGAGGCGCGTGAGCCGGACAAGGACAAGGACGGGCGCGCGACCGGTCCGGTGGCCGACATCAAGGCATTGCCCTACGTGTTCAAGGTCAAGGTCAAGCTGCCCGCGCAGAGCGAGGAAGCGGCGACCACGCCGGGCCTGAACCCTGATGGCAGCGTGGCCAGCACCGCACCAGCGGCACCGACGGTCGCACCGCTCAGTGCCGGGCCCGCCGCCGCGGCGCCTGCCGCTGCCGCACCGCAGCCGGGGACGGCTACGGCACCGGCGGCCACGCCTGCAACGGCTCCGGCACAGGCCCCGGCACCGGCGGCAACGCCTGCGCCCGCCAAGCCTGCACCGGCCGCACCGGCCACCAAGCCTGAGGGCAGCCGCCTGGCGCAGCCGCCGCAGGCCTTCCACGCCCCGCTGCAGGGGGATCGCGCATGAGCAAGAAAGTCGACATCAAGAACCTCGATTTCAACGACATCGGCAACTGGCCGAGGAACGCGAAGATCGTGTTCTGCTCGCTGATCGCCCTGGTGATCATGTTCGTGCTGTGGATGCTGCTGATCAGCGGCAAGCGCGAGGAACTGGCTGGACTGGAATCGCGGGAAACCGAGCTGCGGGCCGAGTTCACCAAGGAACAGGAACGCGCAGTCAACCTGGAACCGTTGAAGCAGCAGCTGGCACAGATGGAGCAGGTCCTGCAGCAGATGCTGCGGCAGCTGCCCAGCAAGACCGAGATGCCGGACCTGATCATCGACATCTCGCAGACCGCGCTGTCCAGCGGCCTGGCCAACGAGCTGTTCGAGCCTGAGCAGGAGCAGATCAAGGAGTTCTACGCCGAGAAGCCGATCAAGCTGCGGATGGTGGGTAGTTACCACCAGTTCGGTGCCTTCGTCAGCGGCGTGGCCTCGTTGCCGCGGGTGGTGATCCTGACCATGCACGACATCAACCTCAAGCCGAAGGACAAGACCGGCGGCAACATCCGGGCCGGTGCTTTGGAACTGTCCGGTACGGTCAAGACCTACCGCTACCTGGATGAGGCCGAGGTCGAGGAACAGCAGAAGGCTGAAGCGGGCAAGGAGGCGAAGAAGTGATCCGTTCCTTCATTGCACGTGGTGGCATGGCGTTGACGGTGCTGCTGCTGGCCGCCTGTGGCCGCGGCGTGACCAGCACGCCGGGTGATGCACCCAACCTGGAAAAGTGGGTCGAAAGCGAGCGTGCGCGACCGGCGCAGCCGCTGGAGCCGCTGCCGGTGATGCAGCAGTTCGAGACCTTCGAGTATTCCGCGCAGGGCATGCGCGATCCGTTCACCGATGCCTGGACCAATCCGCAGCAGGGGAATGGGGGGCTGCGGCCAGACCCGAACCGGCGCAAGGAGCCGATGGAAGGCTTCCCGCTGGACGCGCTGGACATGGTCGGCACCATCGGAACAGGCGCCGGCACCGTGGCGCTGGTGATGGGGCCGGACAAGGTGACCTATCGGGTGCGTCCCGGCGGTTACCTGGGGCAGAGCGACGGGCGGGTCACCGCGGTCTTCGAAGACCGCGTGGAGCTGATCGAACTGGTGCCGGATGGCGCGGGTGGCTGGCTGGAACGTCCAGCAACGCTCGCGCTGGAAGATCAATGATCGTTTACTGGGGATAGCACGATGACCTTTCACCAAGCCAAGGGGCTGCGTCCCATCCGGCGCACTACCTTGAACCGCATCAGCGCGCTGGGAGTCGCGTTGATGCTGGCCTGCGCTCCGGCGCTGGCCGCCGCACCGTCGGAAAAGCCGACCGGCACGGCGCTGGCGGCCACGCCGGCCGCTGCACCGGCAGGCCTGTCGGTCGCACGCATCGATTTCAAGCGTGGCGATGACGGCGCGGGCCGCCTGATCCTGCAGTTCGACGGCCAGGGCGCCATGCCCGACCTGCGCAGCCAGGGCAACAGCGTGGTGGTCGATGTCGGCAACGCGCGCCTGCCGGCCAACCTGCAGAAGCCGATGAACGTCACCGACTTCGCCACCCCGGTGCAGCGCATCGACGCCAAGCCGTCCGGCGCCGGCACCCAGCTGGTGCTGAGCACGGGCGGTCCGGTCGAGTCGCTGGCCTACCAGAGTGGCAACGAGTATGTGGTGGAGATCAGTCCGCGGCAGGCGCAGGCCGCCGTTGGCGCAGTCACTGCCGGCAGCGTGACCCAGGCCGCCAAGGGCGTGCCGCAGCGCGGCTATGCCGGCAAGCCGGTGACCTTCAACTTCCAGGACGTGCCCGTGCGCACCGTGCTGCAGTTGATCGCCGAAGAGTCGAATCTGAACGTGGTGGCCTCCGACTCGGTACAGGGCAATGTGACCCTGCGCCTGGTCAACGTGCCGTGGGACCAGGCACTGGATATCGTGCTGCGTGCCAAGGGCCTGGACAAGCGTCGTGACGGCAGCGTGGTGTGGGTTGCGCCGCAGTCCGAGCTGGCCAAGTTCGAGCAGGAGAAGGAAGACGCGCGCATCGCCATCGAAAACCGCGAAGACCTGGTGACCGACTACGTCCAGATCAACTACCACAGCGCCACGCAGATCTTCAAAGCACTGACCGAGGCCAAGGGCATCGGTGGCGGTGGTGGCGGTGGAAGCGGCGGCGGTAGCTCGCAGGAAGAAAGTGGCTTCCTCTCGGCACGTGGCCGCATCGTCGCTGACGAACGCACCAACACGCTGATGATCAGCGACATTCCGAAGAAGATCGCGCGTATGCGTGAGTTGATCAACGTCATCGACCGTCCGGTTGACCAGGTGTTGATCGAAGCCCGCATCGTCATCGCCACTGATACCTTCGCGCGCGAGCTGGGCGCCAAGTTCGGCATCAGCGGCAGCCGTGACAACGTGTACTTCAGCGGCGACCTGGACTCCAATGCCAAGAACCGCGACTCGGAAGTCACTACGTCCATTGCCAACCAGAACGCGTTCAACCAATGGGTGGCTGGTGGCAGGACGGGGCCGGCGCCGGTGCCGGTGGGCCCCACCATCACCCGCGGCCTGAACTGGAACCTGCCGGTGGCAGCGGCCAGCAACCCGGGTTCGCTGGCACTGTCGATCCTCAATGCTGGCTATCTGCTCGACGTTGAACTGTCGGCCATGCAGGAAGAGTCGCGTGGCGAAGTGATTTCCAACCCGCGCGTGGTGACCACCAACCAGCGTGAAGCGCTGATCAAGCAGGGCAAGGAAATCGGCTACGTCACCATCAGTGGTGGCGGTGCCGCAGGTGGCGCACAGACCCCGAACGTCCAGTTCAAGGAAGTGGTTCTGGAACTGAAGGTCACCCCGACCATCACCAACGACAACCGCGTGTTCCTCAACATGGCGGTGAAGAAGGATGAGGTCGACCAGCTGATCCAGCTGCAGGGCTACGGCACGGTGCCGTCCATCAACCGCCGCGAGGTCAATACCGCCGTGCTGGTGGAAGATGGCCAGACCGTGGTGATCGGTGGCGTCTACGAGTTCACCGACCGCAACAGTGTCAGCAAGGTACCGTTCCTGGGCGATGTGCCGTTCCTCGGCAACCTGTTCAAGAAGCGTGGCCGCAACAAGGACAAGGCCGAACTGCTGGTGTTCGTGACCCCGAAGGTCCTGCGCGTGGCCCGCCAGAACTGAGGCGTTTCACCTGCTGCATCCGACCGGGGCCGCCATGTGCGGCCCCGCGTCGTTTGCCAAGGTAGATCCACGCCATGCGTGGATGGGCGCAATGGATCCACGCCACGTCCTCAAGTAGATCCACGCCATGCGTGGATGGGCGCAATGGATCCACGCCACGTCCCTCAAGTAGATCCACGCCATGCGTGGATGGGCGAGTAGATCCACGCCATGCGTGGAGGCTGTTCAGCCGTTCTTGATGCCAGCAGCCGGACGGCCTGCGATGATGTGGGGAACCCGAGCCATCCTGCGCCGGTCAAAGGCCCCCATGAACCTGCCTCCGCCGATGCCCGAATCCGTTTCTCCGCCGCCTGCCCCCATCACCTCGCGCCTGCATGCGGCCTTCAGCGACCTGCGCGATGCACTGTCAGCCGAGATCGTCGGTCAGGCGGCGTTGGTCGAACGCCTGCTGATCGCCTTGCTGGCCGATGGCCACCTGCTGGTGGAAGGCGCTCCGGGCCTGGCCAAGACCACGGCCATCCGCGCCTTGGCGGCACGGTTGGAAGCAGACTTCGCGCGGGTGCAGTTCACCCCGGATCTGTTGCCTTCCGACCTGACCGGTACCGAGATCTGGCGCCCGCAGGAAGGGCGCTTCGAGTTCGTGCCGGGGCCGATCTTCCACCCGATCCTGCTGGCCGACGAAATCAACCGCGCGCCCGCCAAAGTGCAGTCCGCGCTGCTGGAAGCGATGGGCGAACGCCAGGTGACCGTCGGCCGTCACACCTACGCGCTGCCCTCGTTGTTCCTGGTGATGGCCACGCAGAACCCGATCGAGCAGGAAGGCACCTTCCCGCTGCCGGAAGCACAGCTGGATCGTTTCCTGATGCACGTACGCATCGGTTATCCGGACCAGACGGCCGAGTCGGAAATCCTGCGGCTGGCCCGCGAGCGTGCCCGAGGTGCGCTTGGTGAAACCGCAGTGGCGCCGGAAAAGCTGCCGATGCAGGATGTCTTCGATGCGCGCCGCGAGGTGCTGGAACTGCACATGGCCCCCGCGCTGGAGCGCTACCTGATCGAACTGGTGCTGGCCTCGCGCGACCCTTCGCGCTACGACGCCTCGCTGGGGCGCCGCATCGCGTGGGGCGCCAGCCCCCGTGGCTCCATCGCACTGGAGCGGTGCGCGCGGGCGCGGGCGTGGTTGGCAGGGCGTGATTTCGTCACCCCTGACGACGTGCGCGCCGTGGCGGCCGATGTGCTGCGCCATCGGGTCCTGCCCAGCTATGAAGCCATCGCCGAAGGTTGGGATGGCGAACGCCTGGTACAGGAACTGCTGGCCCGGGTACCGGCACCCTGAGTGCGCGCATGACCGGCACGCCCAACGGACCTGCTCCGAGCACCAGTGATGGCGATGGTCTGCGCCCACAGCTGGCCGAGCTGGTGGCATTGCGCCGCCTGGCGCAGCGCCCGCCGCCGCCTCGTCGAGGGCGCGCGGGCAGCGCAGGCCAGGCGCCGTCGCCGCTGCGCGGACGAGGCATGGAATATGCCGAATCACGCGAGTACGTGGCGGGCGACGACGCGCGCCACATCGACTGGCGCGTCACTGCGCGCACCGGTCGCACGCACACCAAACTGTTCCAGGCAGAACGCGAGCGGGTCACCCTGATCGTTGCCGATACGTCGCCTGCGCTGTATTTCGGTACCCGCGTTCGCTTCAAATCGGTGCAGGCAGCACGTGCCGGCGCCGTCGCGGCATGGTCTGCGCAGCGTCGCGGCGACCGCATCGGTGCATTGCGCGGCAGTGATCGTGAGGCGCCGATCGCACCGGCCGGCGGTGCCCGTGGGGTACTGCGTGTACTTGATGCACTCACGCGCTGGTACGCGCAGCCACCGGCCGATGACCTCGGCCTGGAGCGCGCGCTGGACCATGCTGGGCGGGTGCTGCGCCCCGGCGCGCGGATGCTGGTGCTGGCCGATCCGCTGCAGGCGATCCGCATTCCGCCAGCGCGCTGGAGCGCACTGGCCCAGCACCATGACCTGAGTCTGCTGCTGCTGGTCGATCCGCTCGAGCTGCAGCCGCCGGCGGCCCCCTTGCAGTTTCTCGCCGCACAGCAGCGCATCGGCCTGGACCTGCGCCGCAGCGATGTACAGGCGCACTGGCAGGCGCATTTCGTCGAACCCCTGCAGCAGCTGCGCAGCCAGCTCGCCGCGCGTCGCGTCGATGTGCAGGTGCTTTCCACCGACGCGGCCAGCGATGCCTGGCTGGCACCGGCAGCGACGGAGGTGCCGGCATGAGTGCCTCCCTGCCACTGCGTGATGTGCAGTTGCCGGCTTCGCCCTCGTGGTGGCCGCCGGCTCCCGGTTGGCTGATGCTGATCGCCCTGATCCTGCTGGTGCTGGTGATCGTTGCTGCGGTGGCCTGGCGTCGCCGTCGCCGCCGGCAACAGTGGCTGCGTCTGTTCGATCAGGAGATCGCTGCTGTGACCGGCGAACCGTCGGAACTGGCCGCCATCGCCAGCCTGCTGCGGCGTGCGGCGCGTCAGGCACGCCCCGGCAGCGAAGCGCTGCGCGATGTCGCGTGGTGGCAGTATGTCGATCCCAAGGACACCCTTCCGGCTGCGCAGCGCAACCTGCTGGCCGAGGGGGCCTATCGTCCCCATGTGGATGCCGCCGCCGTGGCCGATGTGCGCGCGTGGGCGCGGGCGCGCTACCTGGCGTTGCTGCAGGAGCGCCGTCGATGAGCGCGCTGGCAGCTTACTGGCCCTGGCCGGATCTGCAGCTGGCGTGGCCGCTGGCGCTGCTGGCACTGCCGTTGCCGATCCTGATGTACGCGTGGAAACGGCGTGCCGAACCTGGCGCTGCGCTGCGCGTGCCTTACGCCGCTGCCGAACTGGAAGCACTGGCGGGCGGCGGCCGCGTCGGGGTTTCCTGGTTGCGCAGCGGCTTGCTGTGGTTGGGCTGGCTGGCGCTGTGCGTGGCGATGGCGCGACCGCAGCAACTGGGTGAGGCGATCACCCCGCCACAGGAAGGCCGGCAGATGATGCTGGCGATGGATGTATCCGGCAGCATGAGCGAGCCGGACATGGTGCTTGGCGCACAGCCGGTCGAGCGTCTGACGGCTGCCAAGGCGGTGCTGGCTGATTTCCTCGATCGTCGTGCCGGCGATCGCGTCGGCCTGCTGGTGTTCGGCGATCGTGCCTACACACTCACGCCGTTGACCGCGGATCTGTCCAGCGTGCGCGATCAACTGCGCGACAGCGTGGTTGGCCTGGCCGGGCGTGAGACGGCCATTGGTGATGCCATCGCGCTGGCGGTCAAACGCCTGCGCAGCCAGCCCGAAGGGCAGCGTGTACTGATCCTGCTGACCGACGGCGTCAGCAACGCCGGTGTGCTGGAGCCGCTGCGCGCGGCCGAGCTGGCACGTGCCGAAGGCGTGCGCGTGCACACCGTGGCCTTTGGCAGCGACGGTAGTGCGCGGTTCTTCGGCATTCCCGTGGCCGCCGACCGCGACCCGGTGGACGAGGCAACGCTGCGCAGGATCGCCGAGATGACCGGTGGTCGCTTCTTCCGTGCGCGTGACACCGACCAGCTGGCCGGCATCTATGCCGAACTGGACAGGCTGGAGCCGATTGCCGCGAAGGGGCCGACACTGCGTCCGCGCAACGAGCGCTATGCGTGGCCGTTGGCTGTCGCGTTGCTGCTGGGCGCGTTGGCGTGGGTATGGCCGGAGCGTCGCCGATGAGCGCCACCTTGCTGAAAATGCCCGACTGGAGCGCATTCGATTGGAGCGCGCTGCATTTCCTGCGTCCGGACTGGTTGTGGATGCTGGCGGCACTGCCGCTGATCGTGGCGGTGGCCGTGTACCGGCAACGGCGCAGCGATGCTTGGCGGCAGGCGGTCGATGCCCATCTGTTGTCGCATTTGCTGGCTGGAGAGGGGAAGCGACGCGCGCGCCTGCCCTGGGCGTTGCTGCTGGGCTGGACCCTGGCTGCACTGGCGATGGCTGGACCCAGCTGGCGGCAGCAGGCGCAGCCGGTCTATCAGGCCAGCGCGCCGCTGGTGGTGGTGCTGGATCTGTCCAGCCGCATCACCGCGACCGACCTTCCTCCCTCGCGCCTGCTGCAGGCGCGGGCAAAAATCGGTGCGTTGCTGCGCGCCCGTCAAGGCGGGCAGGTAGGCCTGGTGGTCTATGCCGAAGACGCCTATACCGTGGCGCCGTTGACCGACGACGCGGCCAACGTGGCGCTGTACCTGGACGCGCTGGCGCCGGAGGTGATGCCGCGTGATGGCCAGCGCGCCGACCGTGGCATCGACTGGGCGGTGCGGTTGCTGCGCCAGACCGGTGCCCTGCGCGGCCAGATTCTCCTGGTCAGCGACCAGGCCGACAGCGAAGCGGTGCTTGCGGCAACGCAGGCGCGTGGTCTCGGCCTGCAGGTGTCGGTGCTGGGCCTGGGCACGCCGTCCGGCGCCGCCTACCGCGATGGTCAAGGCCAGATCGCACAGGCCGCGCTGGATGAAACCAGCCTGCGTGCCGTCGCCACCGCAGGCGGCGGGCGTTACCAGCGCATCGCCAACGATGATCGCGATCTGCAGGCATTGGATGTGCTGGATGCCAGCGATGGCGGCGCATTGCAGAGGCCGGGGCAGGCCCGGCAATGGCAGGACGAAGGCTATTGGTTGTTGCCGCCGGTGATGCTGCTGGCACTGCTGGCATTCCGTCGTCGCGCGGTACTGGCGGCGGTACTGGCCGTGGGTCTTCTGCCCTTGAGCGGGCAGCTGCAGGCGCAGCCGCGCGCGCCGACACCTGCAGCGGCAGCGGGCACGTTGTGGGAACGTGCCGACCAGCGTGAGCACGCGCGCCTGGCCGCGGGCGTGCAGGCCTACCGTCAAGGTGATTTCGCTACTGCCCGCAAGCAGTTCGAAGGCATCGACAGCGATGCCGGCTGGTACAACCTCGGCAACGTGCTTGCCCGCCAGGGTGACTACGACGGCGCCATCGCCGCCTACGACAAGGCCCTGACGCGCCACCCGCAGATGGCCGACGCCGTCGCCAACCGCGCCGTGGTCGACGCTGCGCGCAAGCGCAAGCCGCCGTCGAACAATGACCAGGGGCAGGGCAAGGGGCAGCAGAAGCCGCAGCCGGGCCAGCAGCAGGGCCAGCAGCAGAATCAACCGGGCCAGCAAGGCCAGCAAGGCCAGCAGGGCCAGCAGCAGAATCAACCGGGCCAGCAAGGCCAACAAGGTCAGCAGAATCAGCCGCAACAGGGTCAGCAGAATCCGCAACAAGGCCAACAAGGCCAGCGGCAACCGCAGGGCCAACAAGGCCAGCAGAATCCGACGTCTGCAGGCTCCGGCCAGCAGGGTGCGAGGCCGCCACCGCCGCAGGCGTCCGACGCGCAGGCCCAGGCGCAGGCCGACGCCCAGCAGCGTCAGCGCATGCAGCAGGCCCTGCAGCAGGCGCGTGCTGGCGACGCCGGCAAGACGGCAGTGCGCGGCGATGGCGGCACGCCGCAACAGCGCGAGGAGCAGCAGGCCGTGGAGGCCTGGATGCGGCGCGTACCGGATGATCCGGGGGCACTGCTGCGGGCCAAGTTCCAGTTGGAAAACGAACGTAGAAAGAGGGAAGGGCGATGACAGGCATGGCGAGCAGGCAATTCCGGTGGCCTCTGCCTGTGCTGGCGATGCTGCTGCTGTGGCTGCCGATGGTGGCCATGGCGCAGACGCGCGCCTGGCTGGAACAGGACAGCATCGCCGCCGGTGACGCGGTCACCCTGCACATCGAGACCGACGAAGGTGCACCGGACTATGCACCGTTGAATGCCGATTTCGTGCTCAGTGCGCAGAGCAGCAATCGCCAGGTGCAGTGGAGCAACGGTGGCGTCCAACAGCGCAACCTCTATACGGTTGCGCTGACGCCGCGCCGCACCGGTACGCTGCAGGTGCCTTCGTTGCAGGTCGGCAGTGCACGCACGGTGCCCTTGGTGCTGCAGGTCAGTGATGCCGTGGTGGCCACCCCGCAGAGCAATGCCACCGCCTTCATCGAAACCGAGGTGGATGACCCGACGCCCTACGTGCAGCAGAGCGTGGGCGTGGTGGTCAGGCTGTACTTCGCCTCGCAGCTGGCGTCGGGCGAACTGGTGCTCGACACCCCCAGTGGCGCGTCGCTGCAGCGGGTGGGCGAGGACCGCAGCGACGTGCGCCAGGTCAACGGCCGTCGCTACAACGTAGTCGAACGTCGCTTCCTGCTGATCCCCGAGCGCAGCGGTGCGTTGCGCCTGCCTGGCGCGCGCTTCACCGGCCGCAGTGCCGGGGGCTTCTTCGATGACTTCTTCGGCAGCGGTGGCGATGGCCGCATGAATGCCGTCGGTGCCGAACGCACGCTGCAGGTGCAGGCGCAACCGGCGCAGGCCGTGCAGCCATGGTTGCCACTGCACAGCCTGCAGCTGCGCTACACCGCCGCACCCAGCACTGCGCGCACGGGCGAAGCCGCCACCGTGATGGTCGAAGCAATCGCCAACGGCGCTACCCGGGCGCAGTTCACCGATCTGCCCGTGCCTGACCTCGGCGATGCCGCACAGGTGTTCGCCGAACCGGCCCAGTACGAGGAGACCTTCAACGGCAGCACGCCACGCCTGAAGATCACCCGGCGCTATTCGATCGTGCCGCGGCAGGTGGGATCGCTGCGTGTGCCCGGGCCGCGCGTGGCGTGGTGGAATGTGGACAGCGGCAGTGCCCAGCAGGCCAGCCTGCCGGATCTGCAGCTGGCCGTGGCGGCGGGCCGGGCCGGCGCGCCCGTGGCGCAACCCATCGATACCGATGCCGCGCTGCCGGAAGCTGCCGCACCCGCTGTTGCGTCCTCTCTTGCACCGACCGCAGCCGGTACCCGGCCGTGGCCGTGGATGGCCGCCGCCGCAGGCCTGGCGCTGCTGTGGCTGTTGACCCTGGCATGGGGATGGCGACGTGGTCGCCATGCGGTCGCCCACGCCCGTACGGTTACCCGCCCCGGGGCCATTGCACCTGCGCCTTCGTCGCGTGCCAGCGTGGCCGAGCTGCGCCGGGCCATCGATGGCGAGGGCTTTGACCAGGTGGAGGCGCTGCTGTGTTCGATGGCGGGCGTGGAGCGTCTGGAACAGGTGATCGAGCGGCTGGCCGATCCGGCCCAGCGGCAGACCCTGCAGGCGTTGCAGCAGGCGCGCTGGGGCGGGCTGGGGGAGGTCAGCGCGCTGCGGGCCCGCCTGCGCGAGAGCTTCCGTGACGGACCGCACTGGTCGGCCGCCAGCGGCGCCGTCGACACTGGGCTGCCACCGCTGTATCCGCCGCGGCAACCCTGAACCGGCGCGGCTTGCGCGCTTTGTTAGAGTAGATTCATTTTTCGAGGAATCCCGCGCATGACAGCAGCTGCTGCCGACAAGAAGAAGTTGCCCCTGCATTGGAAGATGGGCATCGGCTTTGCGATCGGCCTGGTCCTGGGACTGATCGTGCATGCCCTGGGCGGCAGCGTCGAAGGCCTGCAGACCGGTGCCAAGTGGGTAATGGACTACGTCACCACCCCGGCTTCGGGCCTGTTCCTCAACCTGATCTTCATGCTGATCGTGCCGCTGATCTTCTCGGCGCTGATCATGGGCGTGTCGGAGATGGGCGACATCCGCGCCCTTGGCCGCATCGGCTGGAAGACGTTGGCCTACACCGTGCTGCTGTCCGGCATCGCCGTGGGTATCGGCCTGGTGCTGGTCAATCTGCTCAAGCCCGGTGCCGGCGTCGACCCGCAGGTGGCCGCGCTGATGCTGTCGGAGAACGCCGAGCGCAGCAAGGAAATCGTGGCTGGCATCCATGGCACGCCGAAGGGCATGGACATGCTGCTGTCGATCGTGCCGAGCAACGTGCTGCAGGCCGCTTCGGACAATGGCGCGATCCTGTCGCTGATGTTCTTTGCGCTGATGTTCGGTATCGGCATGGTGCTGACCGACGAGGCCAAGGTGGCCCCGCTGCGTCGCGCCATCGAAGGCGTGTTCGAAATCTCGATGACCCTGATCAACCTGGTCATCCGCCTGGCGCCGTATGCCGTGGCCTGCTTCATGTTCAACCTGGCTGCGCTGTTCGGCTTCGACCTGATCATCCGCCTGGGTGCCTACGTGGGCGTGGTGGTGCTGGCACTCGGCCTGCACATGGTGGTGACCTACGGCACCGCGGTATGGCTGTCGGGGCGTTCGCCGCTGGCGTTCTTCCGGCAGACCCAGGAGGCGACGGTGATGGCCTTCTCCACCGCCTCCAGCAACGCAACCCTGCCGACCGCGCTGCGCGTGGCCGACCAGATGGGCCTGCCGCAGCGCGTGTCGCGCTTCGTGCTGACCGTGGGCGCCACCGCCAACCAGAACGGCACCGCGCTGTTCGAGGGCGTGACGGTGATCTTCCTGGCCCAGTTCTTCGGTGTCGACCTGAGCATCGGCCAGCAGGTCATGGTGATGGCGGTCTGCATCCTTGGTGGCATCGGTACGGCCGGTGTGCCGTCCGGCTCGCTGCCGGTGGTGGCGATGATCTGTGCGATGGTCGGCGTCAATCCGCTGGGCATCGGCCTGATTCTGGGCGTGAACCACTTCCTGGACATGTGCCGCACCGCGCTGAACGTGACCGGCGACTTGGCCCTGACCACCCTGGTGGCCAAGGGGGAAGCGCCGGACACTCCGGCCGAGGCCGCTGCCGCCGCGGCCCGTCTGGACAACTGACCCAGGCAATACCTGATCGGGGTCGGATCCCTTTCCGCAGGAAAGGGCTCCGACCCCTTTTCACATGCGGAATCCAGCGGAAATCACGACGTTGCCGGCCAGCGGCCGGCACGACCGCCCTTGTTGGCCTGACCCCACCCGGCGTCTGTGGGACAATAGGCCGCCCGCAGTTCCGCGGCCGCCTCCCGATTCCGACAGAACCATGACGCAGCCTACCCGTCGCCAGTTGGCCAACGCCATCCGCTTCCTTGCCGCCGATGCGGTTGAAACCGCAAAGTCCGGCCACCCCGGCATGCCCATGGGCATGGCCGACATCGCCGAAGTCCTCTGGAACGACTACCACCGTCACAACCCGAACAACCCGCAGTGGTTCAACCGCGACCGCTTCGTGCTGTCCAACGGCCACGGCTCGATGCTGCAGTACGCGCTGCTGCACCTGAGCGGCTATGACCTGCCGATCGAGCAGCTGAAGGCCTTCCGCCAGCTGGGCAGCCACACTGCTGGCCATCCGGAGCGTCATGAGACCCCGGGCGTGGAGACCACCACCGGTCCGCTGGGCCAGGGTTTCGCCAATGCCGTCGGTTTTGCCTTGGCCGAGAAGCTGCTGGCACAGCGCTTCAACCGCCCGGAGCTGGAAATCGTCGACCACCGCACCTGGGTGTTCATGGGTGACGGCTGCCTGATGGAAGGCATTTCCCACGAAGCCGCCTCGCTGGCCGGCACCTGGGGCCTGCACAAGCTCGTCTGCTTCTGGGATGACAACCACATCTCCATCGACGGCAACACCGAAGGCTGGTTCACCGACAACACCCCGGAGCGTTTCGAGGCCTATGGCTGGAACGTGATCCGCGGCGTCGATGGCCACGATCCGGAGAGCATCAAGGCCGGTATCGAAGCGGCCCTGTCGCAGGACGGCAAGCCGACCCTGATCTGCTGCCGCACCACGATTGGCTTTGGTTCGCCGAACAAGGCCGGCAAGGAATCCAGTCACGGCGCACCGCTGGGCAAGGACGAACTGGAAGCCACCCGCAAGGCGCTGGACTGGAACTACGGCCCGTTCGAGATTCCGGAAGAGATCTACGCCGGCTGGCGTGCCGGCGGTACCGGCACCCTGCGCCAGGCCGAGTGGGAGCAGCAGTTCGACAAGTACGCTGCGCAGTACCCGGCCGAAGCCGCTGAACTGACCCGTCGCTCGCATGGCGATCTGCCGGCCGACTTCGTTGCCAAGGCCGACGCCTACATCGCCCAGGTTGCCGCCGAAGGCCAGACCATTGCCTCGCGCAAGGCGTCGCAGCTGGCCATCGAGGCGTTCGCGCCGCTGCTGCCGGAAATCGTGGGCGGTTCGGCCGACCTGGCACACTCGAACCTGACCCTGTGGAAGGGCAGCAAATCCGTCGCCACCGACGATGCCAATGCCAACTACGTGTACTACGGTGTGCGCGAGTTCGGCATGACCGCGATCGCCAACGGCCTGGCCCTGCACGGTGGTTTCATTCCGTTCGACGCCACCTTCCTGGTGTTCAGCGATTACGCCCGCAATGCCGTGCGCATGAGCGCGCTGATCCCGGCTCACGCCATCCACGTCTACACCCACGACTCGATCGGCCTGGGCGAAGACGGCCCGACCCACCAGCCGGTGGAGCACCTGGCCTCGCTGCGCTACATCCCGAACAACGACGTGTGGCGCCCGTGCGATGCGGTCGAGTCGGCCGTGAGTTGGAAGGCTGCGATCACCCGCCAGGACGGCCCGAGCTGCCTGGTGTTCAGCCGCCAGAACCTGCCGCACCAGCCGCGCGACGCCGAGCAGATCGCACAGATCGAGCGCGGTGGCTACGTGCTGGCCGATGCCGCGGGCACCCCGGACGTGATCCTGATCGCGACCGGTTCGGAAGTCTCGCTGGCGACCGAGGCGAAGGCGCAGCTGGACGCGGCCGGCCTGAAGACCCGCGTGGTCTCGATGCCGTCCACCGATGTGTTCCTGCGCCAGGATGCGGCCTACCGCGAATCGGTGCTGCCGAACGCCGTGCGCAAGCGCGTGGCGATCGAAGCCGGCATCACCGGCTTCTGGCGCCAGTTCGTCGGCCTGGACGGCGCAGTGATCGGTATCGACACCTTCGGTGCGTCGGCCCCGGCCGACAAGCTGTACCAGCACTTCGGCATCACCACCGCGCACGTGGTGGAAGCGGCCAAGGCGCTGTAAGCCGCGCTGCATGGAATACGGGGAGGCCGGCGCAAGCCGGCCTTTCTCGTTTGCGGAGCGAAACGAATCGCCCGCGCGTCAGTAGATCCACGCCATGCGTGGATAGGCGTTACATCGCGTCCCGCACGTCCATCAGCGCAAACCCCAAAAGATTCAATCCGCGCCACTGCGCCGGGTTGTGCGCGTCGGCGTGATCCTTGGCCAGGCCGATTCCCCAGACAACATCCACCGGACTGGCTTCCACCAGGACCTGATCTTCCGTGGCGCGCAGGAAATCGCCCAGCGCCGCATTCTGCGAGAACTTGGCCCGATTGCCTTCGACCACCAGGGCGTAGCGCGCCTGCGCCCAGAGCGCCTCGTCGAAGCCCTCGATCTTCCGGCCCAGCGCTTTCACCTTGTCAGGCGTGCGGCTGGCGAGAACCTGTTCGAGGATGTCGGTGGCACCAAACAGTCGCGCCTTGCCGGCCATCATGAAGTGCTCGGCGGTGGGGTAGTGCACGCCGTCGATGTTGAAACCTGCGTCGTACCACTGGCTGAAACACGACGCCGCCACGCCCGTGCGCGGCGGCTGGTGGCCCCAGAAGCAGAGATAGCGCAGGTGCTCGCCATCGGCGTGGCGCCGTTGCAGGTCATGCAGGAAACGGGAATCGTTGTTCATCCGCACAGGATAGCGTGCCGCGCCACTGCGGTAGGTGCCAACCCTGGTTGGCACTGATCGTTATCCGCCGGGCATGGCCCGGCGCTACCATCCGCGCGATTACGCGGTGCGCGCCAGGGCCAGCCTCAACAACCGTGCATTGAGCCGTTCGCCGAAGTCCTTGGGCGACTGCAGTTCCATCCGCTGGAGGTACACCGCGTCGCCATCACCTGCAGGCTGCCACAGCGCGTCCCACACGGTGCGCAGCTTGCTGCCGCGCGTCTGCGTGTTGGCCTTCAGCCAGCCCAGTGCCTTCACCAGCACCTGTTCGATCTCGGTGAAGTCGCTGCCCAACGGATAATCGGGCAGGGTGCCATCGTTGCGGAACGGCGCCAGCGCCGCCGCCAGTGCCTGTGGTGTGTTGCGCTGCTGCCGCTGCACATCGGGTTGTGCCGTTGCTGCCAGCTTGCGCGCCGCGAAGGCCTGCTGCAGCAGTGCGCCCTGGAACGGCGCTTCGGTGATCGCCACCATCGCGTGTACGCAGTCGTCATCGGTAAGGCCGCGCACATCGGCGATGCCGTACTCGTTGAGATAGATGTCACGCAGGTGGCGCGGAATGGTCGTGTGCCCATAATTCCAGCGCACATTGGATTCGCGCTGGCCACGATCATCACGGGCGGCGCGGAACATCAACACACTGCGCGCTTCCGGCAGCGCATGCGCCATCGCTACGAAGTTGTACTGGCCGCCCACACCGGAGACCACACGGCCGTCTTCCAGTGCATCGGACACCGCTGCGCCCGGTGCGGTGGCCATCATGCAGGAATTGAAGAAGCGCGCATGCCGGCGCTGCAGGCGTTCCAGTGTTTCGTTGCCTCCGTACAACTGGTTGATCTCGCTGATGCGGCGCATGCCGATCGCCCGGCATTCGTCCTCGGGCAGGGTGCGCAGCCATTCGTAGAATTCGGATGAGCCCAGGTAGAACGCGCCGTGCAGGTATTCGCCCTCCGCCTCCAGCGTGGCGTGGTCGATGGACAGCGTGCTGCCGTTCTCGATGCGTTGCATCAGCGCCAGGTCATCATGCACCTTGCGCTTGATCACACCAGTCTGCACCAGCCGGCGGAAGCCCTCGTTGAGCATTTCGCTGCAGCCGTACAGGCCGATCTCGAACGGCTCCAGCCCGCCGATCTCCTGTACCAGCGGATGGCTGGCCAGTTGCGGGTCCAGCGCATCCAGCACGCGCCGGTAGCGCGCGTTGTCGGTGTGGCGCAGTACCAGTGCATGGCTGAGTGCATCGGCCAAGGTGCCGATGCCGATCTGCAGCGTGCCGCCGTCGCGCACCAGGGTGCTGGCATACAGGCCGATGGCGTAGTCGGCGTCGGCCACCGGTTGCCGCGGCAGCCCGAACAACGCCGGATACGGTGCTGGCGGGGTGATGACCAGATCGAAGAAGGACACGTCGACCGTGGCCGTGCCGCCCAGATACGGCAGCTGCGGATCGATCTCGGCGACCAGTAGCGGGCGCGGCAGGCCGCGCGCGGTCATCGCGTCCAGCGTGTCCTGGGTGATGTCGTTGTTGCAGGACAGCGACAGGCGCCGGTCGTCCGGGCGCATCGCTACTTTCTGCACGATCACCTGCGGCGCGCGCTGGGCGACGGCGTCGGCAGCATGGGTATAGTTGAGGCTGGTGTAGCTGGACTGTGCCTGTCGCGAACCGAGCAGGGCGCCGGACTGCATGTAGAACTCTTCCACCTGCACATGCGCTGGCAATGCGTCACGCGCGATTGCATCGGCGTAGGCCAGGCGCGGAAAGTCTTCACCGAAATGGCGCGCCGCGAACGGCGCCATGAAGCGCGCCTCCAGGCCGTCTCCCTTCGCCCGCGGCGGGTTCAACGACAGCGCGGTATACAGCTGCAGCGGCCGTGACGGGTCCTGTTCCACACGCGCATACAGGGCGTTGAGCAGGCGGTGGGGTTTGCCCAGCGCCAGCGGCGCACCGATCCGCAGCGGCCCATCCACGCGCGCGAACAGCCAGTCAACGGCGGCGTCGAGGTCGGTGAGGTGTTCGGTCATCCGGGGCGGTCCTGCTGGGGGGAGTGCTGGCATTACAGCATGTCGGGCTTGAACCGCCGTCGACGCGAGACTTCGGCGCCGGACACCATGAACCGGCCATCGCCGCGGTAATGCACCGTGCGCGGCAGCTTGGGGCGCGGCGCAACGTGCGCGCGCACGATTTCCCAGATGAAGAGATTGCTCGATTCGACCTGGCTGTCGTCATGCAGGCGGCACTCGAAACTGGAATGGCATTGGCCCACCAAGGGTGCCCCCACGTCCCGCGCCGGCACCGCATCCAGGCCGAACCGTTCGAACTTGTCGACGTCGCGGCCGCTGCAGTTGCCGATGTCAACCACGGTGTCCAGCAGTTCGACCCCGGGCACGTTGATCACGCACTCGCCGCTGCCACGGGCCAGGCCGAAGCTGTGGTTCTCGTTCCACAGGTAGGTGGCCACCAGCGAGGGCGAGAAGCCCATCACCATGTGCCAGCCCATCGTCATCAGGTTGCGCTGGCCACGCCAGGCGGTGCTGACCAGCACGATGGGGCCGGGCTCGAGAAAGCGCCGGGCCTGCTCGACCGGGAAATCACGCTTGCGCAAAGGCTTCATGCCGGTACCTGCGGTGGAGGCCCCCCATGCTGGCGCAGGCGCGATGAAGTACGGGTCGAGGGGTTGACAGTCGGTTCGATTACGCGCGTAATCGAATTGTCGATTACGGATGTAAACCATGACCCCGATCAGCGAAGCCGAGGCCGTAGTGATGGAGGTGCTGTGGCAGCAGGCACCGCGTACCGCCGATGAGGTCGTGGCCGCTCTGGCCCACCGCGACTGGGCCGAGCCGACCATCAAGACCCTGCTCAACCGCCTGCTGACCAAGGGCGCGATCGCCGCCGAGCGCGACGGCCGGCGCTATCTGTACCGGCCGCTGCTGCAGCGCCAGGCATGGGTCGAGACGCAGAGCCGGGACTTCATCGGGCGTGTGTTTGAAGGCCGTGTGGCGCCGCTGGTGGCGCATTTCAGCGAGCGCGGCCAGCTCAGCGCGCAGGACATCACCGAACTGAAGAAGCTGATCCAGGAGCTGGACCATGAATGAGCTGCTTGATGGGCTGTGGCAGGCCAGCCTGTGGCTGGCGCTGGGCGTGGTCCTGCAGGCGGCGGTGCGGCCGCTGCTGTTGCGGCTGGGCGGCGCTGGACTGGTGTATCGCAGCTGGTGGCTGCTGCCGCTGCTGCTCGCGGCGCTGTTGCTTCCCCTGCCGCAGGTCGCGCTGTTGCAGCATGTGCCGACCTTGCCGCTGAAGGTCGTGCCCGAAGCAGTGGAGGCCCTGCCTGCATCATCTCTGCAATGGCCCTTGCTGCTGTTGTTGGTGTGGGCGCTGGGCGCGGCCGTCTGCCTGTTGCGCGACCTGCGAGCACAGCGCCGCTTCGAACGTGGCATGGGCGGCCTGCGGGCGCGTGCCGATGGCAGCTGGCAGGCCAGTGGCGATCCCGGGCTACCGGCGCTGGTGGGCCTGTGGCGGCCACGCATCGTGGTCGGCCCCGATTTCGACCAGCAGTTCACCGCGCAGGAGCAGCGCCTGATCCTGCAGCACGAGCGCAGCCATCGTCGCAACGGCGATCACTGGGCCAACGGCGTGCTGCTGCTGATGCGCGCGATGTTCTGGTTCCACCCGCTGCTGCCATGGGCCGCACGTCGTTTCCTGCGTGACCAGGAACTGGCCTGCGATGCCCGCACCATTGCCCCGCAGCCCGCGCTGCGCGGCCTGTACGCCAGCACGCTGCTGAAGGCGCAGCTGGTCCACCCGGTTGCGCCGGCGGTCTGCCATTGGCGCAGCCAACCCGTGTTGAAGGAGCGTATCGCCATGTTGCAGCAGTCCAAGCGGAAGGCATTGCCGTGGGTGTCGGGTCAGGTGCTGGTGGTCGGGTTGTGCCTGGGGATGGGGGCGGTGGCGTGGGCCAGCCAGAGTGGCGCAATGGCGGTCGGCCCAGCGGCGGCCGTCATGGATCGGGAGATCCAGGTCGACAAGATGCCGCCGCCGAGCTACCCGAAGAGCGCGTTCGAGCAGAGCCAGGCAGGCGTCGTGGTGCTCCGCGTCGACGTTGATGCGCAGGGTGCTGTCAGCGATGTGCGTGTAGTGAGCGCCACCAATCCGGGCGTGTTCGACGCAGTGTCGATTGCAGCAGCGCGAAGCTGGACCTATCGCCCGGCGCTGAAGAACGGCAAGCCGGTGGCGGGTGCCGTGCGTATTCCGATCACCTTCGCCATGGATGAGAGCGACGACGTGACGGAGACCGCCAGGTGATGCGCATCGCGCTGCTGTTGGCAGCGGGGATGCTGGCAGGCTGCGCTACCCGGGAACGGCTGACCACCGTCGATACCCGCAATGAAAGCGTCGGCCATCAACGCCTGCATGCGGAAGGGAAAGGTGGCAGCAGCCAGGTGCAGGCGTACACGCTGGGAGCAACCGAAGGCTATCGGATGCCGCAGCTGTATGCAGCGCCGGATCCGCAGATCGGTCACCGTGACCCGCGCACCGAGCTGGCGCCAACCACGATCTGCCTGCAGGTGGTGATCGATGCCGAAGGGGCTGTCGAGCGAAGCCTGGCGCTGGTCGACCGCAGCGAATGCGCTGCAGGCGCGGCAAGCGAGAATGCGCCTCTGCTGCAGGCGGCGCAGGAGGCGGTGGCATTGTGGAAGTATTCTCCCGCCGCCGTCTGCCACTTCGCACCCGGCAAGGTGCCGAACGACCGTGGCGACTGCGAAGGCGCCGAGCGCGTTGAGCCAGTGCCGGTGAGCCTGCTGTATGCCTTCACCTTCGAGATCGTGAAGGGCCAGCATGTGGTGCGCACGCAGGGCAAATGACGCCGCGTCATTGCCGGAGCGATGAGGCGGCTATGCAGCCCTCACGCCCCGCCCTGGATGTTGGCCTTCACCGCCGGCTGCATCAGCTGTGGCTCTGCCAGCGTCGCATCACGCGCCTGACGCACGCTGACGAACTCGGCTTCGGCCACGCCCTCATGCACGTGGATGTTGTGCGCGCGCTGTTCGCCGATGGTGGTTTCATTGGCGAAATCGCGGCCGCCCGGGCCGTAGTCGTGGCAGACGAACACGCGGGTGGCATCGGGCAGGGCAAGCAGGCGCTGGATCGAGCGGTACAGCTGCGCGGCGTCGCCGCCGGGGAAGTCGCAGCGCGCGGTGCCGCCATCGGGCATGAACAGCGAATCGCCGGTGAAGACAGCATCGTCGATCAGATAAGCGATGCTGTCGCTGGTGTGGCCGGGCACGGCGATGATGCGTCCCTGCAACTCACCCAGTGCGAAGGTCTCGCCATCGGCGAACAGGTGATCGAAGACCGCATGTTCCTCGGGCAGCTGCAGGCCATAGCGCGGTGCGAACGTGGCCTGCACCGCGCGGATGCCTTCGCCGATGGCCAACGTCGCCTGCGGGAACCGCTGCTTGAGCCGCCGCCCCGCCGACACGTGGTCGGCGTGGGCATGGGTTTCCAGCAGCCAGCGCACGTGCAGCTGCTGCTGCGCGATGGCGTCGAGCATCGCACGCACCGGCGATTCGCTGCTGGCGTCGGTGTCCGGGTCGTAATCCAGTACCGGGTCGATCAGCGCGGCCTCCCTGCTGGCCGGGTCGCTGACCAGGTAGCTGAAGGTATTGCTGTCACGGTGGAAGAACGATTGCACCTGGACCGACATCGGATACTCCTCAGCGTGTGGCGAGCACGCGGTTCAGCAACTGCGCCAGGTTTTCGCCGGCCAGTCGCAGCTGCGCTTCGGCCACAGGCCGGTAGCGCGTGGTGTAGTCGTCGCCGATCTTACGCGAGGCAGGGTAAACGCCAGGTTGCACGGAAATGCGGCAGCTGGCTTCAGCCCAGCTGACCGGATCACGCTGCGGGTTGGACTGGCGTGCCAGCTTCGGCGCCGGCAGCGCGCGCAGCACCGGCAGGTAACCGGCATCGTCGACCTTGCGGGTATTGAGCATGCCGCTGTCCCACAGCGAGTGCAGGTTGGTGCCGCGGTTGCCGAACTGCAGCTGGAAATCGTTGCCGCCCTTGTCATGGCCGTAGCCGGCGTGCATCGGCTGATGGATGTCGCCGACCAGGTGCACGACGAACTTCAGCGCCTGCAGGCGCTCGCCATCGGTCAGGCTGCGGTCGCCGAGGATCGCGCTTTGCGCCTTCAGCGCTTCGACGATGCAGTTGCCGCTCTTGCAGTGCTTCGGCGCCTCGTAATGGCAGCCATCTTCGGCGATGTTGACGTAGTGCCAGCCGGCCGAGCGACGGCCCAGGCCGGGGTCCTTGGCGCGCAGCTGGTCGGCCCAGGGCGCGATGCTGGCCAGGGTGGCGCCGGGTTCGGTGGCCAGCAGGCGGTCGACTTCGGCGCGCGCGGTCGGGTTGAGGCGGCTGTCGGCCACTTCGGCGACCAGGCGGTGGCCTTGCGCGCCCCAGGCATGGGCGGGTGCGGACAGGGTCAGCAGGGCCGGCGCGATGGCGGCGGCGAGGAACAGGGAGTGCAGTGCTTTCATCCGCTCATTCTAGCCAGCGGGGGAGATGGGTGGTTGATGGAAAGCGGCGCGTTCCTGTTCTCTGGGCGGATGGCTGCAGGGACAGGCGCTGCGGGACACGCCGCAAGTACGTCCCTGTAGGCTCGGCCGCGGCATCCATGCCGCGGACGGTCCCGCACCGCCTGCCCCTGCAGCCACCATCCAACATGGCCGCGTTGGCGGATGCAAACGACAAAAGCAGAATCACAGTCAAATGCAGGATCACATCCTGCAGCCCGCAATCGCATGCAGCCGACGGCAACTGCGCAATGCGGTTGCCGGCTTCTGCTTGCGCTTGCGCGCGCGTGGAAAATGGAAGGGCGAGGCAGGGGAAGGGGACGGGACCGTTGGCGCCATGGATGGCGCCATCGAGCCCCCAGGGATGGGTTTACGGCGTGTCCCGGCCCCTTCCCCTGCCTCGACCTACACCGGTACCTGCGCCGGTCGTGTCCAACAAAAAAGCCCCGGCACACACATACCGGGGCAACATGCTGCGAGGGTTTTGCCTGTAGCGGGGGAGCGGGGGCGAAACCCCCGCCAAACAACCCCTTAGAACTTGAAGACGTAGGACGCGCCGTAGACCAGCGGATCGATGTTGACCGTGCCGATCTTCTCGCCGTCCAGCTTCACCTTGCTGTCGATGTCGATCCAGCGCATGTCCACGCGCAGGGCGCCCTTCTCGCCAATCGCGAAGTCGATGCCCGCATGCGCGGCCAGGCCCCACGAATCCTGCAGCTTCAACTTGCTGCCTGCCAGCGCACCGGTGGTGTCTTCGCTGAAGAAGGTGGTGTAGTTCAGGCCGGCGCCGACGAACGGCGACACCTTGCCCTTGCTGTTGAAGTGGTACTGCAGGGTGACCACCGGCGGCAGCTGCTTGGTGCTGCCCACGCGGCCCAGGCCGTTGATGTTGATGTCGTGCTTGAACGGCAACGCCGCCAGCACTTCGATGCCGAGGTTGTCGGCGATGAAATACTCACCGGTGATGGTCGGCTTGACGTCGTTGTCGACGTCGACCTTCAGGGTGCCGCCGGCCAGCCAGCCGTTGTTCGACTTCGGGGCGACCTGGTGCACGCCGGCGGAAATGGTCCAGTCACCCTTGGACTGGGCCATGGCCGGGGCAGCGGCCAGCGACAGGGCGGCGGCCAGGCTGGCCACGATCAGGGGGGAGGTCTTGCGCATGGGGGGGATCTCGTTGCTGGGTGGATGTGGCCAGTCTCGGCCTCACGCCGCGCTAACGCTTTGATCCGGATCAAATCCTGTCCGGCCCCCGTCCGGGCGCCGGCCTTGGCCCGCGGTGGTCAAGGCCGGCCTGCTAGACTTGTGGGCCCTATCCACCCCGCCGCACCTGTCGCGGCTGCAGGAGCTTGAGAACATGGCAATCAAGGTTGGTATCAACGGTTTCGGTCGCATCGGGCGTAACGTCCTGCGCTCGGCGGTGCTGAACTTCGGCGACGACATCGAAATCGTGGCCATCAACGATCTGCTGGAGCCGGATTACCTGGCCTACATGCTCAAGTACGACTCCGTGCACGGCCGTTTCAAGGCCGACGTAGCCGTCGATGGCAAGGATCTGCTGGTCAACGGCAAGAAGATCCGCCTGACCCAGGAACGCGATCCGTCCAACCTGAAGTGGGACGAAGTCGGCGTCGACGTCGTGCTCGAAGCCACCGGCCTGTTCCTGGACAAGGTCAGCGCGCAGAAGCACATCGATGCCGGCGCCAAGAAGGTCATCCTGTCGGCACCGTCGAAGGACGACACGCCGATGTTCGTGTTCGGCGTGAACGACAAGACCTACGCCGGCCAGGCGATCATCTCCAACGCCTCGTGCACCACCAACTGCCTGGCGCCGCTGGCCAAGGTCATCAATGACAAGTGGGGCATCAAGCGCGGCCTGATGACCACCGTGCATGCGGCCACCGCCACCCAGAAGACCGTCGATGGCCCGTCCAACAAGGACTGGCGCGGCGGCCGCGGCATCCTGGAGAACATCATTCCGTCCTCCACCGGTGCGGCCAAGGCCGTCGGCGTGGTCATTCCGGAACTGAACAAGAAGCTGACCGGCATGAGCTTCCGCGTGCCGACCTCGGACGTGTCGGTGGTCGATCTGACCGTCGAGCTGGAAAAGGAAGCGACCTACGCCGAGATCTGCGCCGAAGTGAAGGCACAGAGCGAAGGCGCGCTGAAGGGCATCCTGGGCTACACCGAGGACAAGGTGGTTGCCACCGATTTCCGCGGTGAAACCCACACTTCGGTGTTCGATGCCGACGCCGGCATCGCCCTCGACGGCACCTTCGTCAAGCTCGTGTCGTGGTACGACAACGAGTGGGGCTACTCCAACAAGTGCCTGGAAATGGCCAAGGTCGTCGCAGCCAAGTAAGGCCTGCGAAGATCGTCGCACGAACCCCGGCCTGGCCGGGGTTCGTCGTTTAAGGGGCCCGGCCTGACGTAGCATGGGCCGGTCGACCGCCGCCATCGTGGCGCGCGGGATCGCATTGGAAGGCGAGGAATGGAAGCACTCTTGGTCCTGGCAGTACTGGTCCTGCTGGCGATACCGCTGCTGCTGGTGGTGGCGCTGGTGATGATTGCCGGCCTGCGCCGGCGGGTCGCCGCGCTGGAGGCCGCACAGACCGTGCAGGTCGCGCCCATCCCGGTCGGGACGGTAGGCCGTGCGCCCTCGGCAGTAGCCGAGCCGCCGCGCGCGCCTGCGGCAACACGCGAGCCCAGCAGCGAGCCCTCGTTCCTGCGGCCCACGGCAACCCCTGCATCAGCGCCGGTCGCCGCCCGCGAAGAGTTGCCGCTGCCGGCCCAGCCCGCGCGTCCGCTGCCGCCACCACCGTTGCCACCGGAGCCCGCATTGCCGCCGTTGCCGGCAGAACCGGCCCTGCCGAACCTGGTCGAGCGCGCGATTGGCGCGGTCAAACACTGGTTCACCCAGGGCAATGTGCCGGTGAAGATCGGCATGCTGGTGCTGCTGGCCGGTGTCGCCGCGCTGCTCAAGTACGTCAGCGACCAGGGCTGGCTGGTGGTACCGGTCGAACTGCGGCTGGCGGGCATCACCGTCGGTGCGCTGGGCCTGCTGGCCTTCGGCTGGCACCAGCGCGAGCGCCGGCGGATGTTCGCGCTGGCCCTGCAGGGCGGCGCCATCGGCGTGCTGCTGCTGACCATCTTCGCTGCCTTCAAGCGCTTCGATCTGCTCGCGCCCGGTTTCGCTTTTGCCAGCTCGATCGCGCTGGTGGCGGGGCTGTGCGTGCTGGCGGTGGTGCAGAACTCGCGCACGTTGGCGGTGCTGGGCATCCTGGCGGGCTTCATGGCGCCGCTGTGGCTGTCCACCGGCAGTGGCAACCACGTCGGGCTGTTCAGCTACTACGCCGTGCTCAACGCGGGCATTTTCGCCATCGCCTGGTATCGGCCGTGGCGTGTGCTGAACCTGCTCGGTTTCGCGTTCACCTTCGGCATCGGCACGTTCTGGGGCGTGCTGCAGTACGACGCAGCCAAGTTCGCCAGCACCGAACCGTTCCTGCTGCTGTTCTTCGCCTTCTACCTGCTGATTCCGCTGTTGTATGCGCGCCGGCAGCCGGCCGGGCGGCGCGATCTGGTCGACGGCAGCCTGGTGTTCGGCACGCCGCTGATCGCCTTCTCGCTGCAGGCCGGCATGCTGCACGAACAACCGATGACGCTGGCCCTGTGTGCGCTGGGCCTGGCCGCGATCTATGCGCTGCTGGCACGGGCGCTGATTGCGCGCGCGTCGTACACGGTGCTGGCGCAGTCGCATGCGGTACTGGCGGTGGGCTTTGCGACGCTGGCGGTGCCGTTGGCATTCTCGGCGCGGGCCACCGGCGCGGTATTCGCGCTGGAAGGCGCCGGTCTGGCCTGGCTGGGGTTGCGCCAGAAGCGCTGGTTGCCGCAGGTGACCGGTGCGCTGCTGCAGCTCGCCGCCGCATTCGCGTTCGTGGTGGGTGCCGACCATTGGCACCAGGACCAGCGCTTCCTGCTCAACCCGACCGCGATCGGCGCGCTGCTGCTGGCCGTGGCAGGTTTCGCGGCCGCGTGGAGCTATCAGCGCAGGCAGCGCCATGACATCGCCCTGGCGTACTACCTGTGGGGCCTGCTGTGGTGGTTGGGCGGCCTGGTGCATGAAATCGGCCGCTTCTTCCCGCATTCGGTGCAGGCCGATGCCGTGCTGGTGCTGGCCGCCGTCACCGCCTGGCTGGCGTCGGAAGTACAGCGCCGCATGCCGGCGCGTGCGCTGGGCGTGACCGCGCTGGCGATGCTGGCGGCGGGCTTCCCGTTGGCGCTGCTGCAAAGCGACGCGCACCAGCAGCCGTTTGCGGGCTACGGCGCATTGGCGTGGGCAGTGTTCGCTGTGCTCGGCGTGCGCAGTCTGCTGTGCCTGCGTCAGGGCAGTGGCGGCGTGGCCCGTATCGCGCAGTTCCTGTGGTGGCTGCTGTGGCCGTCGCTGCTTTCGCTGCTGGCCCTGTGGGGCGGCGGCGACGCGCGCCTGGCGCAGGGCTGGACCGCGCTGCTGGTGACCCTGCCGTGGTTGCTGCTGGCGGCACTGTCGCTGTGGCGCTGGAACGTGCTGCGCTGGCCGCTGGGTGCTGCGTTTGATCCGGTGCGCCTGCCGCTGCAGAGCGTGATTTTCGCGGTGCTGGCGTTGGCCTGGTTGTTCGGCCTGACCCTGGCGGGTGACGCCACGCCGTTGCCGTGGCTGCCGCTGCTCAATCCTGCCGAACTGGCACAGTGGGTCAGCCTGTTGCTGATCGCGCGCTGGCTGTATGACGCGCAGGGACCGGCGCCGCTGCAGCGGTTGCGTGTGCCGGTGCTGGCCGTAGCCGGTTTCATCGCGTTGACCAGCACCGTGCTGCATGGCGTGCATCACTGGGGCGGGGTGGCCTGGGATCCGACAATGGCCCGCTTCAGCCTGGCGCAGACCAGCCTGACCGTGTTGTGGAGCGTGCTCGGCGTGATCGCCTGGGTGTGGGGCTCGCGTCGCGGCCAGCGTGTGCTGTGGATGGTCGGTGCCGTGTTGATGGCCGTGGTACTGGCCAAGCTGGTGCTGATCGACCGCCAGCACCTGGGCAACCTGCTGGGAATCGCATCGTTCATCGCCTACGGCCTGCTGTGCACCGTGGTGGGCTACCTGGCGCCCGCGCCGCCGAGCGCGCCGCCAACCGTGGAGGAAAACCAATGAGAAAGTGGAGCCGAGTGTTGCTGCCGGTCTTGTTCGGCGTGGCCGGTGCGGTTGCCGCGCAGGCCACGGACTACCGCGCGCAGTACGCCGAACAATGGCCGCTGAGCCTGTCCAGCGCGCAATCCGGTGCCTACCGGGTGGTGCTGGAGCCGGCGATCTACCGCCGCGCAGGCGCCGCCGATCTGGGCGACCTGCAGGTGTTCAACGCCGCCGGTCAGGCACTGCCGTCGGCGCTGCTGGCACCGGACCAGCCGTTGGCGCAGCCGCCGGTGCAGCGCGAGCTGCCGTGGTTCCCGCTGCCACCGCTGGCCGAGGCCCAGCGCAACGACCTGCAGCTGCTGACCGAGCGCGATACCGACGGCCGTGTGCGCCGGGTCGAGGCTCGGCTCGGTGGCGGTGGTGCGGTGGCAAACGGGCAGGGCGGCTGGTTGATCGATGCCAGCGTGCTCGGCCAGCAACCGCTGGCGGCACTGGTGCTGGACTGGGCCGAAAGTGGCCAGCCGCTGCAGGCGCAGGTGCAGCTTGATGCCAGCGACGATCTGCAGCACTGGCAGTCGATCGCCCGCGATGTCCCCCTGGTGGACCTGCAGCGCGCGGGCAAGCGCCTGCTGCAGCGCCGCCTGCAGGTCGACAGCAACGTGCGCTACCTGCGGATCCTGCCGCAGGGCGAGGCGCGCCTGCCGGAACTGCGCAGCGTCCTGGCGGAACTGCCGCCGGCGCCGGCAACGGTGCCGTGGGAGTGGCTGTCGCTGGAACCGACCGCGCAGGGCAAGGGTGAATTCACCTTTGAACTGGATGGTCGATTCCCGGTGACCCGCGCTGACGTGGCCAGCACCGACAACAGCCTGGTGCAGTGGACCCTGTTCAGTCGCGATGACGCTGCCGCCGAGTGGCAGCGCCGCAGCGCGCCGTGGATCGCCTATCAGCTGCAGCAGGGCGCACCGGGCCAGCGCCAGCAATCGGCGGCACAACCGCTGGGCGGCATGTACCGCGACCGCTACTGGAAGCTGGTCGCGAGCCCGGTGGAGACCACCAGCGCCCCGACCCTGCGCCTGGGCTATCAACCGGAAGTGATGGTGTTCCTCAGCCAGGGCGCAGCGCCCTACGCACTGGCCGTGGGCAGTACCACCGCGCGCCGCGCGGAGGCACCGATCACGGTGCTGATCGAGGAACTGCGCCAGCGCAATGATCCGTCGTGGCAGCCGACGCTGGCACGCTTGGAAGGCAGTCCGGAGACGCTGGCCGGTGATGCGGCGCTGAAGCCGCAGCACGACTGGAAGGCGTGGCTGCTGTGGGCGCTGCTGGGACTGGGGGTGCTGGTTGTCGGCGGACTGGCGTTGAGCCTGCTGAAGCAGAAGCCGTCGCCTTCGGCGTAGTTTGCAGCGAACGGCGCAGCCCCTCGTGGGTGGTCGGTTGGTTGCGTAGAGCAAAAGCCGCGCTTGGCCGGG